>PFAR01000045.1 GCA_002773655.1 Candidatus Falkowbacteria bacterium CG10_big_fil_rev_8_21_14_0_10_43_10 | reverse complement strand
TTCTACAAGCTCTCCCTGACCGTGCCATTTTATTTTAGCGCCGACTTTAGCGAAGGCGACCAGCATGCCTTCGTACAAATTACTGCCGCCGCAAACAACTTTCAATTTTTCTTGGCCGATGTCAACTATCGCTAATTTTAACTTGTCCGCGTTCGGATGCGGTTCTAATTTTAAAATTTTGCCAACCACAATGTTGCCCAAATTTTCTCCTAATTTTTTTATACTTTCCACTTCCACCGTATGCAAAGTTAAAAGTTCTCCCAGTTTTTCCGGAGTGATATTTTTTGGAATATTAACAAAATCTTTGAGCCAATTTAGAGATAGTTGCATAATTAAATTACCCCTTCCTTTTTATTATTTTTTTCTTTAGCCTTTAATACTTTTAAATATATATCACATAATTTTTCTCTAATTAACTGAAACAATAAATCTAAATTCTTATCTTTTGCATTGCCTTCTTCATCTCGGCTCTCATCTTCCATACTATCAACTCTTTTGCTTAATTTTCCATAATATGTATCATCAATTTCAGCTTGTCTTTCTGCTTGATGCGTTTCGTTGAATAAACTTAGCGCTTCTAAATATTCACCTAACTTATCTACTTTTATTTTTTTAAACTCCGGCTTAAATTTTTCGCCCCGCTCTTCTTTTTCTTTTGCCTCACTTATTAAACCTACTAATACATTTTTTCCTTCCTCTGCTGATTTTCTTAGCTGTTCTTCGGTGTTTATTATTTCCAATTTATTTCCCATAAAATTTATATCTATTTTATTAGTATATTCGTATTTTATTCGTAATTCGTAGGAGTCATTAAAACTGTTTTAAAAAATATAAATCGCCGGAGTGAAATAATCTAATGTCGTCAATGCCGTATTTCATCATAGCGAGACGCTCAATGCCGGTGCCAAAAGCAAAGCCGGAATAAATTTTAGAGTCAATGCCGCCGGCGCGCAAAACATTCGGGTGCACAAGCCCCGCGCCCAGCATTTCCACCCAGCCGGTTCTTTTGCAAACCGGACAGCCTTTTCCTTTGCACAGTAAACAACTCATTTCCACCTCCACGCCCGGTTCCACGAAAGAAAAAAATCCGGGGCGCAGGCGGATATTGGCGCTTTGATCAAACAAGCGCTTAAACATCTCCCGCAATACCGCCATTAAATGCGCGATGGAAATGTCTTTATCAACCATCAAGCCCTCTATTTGATAAAAAGTATGCTCGTGCCGCTGGTCAGTCGCTTCGTTGCGGTAAATTTTTCCGAGCGCCACGCCACGCAAAGGCGCGCCGTATTTTTCCATCGCTCGCACCTGCACATTTGACGTGTGCGTTCTCATTACCATATCATACTCGCCTTGCTTATTTTTATGATTAATGTAAAAGGTATCCTGCATGTCGCGCGCCGGATGGCTTTTGGGGATATTGAGCGCTTCAAAATTATAATAATCGCTTTCCAGTTCCGGCCCGTCCAAAATCATAAAGCCCATTGATGAAAAAATTTTTTCCAAATCTCTTTGCACTTGCGTCAAAGGATGCAAATGCCCGCTGGCAATTTTAGTTCCGGGTAAAGTCGCATCAAAAAATTCGTCATTATGAATGTTTTTATCTAATTTCTTTTTAATTTCTATTAATTTTTGCTTAATTTCTGTTCTAATTTCATTCGCCAGCTTGCCGGTCTCTTTTCTTTCTGCCGCGGGCAAATTGCCGACTTCCTTCAGTAATAAAGTTAGTTCGCCCTTGCGGCCAAGATACTTTTCTTCCAATTCCTGCAACTGCAAAATATCCGCCGCTTTTTCCAGCCGCTCTAAAATTTCTTGTTTTAAATTTTGGAGTTTATTTTTCATAGATGTCATGCTTGCCGATTGAAAAGAAAATAATAACACCGTTGTCTGTTCTTACAAAAATTATCCGATAATCTATTGTTACTGAAATAGACCAAAATTCCTTAAGTTTCCCGTTTAATTTATGCAAACGCAAACTTGGATGCAAGGGATTGGCTTTAAATATCCGCTCTATTTTTATAGCTCGCTTTTTTATTTCTATTGGTAATTTTTTTAAATCTTTGCAAAAATTTTTACTATATTCTATGTCTTTTACAATCATAAAAGATCGGCTATTGAGTTAGCTTTAATAGTTTTCCCTTCTCGGTATTCTTTCTTTGCCTCCTCTCCCGCTTTTAATATCTCATCCACATTAATTAAATCGTCATTATCCGTGATTAATCTTCTTAAATACTGGCTCACGCTATTAAAACCATAGCGCTTGCTTTGTTTTTTTACCATTTGAATTGTTGTACTGTCTAACGACAAACTTAAAATACTGCGCATATTATTTAAATTATTTAAGTAATAATGATATTGTATTACAACTGTATTACTATGTCAAATGCTTCTTTTAATTTTTTTAACCGCTCTAAAATTTCTTGCTTTAGGTTTTGAAGATTTGTCGTCATAAATAAAATACTTTTTATTTTGCCGCGTTCTCCACTGTTTTAAAAACGCAAATTTTTTTTGTTGGCGCAGTTTTGAAGCCCGTCTCGTCAATCGTGCTGCCGTTTAATAAAGCACCGGGATCATACTCAGAAACTTGCATGGTAATTTTTTTGCCATTCTTTGCCAATTTCATGTATTGAGCTATTTTATCTTTGTAATAATTATTACAATCTGTATCAATAGAAACAATAGCTTCTGTTCTTTTAATTATATTCTGGCTTGTATTCTGATTAGACGCATCTGCCGAATTTTCGCTGCCAGTGCTTTTTATCTGCTCAACCGTAATGGGTTGAAAACTCACTAAATCCGGATTGACAGTTAACAAAATTGTATACGATAATAAAGCTAAAATTAAGCCGAATAAAGAAGCTTTTATCCACTCTTTGGCCTCGCTCACTCTGCCGCTGTCTCCACCGGCCGTCAGCCACAGCACGCCGCCAAACATCATGACAACCGCCGCGACAATGCCTACTATGCCGATTCCATACTGGTAAACCGCCTTGATGTATTTGGCGATCATGCTGATGTCGGACGGCACTGTTCCGCTGTAACCGCTTTCCGCGCTTGGGATTTCCACTTGCGGCGTAAATTCTACCGCTCCGGCTTCATTCGGGCTTAAAAATAAAAAAATCAAGGCGATTAGCTGCAACACAAAAATAGCGATGAAAAAAATCATTAAAATTTTCGGGAACTTCTTTCTTATAAATTATCTATATGCGTTTATAGCTTATCAAAAAAAATTCAAAAACCGTTAAGGCCGCTATTAAAAACAAAGCGTTATACCAGGTCAGCATCTGAAACGACTGTAAAATTAATGAAACAATAATGATAACAGAAAATAAAAATGACTGGCGGAAGGAAACCGCCACCTGGCGAAAAATCAGTTCTCTGCGCAGGGCGACAAAACGGATAAAAAAACCAATGATGGCGCTGGTGCCGACCAAAGATAAAAATAAGCTGGCGTAAAAAAGCAGAAAGCCGATAATATTGGTGGTTTCCGGATCTATGCTATTAATGACGATTGCCCAAGCCGTCCAGCAAATTGCCGTGGCCAGCAACATGATAGTTAAATATGTTTTGAGGGTCATAAGTTACTTACACTTTACCAAAAATTAACTAAAATCGCAACTCAAGCTGCATAATTTAATTTTTTTATTATATCCTCTCCGATTTGTTTATTTATTTTCTCCACAATTTCCCTTTCGCGGTACTGCAACTCCTGCATTATTAAGGAAGACAGACAGGCGACCGTGATAATTCCGTTTTTAAAATACAGCGGCTTGGTCTGGCCGGCTATTTCCTCTCCTAATATTTCCCGGGCGGCCGCGCTGAAAATTTCCAGGGCGCTGACAGCTTCCACCTGCCGGCCTACGCCCGCGCGCCGGATGGATTTAGGCAGTAATTTTTTAAGTTCATAAAACGGCATAAGCCAAAAATCATAAGCTAAGGAATTCTCCGACATCATCGCTCTTTTTGCAGAAACAGTTGGGGCCGTGGGGAAAGTCGCCTGTTTTTAAACTGGTTTCGATCCGGGCGATAACATTCAGAACCCATTCCTGCATTTTGGCGATGTCTTTTTGTTCGCCCAAAAAATTAACCTCGCTGTTATTATCTAAATAATAAAATTGCAGATTGGCGGGTTTCCGCCGGAGAACTTCCGTGGCGGCCAACTGGTATAAAAGCAACTGGTATTTCTGTTCATTGGTTATCTTATCGCCCGTCTTAGCTTCGCCGGTTTTATAGTCGACAATCTGCGCTCCCCGCTCTCCTAAATCATCAATCCGGTCCACCTTGCCGTAAAGGGTATATTCCCCAATTCTTAACCTTAATCCCTGTTCCAGGCCAATGACGCGCGGCCAGTTATTATCATGCTTCCGGTAGAATTCCCGCAAAATGTCTTTCCCTTTTTTTTTGTATTTCTCTTTCTGCCCTTTATCCTCATACCAGTCGTCAATCCATGATTCCTCGTATAATTCAAGCAGCCGGTCAAGCGACAGGAACGCCCGCGTCTGGGCGGCGGTTTTTGCCTGCCCGAACAAATCAGCCTGCGCGGCGGACTGGCTTTGCATGACTAAGGTAAAAAACTTCTGCAATGCCAGGTGCATTGTCTGGCCGAAGCTGAAAAAATGCTTGCCGGACTTGGGAATTTTCAAAACATGATTAATATAATAATTATAAGGGCATTTGTCGTAAGACTGCAGCTGAGTGTAAGAATAAAATTTCGGAATCGGATAAACGAATTTCGGCGGCGGCGCGACGGGCGGCGCGAAAGCCGCCGGCCCGGCAGGCCGATCGGATTGCTCAAATTCCGCGCCGGGATTAACCAATTTCATCTCCGCTAAAAACCGGGAGGGCTTTTTCTTCCTTTGCCCGCCGTAATCCGGAGCCCAGGAAAAATAAAGGCTTTGCTTGGCGCGCGTCATCGCGACATAAAATAAGCGGCGCTCTTCTTCCAAATGGACGTCGCCCCTGGGCAAAATTTCCTTAACCAGGGCGTCGGGCAATAAAATCGGGTCTTTTCTTTCCGCGGTGGGAAAACGCAAGTCAACCAGGCCGACGATAAAAACATATTTAAACTCCAGCCCCTTGGCCGCGTGCACGGTTGAAACTTTCACCATCTCCGGCCCCTCATCCGGATCAACCAACAAGCTGCCCTCTTCGCCCGATTCAATTTCTAAATTCAATTCGGCCAAAAAATTCTTGACCGACGCGTCGCCAGCCTCCGCTTCAAACTCCTTCACCCGCTTCATAATAAAAGCGTTAAGCTCCCGCATATTTTCCTTTTTCTCCCGCTCGTCCTCCAAATTTTCCAAATAGTCCACGTAGCCGCTGTCCTGCAAAAAAGCCAGAATAATTTCGCTTGCCTTTTTTTGCTTTATCAGAGCTGTCTGCTTCTCAATTAAATTTATCAGCTTTTGGATCTTGTCTTTTGATTCCGCGGAAAAATTAGACAGATATTTGATAGTTTCATACAGCGACCAGGCCTTTTTCTTGGCCAGCTGCAGAAAGCCGATTATCTCTTCATGCCTGAATTTAAAAACAGGGATGTTTAAAACCCGGTAAAGCGAAGTGTTCTCGTGATAATTATCCAATAAATTCAGATAGGCAATTATATCCATAATCAGCGGCCGGCTGTACAGCCCCCGCGAAGCTAAAAAAATATAAGGAATGCTGTTTATCTCTAAAGCGTTGATAAATTCTTTGGCGGTGGCGTTGGCTCTTACTAAAATAACGAAATCGTTCCAGGTGGATTGCTTATCTAAATTTTTTAACTCCGCGATTTTTTTTATTACCTTGTTAACCTCATCCTGCAAATCATTGCCTTGAATAACTTCAATCACGCCCTTAATATCATTTTGGGATTGTAATTTTTTATTTATTCCTTGCGCAGAGACAGGTTTGAAATCTGTCTCTGCGTTTTCATTAAATTTATGTTCCAATCTATTTGGATCATTCAACTTAATAAACTTATACGCTATATCTAAAATATTCTGAGCACTCCTGTAATTCTGCGTTAATACGACTTCGCTGGCATCGGGATAATCTTTTTTAAACTGCAAAATATTGGACATGCTGGCGCCGCGGAACCTGAATATGCTTTGGTCGTCATCGCCGACAACGGTTAAATTTTTACCCTGGGGGGACAGCAACTTTACCAGTTCGTACTGCGCCCAGTTTGTATCCTGAAACTCATCCACCAAAATATATTTGAATTTTTGCTGAAATTTTGCCAATATCGCCGGCCGCCCGCGGAATAATTTCAGGGTGTAATTTATTAAATCCCCAAAATCCAACACGTTGTTGTCCAGCAATAATTGCTGGTACACATAGTAGGCGTTTGCCACTTCATTAATCCTGGCAATTTCCTGTTCCGCAATTTCCTTCGTGATTCCGCCTTCAACACCTAAATATTTTTGAATTTGTAATTTAGAATTTATAATTTCTTTGGAATTTATTTTTGGGAATTTGTCATTTCCTCGCCTTTTTACTGCCTTGCCGCTTAGCATAGAATCAACATTCTCTTTCAATTCTTCCGCGTACTCCAAATATTGTTGCGGGGCTGTGTCTTCATCCTTGGCGCGGGAAAAATGCTTAAGCAAAGCGGAAATGAATTTTGTCTGGTTTCCCAGCGGCCGGTAATAATCCAGGTTGAATTTATCTAAATTTTTCTTAACTAAAGCCCACTGGCCGAATTCATTCAGCAATTTAAAATTAGTGGGCAAGCCGATATCCAGGCCGTGCTGCTGTAAAATTTTTTCGCAAAAACCGTGGAAAGTCATAACCCACATATCCATATATCCGTAAGGCATGATTTTATCAACGCGCTCCTCCATCTCTCCGGCGGCCTTTTCCGTAAAAGTCAGCGCTAAAATTTCATCCGGCTGGGCGAGCTCCCGCTCCGCCAGCCAACCGATTTTTTGCGTAATAACAGTGGTTTTCCCCGTGCCCGCGCCGGCTACGATTAATAATGGGCTGCCCGTATGCTCAACTGCCTTAAGTTGTTCTTTATTTAACTTATACATAATTTCTCTTTTGCCATTCTGAGAAGCGAAGCGGCGAAGAATCTAATCAGCCGCCCAGAATGGCAATAGTAATATATCTGTAGTATACATTATTCAACTATAAAAAAAAATCCTGCCGGCAAAAGCCTCCCTTCTATTGCTTTTTTTATAATTGCTAATATAATTGTTATATAATTTAATTAAAATTATTAATTAACAACTAATACTATATCAAATGAAAAATACCGGCAACGGCCAGCTCTCCGACGGGGTTTGTTTCAAACAAAAAATTTTAAATTTTAATCTAAAGTATTTTAAATATAAAATAATCTTACTAAAAGAGCTGATTTTTTAGTCGGCTTTTTTGTTTTTTTATTATGGAAAAAAAAGAAAAAATGGAAGTCAACGGAATGAAAAACGGCAATGGGGCGTTCGCGGGGAAAACCATGCTGCTGGTGAACACCGGCTCGATTAAAAAACGCTTTATCCTGCAGAAATTAAAAAAATTGGGATTAAAAATAGTCGTTTTAAATAAAGAAAAAAATTGGGCCAATGAATATGTCGATTCTTGGATATTAGCTGATACCGCTAACCACGCCGAATCCTTGCAGCAAGTGGAAAAGTTTATCAAGGATAACAGGCATATCCATATTGACGGCGCGCTTACTTTCTGGGAAGACGATGTGCTTTTAACTTCAAAAATCACTGACAAATTCAACTTTATCGGCATTCCTTTTTCCGTCGCCAAAAAAGCCCGCAATAAATACTTATTCAGAAAATTCTGCGAAGAGAACGGCATCAAGGCTCCAAAAAATATGCTGATTAAATCCGCCAGGGATCTTAGCTGCGCGGCTGATAACTTCGCTTTCCCCGTGGTGCTTAAACCGACATATGGCTCTTCCAGCGCTTTTGTCGTCAAGGCGGAGAATAAAGAAGAATTTTACTCAACTTACGAATATATAAAAAAGAATATCTCCAGCAAAGTGGAATCCGCGCTGAGCGAGGGGCTGGATATTTTGGTTGAAGAATATATAGACGGCGATGAGGTTGATATTGATATATTATTACAAAACGGCAAGATAAAATTTTGGTCCATAACCGATAACTATAAAACCAGAGAGCCTTTTTTTGTGGAAACCGGACAGGCCATTCCGTCCAGCCTGCCTAAAAAAAACCAAGGGGAATTGCTGGAATTGGCGGAGCTTACTTTGGAAAAATTAGGCGTGCAAAACGGCTGCGTACATTTTGAAGCGAAAATTTCGCATACCGGCCCGGCGCCGATTGAAGTAAATTTAAGAATGGGCGGCGATGAAGTCAATTCATTCGTGAAGGGAGCGTGGCATGTCGATTTAATTGAATACGCGGCTAAAATATCTCTAGGCATATACTTTAATAAAATTAAAAAAAAGGAAGAGCCGTATGAATATCTTTCCGGCGCTTACTTTCTGCCTGACAGTTCCGGAATTTTAATAAAATTTGACATAGCGGAAAAAATAAAGCTGAATAAAAATTTGGAGGAATTTCATCTCTATAAAAAAATAGGAGACGCGGTTTTAGTTCCGCCCGAAGGATTCGAGTATATTGGCTGGCTGACGGTTGCCGGAGAGAATCCGCTGGACGCGAAAGATAATCTTGACGATATTTTAAAAGATATAAAATTTGAAGTGGCAAAATTCGATCCTGACTCTTCAATCGGTAAAACATTGAGGAAAAGCAGATTTTCCATGGCTTCAATGAATAAAGAACTGCTGCAGGGAGCGGCAAAAATAGAACGCTTCCGGAGAATATCCATAAAAAACCAGCGAAATCTCCATATCGGCATCGCCGGCAATATATTCCAGGAAGAAACGGGGGCGATTGAAGCCGAGCTTTCCGCCATCGGCCGGGATGTTGAGTCCGCCTTGAATGAAAGGGGTTATAAAACTACTTTCTTTGATTTTAATAATCTGGCGAAAACATTTGCCGAGCTGAAAGACAGCAACGTGGATCTGGTTTTTAACGTTTGCGAGAGCATTAATAATTCCAGCTTGCTGAAGCCGCACGCGGCGGCCATTTTCGATCTCCTGCAAATTCCCTATACAGGATCAAATCCCTTTACGCTCGGATTATGCATTGACAAAATCCGGGTAAAAAAACTTTTATCATACCATGGCATTCCGACCCCGAAATGGGATTACGCCTACTCCATTAATGATGAGATTGATAGCGGATTAAAATATCCCCTGATAGTGAAACCCGCTAATAATGACAGCTCTATCGGCATTACCAACGATTCCGTGGTAACCAACGAAAAAGAGCTCAGGGCGCAGCTGGAAAAAGTTATCGTCGGTCTGGGCAGTCCGGCTTTAGTGGAGGAGTATATTGACGGCGATGAGTATGATGTGCCGATAATCGGCAGCGAAGAAGACGATTTGCGCGTTTTGCCCCTATCCCGGTCAATTTTTGATAAATTGCCCGAGAATTATTGGCATATCTATTCTTTTGAAGCCAAATGGACCGACAATCCGGCTTATAAATCAATCATTATGGAAGAGCCTTCGAAAAGCAGCAATAAAAAATTAGAGTCGCTTATTACGGAGATAGCGCTGGATACTTATAATATCTTGGATTGCCATGACTATGGGCGGGTGGAAATAAAAGTGGACAAACATGATAATCCGTATATTTTAGAATTAAACCCCAATCCGCACATAAATTTTAAAAACCGGCTGCCGCAGGTGGCCAAGCTTGCCGGCATGGACTACGGGGATTTTTTGGAAGAAATTATCCGCATGACCGTAAAACGCTACAAAAATAAACCGAATTATTATCATCTGCAAACCGGTTTAATGTAAATTAAATTAATAATAATTAAATGGCGAAACGCGAAGCAAAAAAAAATTTAAAAAGCCTTAACATTGACGCTAAAGTAACAAAAGGCGGCCTCACTGTCATTGTAAACGGCAAAGAGTTCTCAATAACCTATCCCCGCGAAATATGGCAAAAATATCCCGCTAAAGCCAAGGAGGCTTTAAAAGACAACGCTGCTTACAGTTCAACCATATTCCTGCCCCAGATGTTTGACTTGACCAAAATATATTACCAAACAGCCAGGCCCCTATCGGAAACATTTTTATTCAAGAACGGAATATATGACATGCCGTGCTGCGCCATCGCGGACGAAAAATCATCATTGGGATACGTGAAAAAATTTTTTAATACTCAATATATTTTCGCGGACAATAAAATAAAAACTGCGCGAAATAACTTTCATAAAAAAACCATGCCCGCCGCCATTATTCCCTTTTCCTTCGGGAAAGAGAGTTTGTTAAGCGCGGCCTTATGCCGCGAGATTGGAATAAAGCCGATATTGGTAAATTTTATTGAACCCGCAAATGAATTTGAATATTTTCATAAAAAAAAGCTGATTAAAAAATTTGAGGCGGAAACGGGATTAAAAGTCTATACGATAGAATACGGCCCCGGAATTCTCCGTTATGGAAAATACTGGAATCTGGAAACGGAGCTGGGCTGGGGTCTGCAGACAACGGAATATAGCATGCTTTCGGTTCCATTAGCCGACTATTTTAAAGCTGATTACATAATTTTAGGGAATGAGCAGTCATGCAATGATGTTTTTTTTAATAAAGAAGGCGTGCTGACATACAAAGCCGGCTATGACCAGCACGGTGATTGGACTCCCCAGCAGGGATTGCTGGCTTCGCTCATCGCGGGACGAAAAATAGAGGTTATCAGCTTTATGGAGCCGCTTTACGAAATAGCGATAACTAAAATATTACACGGCCGCTATCCGGAGTACGGCAAATACCAGATGTCATGCATGGCTGACAATGAAAAAGCAAAAACCAACCGCTGGTGCCAGTATTGCGTTAAATGCGGCTATATCTTCGCTTTAGGCAGCGCTTTTAACATAGACTTAAAAAAAATAGGATTTACCGAAAATTTGTTTGACCGAGAACACGCGTCTGTTTACGAACATTTTTTCAAATACGACCCCCAGGCGCCGGCATACGGCTCGGAGGAAGAGCTGGGGCTGGCATTTTACCTGGCATGCCTGAAAGGCCGTTCTGGCTATAGCATAGATTTGTTTAAAAAAACAAAACTTAAAAAATTTGAAAGGAACCAAAAAAAATTGATTAAAAAATATCTGGGCATTACCCCGGGCTGGATTTTGCCCAACGGCCTTACTAAAAAAATCTTAAAAATTTATCAACAAGAATTATCTAGACTTTAATAAATTTTAATCATAACATTATGATGCATTTTGAATCTCCTCTGCAACCGGAGGCGGAAAAATTAAGTGTTAAGGAACAGTTGTGCTCTTTAAAAGGAGCGGAAATTAAGGATTTAGAGGTTAATCCTGAACGCGAGATATTAAAAGGTAAAGATGTTTTCATGATTGAGGTAACCGACAAGGATGTTTTTCAGACTCAAGCGGAAATAGAAAAAATGGTCGGGCCTTTCGGCAAAGTAGTTTTTAATGAATTTGAGCCGAAAGAAAATCCCAGAAGCTATGATGCCGGCAATCCGGAAATGGCAAAAAACGCCGCCGAGCTGATTGAATTTAATATTTGCCATAGCGACAGGATAATCGTGGTTTCCGAAGGGGATAAAATAATCGGTTTTTTCGCAATTGAATTTTTGCCGATGGAAAACGGCTCGCGGGCGGCTTATGTGGCCTTAACTATGGTTGACGGACAGGAACAAAAAAAAGGCTACAACAAAGAAATGTATAATTTAGCTTTTGAACAAAGAGATGTTTCAGCTTTCGTGGGAATTTCCTTTGTTCCCCAGGCAGTAAGCAACAGGTTAAAAATAGGCAACGAAAACGGTTACGATGGATTTTTTTGCGGTTTTAAAAACGGCGTTCGTGGCGATCTTGGTTCCCCTGAAGAACAAGCTAAGGTAGAAGAATTAAGCCGAATGATGGTTGATAAATCCATCGAGGAAAAAGTCTTAATTAATGGAGATATACCGAAAGGCTATGTTGTTTGGCAAAAAGCTTTGGCTATGGATCCGATTCGCAAAGAAGACGTTAATTTTTCTCCCGGTAACCCGCTAACTGAAACTTATGAAAAAGAGCTTTTGCCGACACAGGAAAAGTACGCTCCGGATACAGTCTATGGGATTTTGATTAACTTAAAAAGGAATAATTAATATCAAGGAGCCCTATGCCATTGGCAAAAACAACTAAATCCAGGCACCTTCACCGCGGAATATTAAAACCTGCAGAAAAATACGCATTTTCCATTCATCCCCACGACAGAGACTGCAGGGAATCATGGAAGGTGCTGGATAAAATTACAGTTGCCGTTGAAAAAAAAATTCTGCACTTCCGCGAGCCGTTTAAAATAGCCTACGAAGAAGTTGAAACGGCCGAAGTTATTTTACTGAAATTGTCCATTTCGGATGATATCTTCGGCCTGGGCAGCGCCGCGCCGGATACTGCCGTAACGGGCGAAAGCGTTGATATGGCAGATAAAATATTGCGCCGCAAGCTGACAAATGATTTTTTCTCACTGCCTATTAATAACTGGTACGGATACCACGAAAAGATCCAGCGCGTTTTTAAAAGTTTTCCGGCCGCGCAGGCGGCGGTTGAGGAAGCGTTTTTGAACCTGTGGTCGTCATACCGCGAAATCCCTTTGGCTGATTTTTTTGGAGGGTACAGGAAAGATTGTGATATAATGATAACAATCGGAATAAAAGATGAGCCGGCTACTATCAAAGAAACAGAGCGAAGATTAAAAGAGGGATTTACCATTATAAAATTAAAATGCGGAACAGACATTGACGAAGATATAAAAAAAATAAAGGCGGTAAAAAAAATACTGCCTAAAAAGGCCAGGCTTATCCTGGACGCTAACCAAGGGTACTCATTGCCGGAAGCAAAAAAATTATTAATTTCATTAAAAACCGGCGGAATTTCTTTGATTGAACAGCCGATTTCAGCAAAAAATATAGGCGGGTTAAAGGAGCTGCACTTAATGAATATCATTCCCGTAATAGCCGATGAGGCGGCCGTAAGCGTGGCGGACGCCATTTTTTTACTGACTAACGACTATGTCGCCGGAGTCAATATTAAATTAATGAAATGCGGCGGCCCGGTTAATTTTTTAAAAATTTTCCATCTGGCAAAAAGTTTAAATAAAATCATTATGCTTGGCTGTATGTATGAATCAAACGTATCAATCACGACCGGCGCCAATATCGCCTTAGGTCTGCCGGTTGATTACGCAGACTTGGACAGCGGACATTTGGATTTTTGCGATGACCCCGCCCGGGGAGGGGCGGAAATTCGCCGGGGAAAAATAAGAGTAACCTCCCCGCCCTCAATATAGGTTAAGTTACTTTATGAAGATTATTGGGTTTTATAAATCATTTTTATTATCGCCTCTCGGCCTCAGGCGCCTGGGAATAAATAAAGGCTATGACAGGAGGCTTTTTTTTATGTCTTTTGAGGACTCGCTTAAATATTTATTTGACTGTTACGGCATAGCGGGTCAAAAGGAATATTGCCTAGCGCCCGATTTTTACTGCCCCAGTACCCTCGCTTTTCTTGAAAAATATCTTAAGTTGGCTTTTTATAAGACTAATCCGGACTTCTCAACCGATAAAAATTCTTATTTTAAACAGTTTGAAAAATATAGGCCAAAGGTAACGATAAATTACTCTTTTACGGGTTTTAAACTGAACCCGCGGGAGGAAAAAGAATTTGCTTCCCTTAAAAAAGAAAGCGACATAATAATTTATGATTACGCCCACCGAATTCTTGATCCCTCGGCCGCTCCCGCCGGCGCCAATATTTTTTCCATAGACAGCATTAGGAAGCATTCGCCTTTCCTGGGGAGCCATATTATCGGCGGCAATTTATCCCCTGTTCAAAACAGCTACCTTAAAACAACAAATTTTTATAAATTAAAATGCCATATTCTTCAGGCGGCGAAAGAGTGTCTGGATCTCTCCGCTCTCATATTTTCTTCCCGGCGCCTGTATCTTCTGGGAGACAGAATATTTTTGTTGCTTGACGACTTAATCGGCGGCGGCGGCGGGCCGATTAAGGGTGGTTTTTTTTCTTTTTTTCTGTATAATATAATAAGCGCGCCCGCAACAAGAGAATGCAGAAAAAATCTTGCCCTTCTGTATAATCGGCATTTTTCAACTATACAATGCCCATTAATAAATACTTTAAGCGACGACGAAATTAAGGCGGGAGAAATAAATTATTATCCCCTCTTTGTCGCTGATAAAATTCAGCAAAATCTGCTGGATCACCTTATCGCGAAAAATATTTTTGCCGAAAAATTATGGGAATTGGATGATCTTCACTTTCAAGAACTTAACAGCGATTTATATCAATCATTCATAATTTTTCCGCTCAATCATTCAATTAAAGAAAATGATATTATAAGAATTTATAAAGAAATAAAATACTTTCTAAAAAAATCTGGCTACCTTGAATAAAAAACAAAAAATGGCGCTGTGGCTTAATATGATTGAACCGATTTTTCTTGATAAGCAAAATCTGGCTGGCTGTTATATTTTTGTCGTAAAAAAATCAGTCTTGGCCGATTTTGCCGCCAAAAATTACCCGGCGGAAAAATTAATTTTCTTGAACGGCTTAGAAACGGCCGCCGGCCCGTCTTTTCATGATATCGTTTTTAAAACAGACCTTGTTTCGCAACTTAAGCAAGAAGGGATTAAATGCCTCGTTATCCCCCACCGAAGCAGCGAAGAAATTGAACGGTGGGCAAAATCCAACAAAATACGCCTGGTGGTTACTCCCTGGAAAAAACAGCAACAACTGGAGGATAAAAAATATTTCGACCGGTTATTGAAAAAATTTAAAATCGAATCTCCCCGGACCGTCTCGGCAAAAGATCGCCTCGACAATTGCAAAACGTACGTGGTTCAGGAGAAAAATAGCTTCGGTATGTTTGGCACGAAGTTTTATCAGCCGGATAAATCACCAAAACTGGATATTGATTATAAAAACACGCTGGTAAGGGAGTTTTTACCGGGGCCTTCGGCTGGGATCAGTATTTTTATTGACGCGGACGGAAACTATTTTCTTTCCGGCCTGCGCCGCCAATGTTTTACTTACAAAAACGGCTTTCCGGAAACTTTTTTGGGAATTCAGTGGCTGCCCGATAATTTTTTCCCCGAATCAACCAATAAAAAAATCGGCCTGGAAATTAAAAAACTGATTGATTCATTGCTTTATTCTAAATTCAGCGGGGTCGCGAACATTGATTTTTTAATCCACGAAGGCAATCCTTACGTCCTGGAATGCAATCCCCGGCTGTCTTCCGCCACGCCGCAAATCTTTTCTTTGGCGGAGTTAACCTCGGGAAAAAACGCCTGGCAATTTTTCTTAAATACCTTTCAAAAAATACCTAACCGCGGGATTAAGGATAATAAATTGCCCCGGCATAATTTCAGCGGTTCGCTGTTGGATATCGACGTGCCGGCGAAAACGCCGATAAGGAAGATATTGCCGGTCGGCGTTTATGAAGCAGGCGGACGGAAAATTAAATTTGTCAGCGAGGATATGAGATTCTTTACTTCCGGTAAAAACCGCTTCTTTCTTTTTCATGAACTGTCGGATACAAGAGTTATTGATCGCGATTTTACTTTAGCGACACTAATAAGCAATCTCCCGCTCTTTAATATGAAGTCCGGCAGCTTAAACCATTTGGGGAAAAAATTATATGATTATTTTAAAAAAGAATTTTTACGCAATTAAACAATTTATTAATCCTTAAATATAATGCCTATGCCTATTAAAAGTCTCTCCGCGGAGGAAAATAACGTTATTAGAGTTTTAAGGCAAAAAACCAATCATCAAACAGGAGAGCTGTCTCACTTGGTTAAAAAATTCATTGATAAAAAGGACATATTTTTAAAATTAGCCGAAAAATACCAGACTCCCTTTTATGTTTTGGATAGTGAAGAATTGAACAAGAACATTTTGGAATTTCAAAATGCATTTTCTGAGAATATTAAAAATTCTGAATATTTCTACGCGATAAAAATCAACCATCATTCGGAAGTGATTAAAGCGGTGCTTAAATATGACTACGGTTTAGATGTCTCAAGCGAACGCGAATTAAAACTTGCTTTAAAATCCGGGGCAAAAAAAATTGTCTTTAGCGGTCCGGGTAAAACCGAGTCGTCCCTGTCTTTAGCAGCCAAGCATAGCGATATTATTACCGTTAATATCGACAGTTTCACCGAGTTAAACAGGCTGAAAAAAGTGCTGGCTAAAGAAAAAGCACAAATGAGAGCGGGCGTCAGAATTACTCTGGAAAAAGATGACTGGAATAAATTCGGCATTCCGTTAAAAGATTTAAAAAAATTTATGGAATTGGCTGACAAAACCCCCGGGTTGCTGTTTGAGGGAATCCACTATCACTTAAGCTGGAATAAAGACGCTCTTCCTTATCAAAATGCGATAAAAAAAATATCTGAATATTTAAAAGGTAACATGGAACCAAGCAGGCTGAAACGGTTGAAATTCATTGATCTCGGGGGCGGATTCAGGCCATATTCATCAGAGGGATATTATCCTTGGATAACTCCAGAGGGGCAAATATTAAAAACCGCTTACGATCACCTTGGCTTAAAACCGCCATTTAAGGAAAAATATTATCTAACCGAAGCGATAACCATTGAAGAATACGCGCAGGGAATATCTGCCGCGATAAAAAAATATTTTAATCCGCTCTTAAATTGCGTCTACTACTTTGAGCCGGGGAGGGTAATTGCTAATAATGCGATGCATGTCATACTAAAAATAATGGACGTTAAAACTCCTCAAAAATCAATCGCCGACGGCGGAATAAATATAACCGGCTGGGAAAGGTTTGAATATGATTATTGCCCGTTGATAAATTTAACTCATCCTTCCCATCAGGAAATCGACCACACAATCTATGGCTCATTATGCATGCCGCAGGATTTGTGGGGATATCATTGCTACGCCAAAAAGATTTCCGAGGGGGATATTATCATAGTCCCCTATCAAGGAGCTTTAACGTATTCGCTGGCCCAAAATTTCATTCATCCGATTCCCAAAGTCTATACTCTAAAATAAAAAACCGTTCGGAAAAACCGGGCGGTTTGCGTTTCTACTGCATGTGGCAAATATTACTCTGGCATTTCTATTTCTTTAAAGACAATTTCTTTCCCCTCTTCATCTTCAAGCTCTCCCCAGACTAAAATAAGCTTTCTGATCTGGGGAAAGTTTTGTTTTATTCTCAACATAGCGGTACGCATATCCGCCTTTTGCTGTTCTTCTTCTTTCTCTCCCTCCAGCTCCCCGTGCCACCATTTATAAGCCCCGCAAAACTTATGATGGCTGATAATAATAATCTCTGTTTCATGAAACTTAATGGAAAGCGCAATCCAATAAAATATAAATTGCTTCACTATCCATGCCATCCATTGTTTTTGATTCTTCCACCCAGCTTTCGCTATCCAGATTGATGAACCTGGAAAAGAAAGTAAATCATAGGGGCACATACCCCGTGATTTTAGCCAAAAAAGCTCTTGCTCGCGGATACGCGGGTCCATACAACTAATCACTAAATATTTGCACTTCATACAAAGACCTCCAAAGAACGATGTTTTGCCCAAAAATCACGGGCAAAATCATATTATTATAGCACAAAAAACAAAAAAGTCGAGGCTTTTAATTTTATCTCGACTTTTTTTTGTAATCTTAGTCTATTTCTTCAAACTCAATCTCCCTGCCATCGTCATCTTGCAAATTCGCCCAGATAAATTTTACCGATATGCCCGGATTTTTTGCTTTGATTATTTCGGCCGCTTTTTTCATATCGGAGACTTGTTTTTCTTTTTCTTCTTCCGCGTTTGCAAAAGAATAAGCGCCCGCGTACGCGCCGCACTGACTGTGATGCACTAAAGCGACGCAACTAGAATGATGTAATTTTGCGGATAAGGCAATTTGGCTTAAAAGCATTTCGCCTTCCGGCGTGCCGTCGGCAATCGCTTTGCCCGCGCCGGCGAGCGAAACTAAATCGCAATCGCCTATATAACCTCGTTTTTCCATCCATTTATTCATTTCCCGCGTCAGGCGGAAATCCATGCAACGCACTAATAAATTTTTACAATGATGAGACATAAAAAAATTAAATTAAAAAAATAAATTTATGCTATTTTCATCTTATCTAAAGCCATTTTTAATAATGGCGGCGTTACCAGTGTCGTCACGATAACCATAATGACAATCGCGGAGAACACAGCGTCGTTCACTACGCCCAAACCCTTGCCGATGGCGGCAAAAATCAGGCCGACCTCGCCGCGGGGAATCATGCCCAAACCGATAACTAAACGGCTGTACGATTTTTTTACGACTAAGCCGCAAACCTGCTTGCCGAGAATGGCGGCGATAGTAAGCCCGGCCGCGACTCCCAGGACCGCCGGATTGGCGAAAGTTTCCAGCTTCACCTGAATGCCCATTAAGACAAAAAATATGGGGACCAAAAAGGCGGCAATCGGGCGGATTAAATCTTCAATGTGCGTCTCCGGCACCTTGTCGCCATGATGGTTTTTGCGCAATACATCCTTAAAATGAACCTCGTCCAAAATCAAACCGGCCGCGAACGCGCCGACAATAGTCGCGAGACCGATTAAATTCGCCGCCCAGGAAAAAATAAAAGCGATGATTAAGGCAGTGACTATCTTCATATTTTCCACGTTCATTTTCGCTATTTGCCTGCCAATCCAGGGAGCGGTGTAGGTTCCAACAACAATGGCGCCAATTAAAAACGCTACGGACTTTAGAGTAATAACGCCGACGCTTAATAAAGACAGCGCGCCGGTGGCGATAATGCCGGACACGACCGCTAAAATCACCAGGCCCATCACATCGTCAATTACGGCCGCGCCGAGGATAATTTTTGATTCCGGCAATTGCAATTTGCCCAAGTCCTTCAATACGCGCGCGGTAATGCCGACCGAGGTCGCGGTTAAAGTAGCGCCGATAAATAAATGCACATTCATGACCGCTTCGGGGTAAAAGTATTTGGAAACAAAAAATCCTAAAATAAACGGGACAATCACGCCGACCGTCGCCACCAATAAAGAGGGCACACCGACTTTCATCATTTCTTTGATATTAGACTCCAAACCGACCATAAACAGCAGAATTATCACGCCGATGCGCGACAGCACGTCAATATGGATATCGCCGGCTATCGGAGTAAGCCAGTTAATTCCGATTAAATGCAAATTGCCGACCAAGACGCCAAAAATAAGCTCGCCTAACACCGCCGGCTGTTTTAATTTTTCAAAGACTTCTCCGCCGATTTTAGCCGCGATTAAAATTACCACTATCCACAATAAAACCGGCGCTACCGGATCCGTATGGCCGCTTTCATTTCCACTTCCTAATTCCTCCGCCGTAAGTGAATTTATTGCCTGGCCGGAACTTTCCAGAGAAGCCCGGCTGCCTATTGGCGTTGCCATTATAAAAAATAAAATAATAGCTACGGCAATTACTGCTACCCTGTTTGTTTTTATTCGCATAAAATAAATAAAATTATTTAGCAAAAAAGCGGCGGTTAAAATTGATAAAACGCCGCTTTTCCAGTTTTTTAACTAATCTGTTTTGATAATATTTCGGTTGCGGTGCCTTCTGACCGCTTTAACGCGCGCCAGTTCTTTCGCGATTTTCGCCTGCACCGCGGAAAAATCAACATCCTCGCGTTTTTCCGCCATCAGCGTTTCCGCGCGTTTGCGCGCTTCTTCGGCG
>PFAR01000036.1:4572-5886 GCA_002773655.1 Candidatus Falkowbacteria bacterium CG10_big_fil_rev_8_21_14_0_10_43_10 | reverse complement strand
GACGCAATGGTCGAAGAGGTCAAAGGCCTGGCCCGGAAGGAAAAGATGAAAATCTATGAATTCTCGCCAAGAACGGTAAGAAAGATAGTCTGCGGGAACGGCAACGCCAGCAAGAAAGAAGCGGCCCAGATAATCTGTTCTCTTTATCCGGAGCTCAAGATTTATCTGAACCAGGACAGAAGATACAAGGAACTTTACTGGGGCCACGCGTTCGACAGCGCAGGGCTGGGGGTTTGCTATCTTAAAAAAGCGAAGTTTTACAGATAAATTTATCAAATTAACGTTTTAAACCATACGCAATTTTCAATTTTTAAAATTTTCTCTTGAAAAATTACGCATTTGGTGGTATACTCAAGTGAGGATGAAATGAAAAACAATACCTTAACTTTAGTTAAGTGTATAGAAAAAAATAAAGAGTTCCTTTTTAGGAACTCTTTTTTTTATTTTTCTTAGTATAGAAAAATAAAAGGGGGACCCTGAAGAAACGCATTTACCGCCAAGTAAAAGCTCTCCTTTTTTGAAGGATAGTTCCTTCGATGAGCCCCCTTTGTGTTTATTTTAATATTCTACCAATAAGTATACCTTGCTAAATATGGCTATGTCAAGGGTAAATGAAAATAAATAAGAAAGAGGTCTCAAGATAAAAAATCAAGCACTCTGGAAGCGAAAAAGGACGTAAAAATGGAAAAGCATAATCGGAAATTAGAAATATTTTTACCCCGTTTCAGATTACGCGATGCGCCGGAGCGCGTTGTATTACGGCTGTTTCAGGAATTCCTGAAACAAGCAAGAAAAGCGCAGGAACAAAGGATAAATGGTTCTGAAATTTATTGAGAAGGGCCTGATCAAGTCGATCGAAATTCTTCAGGATTCCTTTTTTTCCAGACAGGAAAACCGGCCCGCGGGTTCTATTTATATAGGTACGGCCCAGGCCCTTTACGACCGAAACAAAACCGAAGAGATTTATCTTTCCCAGCCCGAAAAAGAATCGCACGCCTACATCCTCGGGGCTACGGGGGCCGGCAAAAGCACGTTTTTCGAGCATTTAATCCGTCAGCACGTCCTTTTATCCGAAGGGTTCGTTCTGTTCGACGTTCACGGAACTTTAAGCGAGCAGATAATCAAGTTTATCGCCTATGTTTTCAAAGACAAAAATGAAAGGGAAAAACAGATCATAGCCAGAAGGCTGATTCTTGTCGAACCCTTTTTGGATAAAATCGCTTCCTTCAATCCTCTGGAAATCCAAAGAGGCGAATCGGTTTATTCCACGGTTCTCGAACTGGTGGAAATCTTCCGTTCGCGCTGGGCCGACAG
>PFAR01000036.1:0-4542 GCA_002773655.1 Candidatus Falkowbacteria bacterium CG10_big_fil_rev_8_21_14_0_10_43_10 | reverse complement strand
GAACCAGGAAGCCAGAAACTGGGTTTACAGGTATGACATGCTCACCGAGCCGCAAAAAACGATTTACCGCGACCCGAGTTTGAACAAAATCGGGGAATTTCTCGGCGATATAGCTATCCGCAATTTAATAAGTCAGGAGAACAGCAGCTTTACCTTCCGTGATGCCATGGATAAGAAAAAATGGGTTGTTCTTAATTTAAGCAAAGCGAAATTAAAGTCCAACGCTTTTTTGATCTCGGCTCTTTTTCTGGCTAAACTTCAGACCAACGCCTTAACCCGGGCTGATATTCCCTACCCGAGAAGGAAAAGCTTTTATGTCTATGTCGACGAATTCCAGAATTTCGTCAGCGAAGAGGTTTCCGACATGGAAACGATTCTTTCGGAAGCCCGGAAGTACCGGGTGTTCATGCGGATGGCCCACCAGAATCTCTATCAGATCAGCCGGAAATTGATAGAGGGGATTCTGGGCAATAGCAAGATGATGGCAGCTTTCCGGGTGAATCACAGCGACGCTTTTATTCTGTCCCAGGAGTTAAACCCCGATGCCAAAGAATTCCTGACCAGGAAATTAACCGAACTGGAAGTCGGCGAGGCTTATTTCAAAATCAAAGGCAAGCCCCACCGCTTGGTCAAGTTGCCTCTGCCGGAAGAGGTGGAAGTTGACCAAAAGACGATTGAAGAGCTAAGAAATCTTTCTCTTTCTTATTACGCCCGGCCCGTTCAGGAAATCGAGAAAGAAATTTTTGAGCGGCATAAAAATCTGGGCCTTATCAAAGAAGAAAGCCGGGAGCAATCCGGCGCGGAAGGAGGCGAAGAAGATGAATGGTAGGGCTTTGAGAAGAACGAGAAATCCCCTGATTTTACAGCCGCGCGATGCCGAGCTTGTCAAAAACGCTTTCCGCTACCGGTTTTTGACCAGCGTCCAGGCGAGGGGGCTCTGCGGCTTCAGTTCCCAGAAAAGAACCAACGACCGGCTGCGGAAACTTTACGACGGCAGGCTGCTTTCAAGAAGACTTTTCATAAACAGCTTCACCCGGGAAATACTCCATTTCCCCGGACCCAAAGCCCCGGAAATACTTTCGTCTCTTATGGGGATAGAGCCCTTAGAGGTTAAAAGAAAAAGGGAGCGAGCCTTAAAAACCCGGGACAGCTTCATTTCGCACTTTCTTTTGACAAACCGATTCCGGTATTCTCTGGAAATGGCTAAAAAATTTGAGCCCGGGGTCAAGCTTGATGTCTGGAAGTACAAGCCGCCTTTGTTTCTGACCGAAAAAGAAAGGGTTTTCCCTGACGCTTACCTTCTTTTCCAATACGGGGATAAAAACTATCCCTGCTTTCTCGAAGCGGACCATTCCGTTGAAAGCCGCCAGAGAATCAAAAAGAAAATAAAGTTCTACCTTGACCTCGGGATGTCCGGCTGCCTTGAAAAACGGTTCGGCTTCAGGCATTTCCGACTTTTAATTATCGCTAAAACTCTAATGAGGCTAAAGAGCCTCTTGAAGATAATCGAGAAGACAACCGACAAGAGCTTCTGCTGGCTGACTATCGAGAAAAATATCACACCGGAAAAAATCCTCTCGGATATCTGGTTCCGGTCGAACAAGGAAGGGATGTTTTCCTTAATAACATGAGATATTGTAATCATTGCAAACGATTGAGCTCTGGAAAACCGACTTTCTGCCCATACTGCGGCCGAAGCTACGAAGTCCGCATCTGCAAGCGCTGCCGCCATGTCAGTTCGCAGCAAGTTCTGTTCTGCCAAAACTGCGGCAGCCAGGAATTATCCGAGATAGCCGGCGATGCTCCTTTTTGGTTTACTATTTTGAAAATCCTTTTTTGGTTTTTTGTTCTTTTCTTGGCTGTCTGTTTCGTCGGGAGTTTCGTTTCGTTCCTTCCATTTCTAATTATTATTATTTTATTATCACTCAGTTATCATCATCTGCCCGAAGAAGTGAAGAAGATAATCAGCATGATTATAGATTTCATGAAACAACGGGTTTTAGGTATAAAAAAGGAAAACTAGCGTGAAAGCTTTGAAAAAAAATGTCCTTAACCTCAACCGGAACAAGGAGTTTCAAAAAACAAGGGGTGGTGTTTGGGAAACACCGCCTCAAACACCACTCAAAAAGGAGGGCTAAATCATGGAAAACAGGTTTTTGTCTTTCGGGCGCGACGGAAAACCGGTTATCAAATCATTTGACGGCAAGGAATATCCGCTTCCTCTGAATCCGTCTGTTTCCCGGGAAGGCCGGCCGGTCGTTATTCTGGCTGTTGACTGCTCCTCAAGCATGGAAGGAGAAAAAATCAGCCAGGCGAAGCAGGGGGCCCTGGATTTTGCCGGAACCGCTTTGAGAAAGGGCTATTCAATGGGGTTGATAAAGTTCGACACCGAGGCCAGCTTGATTTGCGAGCCGACCATCAATATTTCTTCGATTTCCAGCGCGATAGAAAAGTTTACCGCCGGCGGCATAACCAATCTCACCGACGCCTTGAAAATCGCCTTTGCCAAACTTAAAGGGAAAGGCGGCTGTGCGGTGATCGCTACGGACGGGTATCCCACCGAGCGGTCCTCGGCTCTGGATACGGCTGACAGAATGAAAAAAAACAGGATCGAGATTCTGGCCATTTCGACCGAAGACGCCGACCAGGATTTTATTTCGCGGCTGGTCTCGAGAAAAGACCTGAACCTAAAGGTCAGGGACGCGGAGTTAAAAACGGGCTTTAAGCGGATAGCGGAAAAACTGCCTTACAAAGCAATAGGGTATGGAGGCGGCTGATGGAATTTTTCAACTATTACGAGATTCTGGACGTTAAAGAAACAGCCGAGCTTGGGGCGATAAAGAGCGCCTTTCAGGCCAAGGCCATGAAATACCATCCGGACCGGGTTCCCGATCATTTGAAAAAGAAAAGCGAAGACATCTTCAAGACGATCAGCGAGGCCTACGAAGTCCTATCAGACCCGGAAAAAAGAAAAAAGTACGATGAATGGCTCAAAAAAACAAAACCCGACCAGACGGTCAATCAGGCAGGCACCGATAGCCCTCCGGCTGTGAACGTGAACAAGAACTATTTCAAATTCGAAAATCTCAGGCCCGGCGTTCCTGCCTCTGACATCCTGACGGTTTTAAACCAGGGAGGGGAAACGTTGATCGGGACCATCGGCGCGGACAAGCCATGGGTCAAGTTGTCGGAAACGGTAATCAACGCTTCCGATTATCAGGAGATTGAAATAACGGTTGACACCGGTTCTTTGCCGCCGGGCGCAAGCGATTGCGCGATAATCGAGATTGACACCAACGGCGGCAAAAAAACCGTAACCGTCGACGTTTCATCGGCATCGGATTTTGTTTTCCTGATTTATTCTTATTGGCTTGTTTTGAAATCATGGCTGAAGTCTTTTTGGCCGCGGATTTTAGGGTTAGGGGTTGTTTCCCTGCTGGCTCTCTGTTTAATCGTTTCTTTCAGCAGCCGTTCACCGGCGGTCATTGAGACCAGCGAGCCGCAGGAAACTATTGCGGTAGTCCGAGAAACACTCAAACCTTATATTCCCAGGCCGGAGGATTTCCAAGGCGAATGGTACGCATATTCGACTTCCTATAAGTCCATCTTGCTTTCCTTCATTCCCGTTGAAGGCCGTCTTGAAGGAAGAATCGTTGCCGGCGGAATCATCGGAAAGATAAAAGGGAAAATCGGGGAAAACGGGGAACTTGTTTTCAAAATAACAAGCCATGAAGACGTTTTTAATGACCTTAGAAGCCGGTCAGTGGATTTTCTGGAATTCATATCCTTTACTTTTACGGCAAGACTGAAAAAAGACCTGATAGAGCTTGCCGGGCCGCAGAATATCGCCTTTTCAAGGGTTAACGACAAGTCGAATATCTACTTTCTGAACGGTCTGGTTTCTACGGCCAAAGACATCGACGATTTCCGCGTTGTCGGCGCGGTTTACAGCGTAGAATTCGAAAAAGTCCGGAAGGCGGTGCTTGAAGTTTTCAAAAACGGAAGCGAAAAAATAAGATTTGAAGACAAAGAAGAAAAAATAATCGTTACCTACGCCACCGAGCACTCTTCCCTGCTGGGGGATTATATTCATAAATACGTCGTTATGTTCCACCCGGAAGGAGAGGCGACAAAGATAATGGTTCTTCAGTTCCGGTATAAAAGAGGTTTTGCCGAATGGGATTATTCTCCCGTTCAATATCCGGTCCATTCCTCCGACGTTTATTTCTTTATTCCTTTGGAAAAAAGGCTCAGGAAAAAAGCCGGGAAAAATTATTTTGTCATAGAAAGGCTGTATATCCGGCAGGGATTCATTTCCCGCAAGATAGACGATCTGATGGCGAATTTTTGGCCGGTATACTAAACAATGCCAAATACTATTTCTTTAATCAACGCTAAAACAAGGAAACCTATTGACTGGGATAATATCAGGGTTATCCGGATACCTTATGATGGGGCCCCTAATCGTCAAAACCCTTACGATAAATTAACTCCTGAAGAGCGCGAAAAAAAGATTATCGCCATCTGCCGGAAAATCTGGCT
>PFAR01000004.1:1870-6423 GCA_002773655.1 Candidatus Falkowbacteria bacterium CG10_big_fil_rev_8_21_14_0_10_43_10 | reverse complement strand
ATAAGAATGTCAGCGCCGATAAATGGGAGTTAAAAAGAGTTAAAAAATTTAAAATCGCTTACGATAAAAAAATTGAGCCGGTTGAGATTTTAAGAACATTATTGCCCGAGTCGCGCGTGCCGGTTTATTTTTTATCCAATCATAAATATTTCAATAAAGAAGAGGTTTATTCGGGCGGACTGAAAAAGTTTTTATTTTACAGCTTGGCCAGCCTGGAAGCGATGAAGGTTTTGCGTTTTAAGCCGGACATTATCCATTGCCATGACCACCAGACCGGACTGGCAAAAAATATTATCGCCTCAACCTATAAAGAAGATAAATTTTTTCAAGGCGTTAAGATTATATTTATCATCCATAATTTGAATTACCAAGGGAAACAGAATCCGGTTATTTTAGAAAAAGTCGATCACGACATTGATAAACTGGCGCCGGTGGTTAACGATTTAAAAGACGGCGATATTAATTTTATGGTGCAGGGAATATTATCGGCCGATATTATTACGACCGTCAGCCCGGCTTACGCGGAGGAGATTTTAAAACCGGAGCTGGGCGTCGGGCTGGACAATATTTTACGGAAAAGAAAAAAAGATTTATATGGAATTATCAACGGGCTGGATGTGGATTTATTTAATCCGGCAACTGACAGAAATTTGAAGTTTAATTATAGTGTTGAACCGGATGGCCAGCAAGAAAGCAAGAAAACAATTTTAGAGCTGATAAAAGGCAAGCAGAAAAATAAAATTTGGCTGCAAAAGAAAGTCGGGTTGCCGGTTGATGGGAGTAAAGCGCTGGCCGGCTTTGTGTCGCGGATTGTCTGGCAAAAAGGAGCGGATTTGATAACCGAGGAAATCGTAAAAAAATCAGACTGCCAGTTTGTAGTTCTGGGCGCGGGCGAGGAGCAGTATCACAGGCATTTTAAGAATTTAGCGGAGAAGCATCCGGAAAAATTCAGCGCGCAGATTAAATTCAGCATAGAGATGGCCAGCCAAATTTACGCCGCTTCCGACATATTTTTAATGCCGTCGCGGTATGAACCCTGCGGCCTGGGGCAGATGATCGCGATGCGCTACGGCAGTGTGCCGATAGTCCGCGCCACGGGCGGGTTAAAGGATACTGTTTTTAATTTATCAGGTGTCAAATGTCAAATGTCAAATGTTGGCGGAGCCAATGGGTTTGTGTTTAAGAAATTTAAGAGTAAGGAGTTGGAAATAGTTTTAAAGCGGGCGTTGGATATTTATTATAATAAGCCGAAAAAATGGCAGAAATTACAGCTGAACGGCATGAAAACGGATTTTTCCTGGGATAAGTCGGCGAAAGAATATGTGAAGCTATATAAGAAGTTGGTTAAAAATTAGCAAAATAATAAAAAGTCAAAAAGATTTAATTGGTGACAGTCCTTTTATAGAAAATTGTTGCTATTGACAACATTCAAAAATTAGTATAATATTAGAAGTATAGTTACATTTTTTATTAAAAATATGTAAAATATGCAAAAATTTACTAGAATTATTCAAAAAAACATAGAAAATAAGCTATTCAAGGGCAAGATAATAATTATTTACGGCGCCAGGCAGGTCGGTAAAACCACCTTGGTAAAGCAAATCATCGAAAACAGAAAAGAAAAAAGCCGGTATTTAAACTGCGAACTTTTATCCGTCCAGCAGGGGTTGGAGGTTCGGGAAGCCGACAGGTTAAAAAATTTTTTAGGGGATTATGAATTAATTATTTTAGACGAAGCGCAGAAGATCACTGAAGTCGGCGCTATTTTAAAGATAATTCATGACACCTATCCTAAGTTGCAAATTATCGCCACCGGCTCTTCAAGTTTTGACTTAGCCAATAAAACCAGCGAGCCTTTAACCGGCCGGGCGTTTAGGTTTACTTTATACCCTTTTTCTCCGGAAGAAATAAAAGAAAATTCAGACTTGTTTTCGGTTGAGGCGAAATTAGAGAATTTTTTGCGCTTCGGCTCTTACCCAGAAGTGTTTTTTTCTTCTGAAGAAGACGCCAAAGAAAGATTGAATGAAATTTCATCCAATTATTTATATAAAGATATTTTAGCTATTGAAGGCATTAAAAAATCCAGTATCATTGTTGATCTGCTAAGGCTGCTGGCTCTCCAGCTGGGCAACGAAGTTTCCTATAATGAGCTGGCCGTTAATTTAGGGGTTAGCCGGCAGACCGTGCAGAAATACATTAATCTTTTAGAGCAGTCTTTCGTCGTTTTCACTTTAAGGGCATTCAGCCGCAATCTGCGCAAAGAAATCGCCAAGTCGGTCAAAATTTATTTTTATGATTTGGGTATAAGGAACAGCCTGATTCAAAACTATAATCCGATGAGTTTGCGCAATGATACCGGCGCTCTATGGGAGAATTTTATGATTAGCGAGCGCCTGAAGCGGTCCGCTTACCATAATATCTACGCCAACTATTATTTTTGGCGCACCTACGACCAGAAAGAAATTGATTTGATTGAAGAAAAAGACGGCGCGTTGCGCGCTTATGAGTTTAAATGGAATAAGGAAAAATATCTTCCTCCCAAAGAGTTTTTGAGTAATTACCCCAACAGCTCTTTCCAGGCGGTTAATAAAAATAATTACTATAGTTTCGTTTCCTTTTAAAATAATTACGCGGATTTGAGACCTTCTCGCAGTTTGGGGCAGCGGTTTATATTCGTTTGACTTTTGCGCTATTTTTAGCTAAGTTAATAATAGTAATTAAACTATAATTTAACGATAATTTTACGGAAATTATTGCCTAATTATTGTTAAATAAAATATATGTCTAAAAAAACCCTCACAATCAGTATATCCGCGTATCTGAAAGCCGACCAGCCGAATTCGCGGGTGGTGATGACTGTCTCCCGCAGTCAACCCCCATGGAATAACTTCGAAATTGAGGAACATTTCACAATCGGAACAAATTGGGAGGGGAGTGATTTTGTTAACTTAGGTTTTAAAACCCCAAGTTAACGGTGACGTTTTTTTAACATTGTGTTGATAGCCGATGCTTGAAATTAGGGTGTCGGCTTTTTTCTTTTGGGGAGATTTTTTTGTTTGAAATACATTCCCTTGACTTAGTTTTGTCAATAATATACAATGGAACTACGAGTAATTATCAGTTCCATCGCATAACATCACTATGGACAGCTTAATAGCCAAATTATACCAGTCTCCCAAAACAATCCTATCTAGCAAGGATTTGGCTTTAATTTGGGAGATAAATGACGAGCAGAGCTTATACGCCAAAACTGCCTACTATGTGAAGCAGGAAGTTTTGGTTAGGTTGACTCGAGGTGTTTTTGCCAAGAATAAAGACTTTAATCCGAAAGAACTGGCAACCAGTATTTACACCCCGTCTTATATCAGCTTCGAAACTGTTTTGCGGGAGGCCGGCGTTATTTTTCAGCACTACGAGGCAATTTTTGTGGCCACAAAATGGACGAAAACGATGACCATAGATAAAAGTACTATCACTTTTAGGAAATTGAAAGATACTGTCCTGTTTAATTCAACCGGCATCGTCAGTAAAGATAATTACAGCATCGCCACGCCGGAAAGAGCATTTTTGGATATGATTTATTTATTCCCGAATTACTACTTTGACAATCTGAAATCAATCGACTGGGAAAAGTGCGGCGAGCTGGTAAAAATCTACAACAACAAATCATTGGCCAAAAGGTTAAATAAGTATCAGAAAAATTCTCAATAAATCCAGCACCTTGACCGCAGGGTATTCGGGCACGGTGCTGGATAAAAATATGCTGAATAAAGAAAAGCACCATTTAATAATGGGTCAGGTTTTGAAGGATATTTATGCCGATGTTTCGATAAGTCCGCTCTTGGGCTTAAAGGGCGGCACCTGCTCCTACTTTTTCTATAACCTGCCGAGGTTCTCGGTGGATTTGGATTTTGATTTGCTGGAAGTGACCGAGAAAAATCAAAAGATAGTCTTTGAAAAGGTTGCCGCCATTTTAAGCAAGTACGGCGAGATTAAGGATAAATACATCAAGCGATTTACTGTTTTTGCTTTACTCTACTACGGCGACGAGGATCATAACATAAAAATTGAGATCAACGTCCGAAAGCTGGCAGAGAATATGAAAGACCTCTACGAGATGAAAGAATATCTTGGTATTTCCATGCTGGCGGCCAAGAAAGATTATTTATTCGGCGGAAAATTAGCGGCTTTGACTTTAAGAACCGAAACCGCCATGCGAGATATTTTTGATATCCACTACTTCGCCAAGAACCACTGGGATATCAATACGGAAGTTGTTAAAAACCTGACCGGCAAAAGCGTTAAGGAATATCTGCCGGATTGCATCGCTTTCATTAACAAAATTAAAGACAGCCAGATGTTGCAAGGACTGGGCGAACTCATAGATAATGAAAAACAGAAAGACTGGGTCCGAAATCATCTAAAAGCAGACGCCATCTTTATGCTGAAAAATTACCAATCCGTATTAAAATAAAAACATTAAAACAATAATTGAACCATAATTTAACGATAATTTTACGAAAATTATTGCCTAATTATTGTTTAATTTCCGT
>PFAR01000004.1:0-1842 GCA_002773655.1 Candidatus Falkowbacteria bacterium CG10_big_fil_rev_8_21_14_0_10_43_10 | reverse complement strand
AACAATAATTGAACCATAATTTAACGATAATTTTACGAAAATTATTGCCTAATTATTGTTTAATTTCCGTTTAATTACCGTTAAATAAAATATATGTCCAAAAAAATCCTCACCATCAGCATTATCTTCATCCTCCTCCTCGTCTTAATCGGGGGAGGGGTGGTTTGGTACTTGAAAACGCAGAAGCAGGAAGAAATAGTTAATAATAACAACGGAGCGGGAGAAGTAAAAGAAAATATAGATGAAAAGAAAATTATTTTTTCCATATTAGATAACAAAATTGAATTATTATTAAATGAGATTGACTGTAATAATATTAAGTCTTATGAGGATATTCCAAAAAATGAAATATTAAATTATTGTAATAAATATTTTAAAAGGAATTTTATTGTAAAAGATAATTTAAAGTTATCTATAAAAGAGTCAAACAATATAAAAACTAATTTTGGCCAGTTGAAATTAGAGGATATTTATCGAGAAAAAATAGATTATGCGAAGATGTTGATACCAGACATTAGTCAAGATGAATTTAAAAAAATAGAGCAGTCTTCACAAACAAGTATTAATTATAGAAATAATATAAGTCAGGAATATGAATTAGTATTAAGTCTGGTTGATGACCTTGGTAATTTCCCTATTTATAAATGGTATGTAACTACAAGTTCATACGATATAAATAGTGATACAAATTTTAGCTTTTGGGATATATGTGAAGGTGGATGTAAATATAATCCTCAAACTATTATAAATAATTATCTAATTTGGTATGAACCACTTTATGATATAGGTGGAGCTTCTTCTATATGTACTAGTGTAACAGGAGAGCATATTTATAGGGATGATGAGTATATAAAATGTGACATAGTTTTATCCATCGGACATTATATTAAATGGGATTTTCGATAAGATTTTCGATAATTTATGCAGAAACATAAAAGCTACATATCTACCATCAACTCCCAATAATGCAATTGGAGGTTGAGCGAGCTATTTAGCTCCGCTAATATTGATCTTTCACAAAAAAGAAAGAATAGTAAAATTGAAACCGAAATGGAGGCAACGATTATGAACCAGAAGCGCAGATCTATCGCATTACTCATTGTTGTATTATTCGCAGGTATTATAGACGTTGATGCGGGAATATTGCCCGCACCCGCCTATAAATACCAATTGGCGCCAATTTATACTGATTGGCCGGGATATACTAATGATAATTGCGGTCCGGCGGTCAACGCTATGATTATCAATTATTTTCTCGGCATTGACCTAAGCACAGCGATTAACAGTTCGCCGCCCGAGGCGCAAGCAATTGGTTGTTTATCTGAAGCGCGTTGGAAGTATTGTGAAGCTCATGGTTTGTCTGGTGGATATCGTGACCGGTATGACCAAACAAATGGAGCGAGCCGAATGACTACTGTTTTAAATCATGTCGGTTTGCGAAGCGAATTAGTAACCGGAGGTAATGTTACGTTATCGCGTATTGAGCAGGCGATTGACAGGGGCAGTTTGGTGATTTGTCATGTGGATGTTGAGCAATATTATCCTCATGATCCAGCAAAAAATCAAACAAGAAGGGCAATTAGTCACTATGTCCTCGCCTACGGCTATACCAGCACCCACATAGTTATTCACGATCCGGGCTACCAAGCCTTGTATAATTACTATGTTGCACGCTCCAATTTTCAGAAAGCTCTGGAGAATGCTGCTGGAGGAGGGTATAAGCAATTAATTGAAGTCTTCGCTCCCGTCCCCGTCCAGCATTTTTCTTTCCCCAACCACTCCCCCCAGTCCTGGTCCCTCGGCAACGGCACCTCCATCTCGTTCAACTACGGCCTGGACCAG
>PFAR01000035.1:22911-30209 GCA_002773655.1 Candidatus Falkowbacteria bacterium CG10_big_fil_rev_8_21_14_0_10_43_10 | reverse complement strand
AAAGGAAAAAGAGGAGAAAATGAAGGAATATCAGAATGAGTTGCTAAAAAAATTATCAAAGAGAAATGATCCTTATGAGCCGCTGGTAAAAAAAGTCGATAAGGACAAATTGGAGGAAATAATGGCGCTTAAAATCAACGGAGTGAATTATTTTATGAGCGATTACCGCTATTATCCCGAGGGTAATATTTCCAGCCATATTTTAGGATATGTGGTGGAAAATCCGGAGAATACGATTACCCAGGGGTCCTATGGGCTTGAGGGATTTTTTAACGGAGAACTGGCCGGAATAGCTGGAAGCATTAAGGCGGAACAGGACGCTTCCAGGCAGATAATTATTGCCGCTGACAGGAAAGTTAATCCGGCGGTCAACGGGAGCGATTTGATTTTAACTATTGATAAAACAATCCAGAACGTCGCTTGCCGGAAATTAAGCATAGCCACCCTAAGGCACGGAGCGGACTTGGGATCGGTTATAATAGTAAATCCTAAAACCGGAGCCATAATCGCCATGTGTTCCTATCCCGAGTTTGACCCCAATGATTACGGACAGACAAAAGATTTGGATTTTTTTAATAATGTTGGCATCTACAGCGCTTATGAGCCGGGGTCTGTTTATAAGGCGATGACGATGGCGATGGGGTTGGATTTGGAACTGGTGGAGCCGGACAGCGCCTTTGAGGACGCGGGGCAGGTCGTAATCGCCACCGAGACCATTAAGAATGCCGAAGACAGAGTTTATGGTAAAGCCACTATGACCGAGGTGCTGGAAAATTCAATCAATACCGGAGCGATTTATGTCGCCCAGAAAGTGGGCATAAACAATTTTATAAAATATACGCGCGATTTCGGCTTTGGAGAAAAAGCGGGCATTGAGTTGAAAACGGAGGCAGCTGGCAATATTAACTCGCTATCCGACAAGATGCACGGCGACAATTTGAATTTAGCCGTTGCCTCTTTCGGGCAGAGCATTACGGCAACGCCTTTGCAGATGTTAATGGCTTACTCCGCTATTGCCAACCAGGGAATATTGGTTAAGCCGTATATAGTTGATGAAATAATCCGGCCGGACGGACAGCGCATTAAAATCCAGCCGCAGGAGTTAAGGCGGGTGATATCGCCCCGGACCGCCATGCTTTTATCCGGCATGCTGGTAAAGGTAGTTGACAGCGGCCATGCCAAGCCAGCGGGGGTAAAGGGATATTACGTGGCCGGGAAAACCGGCACCGCGCAAATTGCCTCCAGTGTTGTCCGCGGCTACTCCGGGCGCACTAGCCACTCTTTTATCGGTTTCGCTCCGGCTGACGATCCTGAGTTTGTGATAATTACTTACATGCAGGACCCTAAAGACGTAAAATACGCGGAATCATCGGTTGCGCCGCTTTTTAGGGAGATTGCCGAGTTTGTGTTAAACTATTATCAAATAGAGAAAGAAAGGTAGCCACATAACGTATAACGCTTTTAACTCTTAGCGTTATGTGCCATGAGTTATGCGTCGCGATTATTTTATGAAAAAATTACTCCAACTAAAATTAAAAATATTTGCCAAACTCATCCTTTGGAAATACAAGCCCAGGATCATCGGCATTACCGGTAGCGTGGGCAAGACTAGCGCTAAAGAGGCGGTTTATACCGTACTGGCAAGCAAATATAACGTACGGCGCAGTTCGGGAAATTATAATAATGAAATCGGACTGCCGCTGACTATTATCGGGGCGGAGTCTCCCGGCAAAAATATTGGCGGCTGGGTGGCGGTCGTTTTGCGCGCTGTCCGGCTAATTTTATTGAGAGATAGAAGCTATCCGCGAATTTTGATTTTAGAGATGGGAGTGGACCGTCCGAAAGACATGAAATACTTACTAAAGATTGTAAAACCGTATATTGGCATAGTAACAAAAGTCGACGCCGTGCATTTGGAAAATTTTAAAAAACTATCAGACATTAAAGAAGAAAAAGAAAGATTGGTGGCGGGGCTGGATAAAGACGGCTGGGCGATTTTAAATATTGACGACCAGAGCGTGGCGGGGATGAAAAATAAGGCTGCGGCCAAAAAAATAACCTATGGCTTTAACAAAAAAGCGGATATAACAGCCGACTATGTGAATTTTAGCTATAGTGGAAATTCAAGAGATATAAATAACTTGCAGGGCATTAGCTTTAAAGTCAGTTATCAGGGCGCGGTTGTGCCGATATTGATGCCGCGCAGTTTGGGGACCGGACAGGTTTATGCCGCTTTGGCGGCAGTGGCGGTAGGCGGTATTTACGGGATAAATATGGTTGAAGCGGCGCAGGCTTTAAAAAAATTTAATCCGCCCAAAGGCAGGACAAATTTAATCAAGGGGATAAAAAACAGTATAATAATAGACGACAGCTATAATGCCGCTCCGGCTTCAACGTCAGTCGCCCTGGATTTATTAAGCAAAGTTCCGTTAGCTGCCGGCCGCCGCCGCGTCGCAGTATTGGGCGATATGCTGGAATTAGGCTATATGAGCATAAAATCCCATCAGGAAATAGGACGCCAGGCGGCCCGGCTGGGGATTGATATTTTAATTACCGTGGGCGAGCGGGCGCGCGACATTGCCCGGGCGGCGGAGAAAGCGGGAACAGATGGAAATCATATCTTTAATTTTGATAATTCCGACGAAGCAAAAAAATTTATTGAAGACAGAATTAAGCCGGGCGATTTGATTTTAGTAAAAGGTTCCCAGAGAATAAGAATGGAAAAAATCGTAAAGGAAATAATGGCCGAACCGGAACAGGCGGGGGAGTTGTTAGTGAGACAAAGCAAAGAATGGCTAAAAAAATAAAAAATAATTATTATGTATGCCAAAAAAAATAAAACAGAAGAATCAGAAAAAGGCTTTGGCGAGTTATTGAAAGAACGGGAAAAAGATAATAATATCGACCAGGAATTGAAAGAAATTTACGAAGACGAGTCTCCGCTAGTGCCTATTTCGAAGAACGGCCAAAATAAGGATAATATCAATGTCAGGCGCCGGGAAATTAATCCCTGGGTGAAGATTGCCTGGACTTTTTTAGCGCTGCTTTTGGTATTAGCCGGGATTTCCTGGGTATCTTTTTTTATTCTCCAGCAGGGCGGCCGCCTTGACTCGAAAGATATTGAATTCAAAATTATCGGGCCGGAAGAAGTTGTCGCCGGCCAGGAGGTTATTTATGAAATACAATATAAAAATTTAAGCGAATTTAATTTAAAAAACGTGGAAATATACCTTACTTACCCGAATAATTTCGCCTTTGTTGACGCTGTGCCGCCGCCGGCGCGAGACAGCAGCATTTGGGAATTTGAGCAGGTGGATACTAAACGCAGCGCCCGAATCGAGATAAAAGGGAAAATCATCGGCCCGGCTCTAAGCCAGGCGGAGTTAGCGGCGGCCATTGCTTACCGGCCGGAAAATTTCAGTTCGACTTTCAGCGCCGAAGATGATTTTATTACTAAAATCGTTTCAACCGGAATCAGTTCTGGCGTGGAGGCGTCTTCGTTCTTTAATGTCAATGAAGAGTCGGAAATTATTTTAACATACGCCCGGCAGAAAGAGAATTTTATCGATAGTTTTCGGGCAAGGCTGGAGCATGGCGAAAATTTTGTCGTTGCCGCCGGCGCAGAAAGCTCCTGGGAAATTAAAGAGGTGACTGACGCCCAGCAAAAACTGGCAATTAAAGGCACCTATGTCAGCCAGCCGAAAAACGAAGAAAAAATAAAATTAATTTTAGAGGCTCCGCAGGCGGCGGCGGCCGGCATCAAATATTACCCGTTTTATGAATATGAATTTTCGCCGATCGTAGCGGAGGGAGCTTTAAATTTAAGCCTGTCAGTTAACGGTTCCGCCGCCGACAAGCCGGTTAATTTCGGCGACACTCTCAATTATGTCGCCCATTATAAAAATGCCAGCGAGGCCAGCTTAAAAAATGTTATTATTATGGCGGTTGTCAACTCTAAAATAGTGGACTGGAGGGCGCTGGTTGACGGCAACAAAGGCGAGGTAAAAGGCGACACGATTATGTGGACCAAAGAGGAACTGGGAGAATTGGCGGAAATTTCCCCCGGAGAGGAAAACAGCTTTGGATTTTCCCTCAAGATAAAACCGCGCGATCAAATTAAAGATGTGCCGGCTAATGATTTAAGGGTGGTTGCTTCGCTTGATTACAGCGTTAATAGCGCTATTAAAAGCGATGGCACTCCAATCGCGCAAATTACCAGCCGGGTCAACAGCGATCTGAATTTTACCAGCGAACTGCGGTATTTTGACCGCAATAACGTATCAATTGGGGAAGGTCCGCTCCCGCCGAAAGTCGGGGAAAAGACAACTTACCGGGCCTATTGGACGCTTACCAATAGTCTGCATGATTTGGAGAATATAGAAATAACCACCGAATTGCCTGAAAATATAAAGTGGGAGAATAATTATAACGAGAATATGGGCAGTGTCGGCTACGACGCCGGCCAGCGGAAAATAACCTGGAAAATAAACAGCTGGGACGCGGTCAGCCAGCCGGCGATGTTTGATTTTTCCATCAGCGTTACTCCGGCCGAGAGCGACCGGAACAAAATTTTAACTGTCTTAAATCAGCCCCGCGTTGAAGCCAAAGATAAAGAAACTAATGGCGTAATCGTTTTAACCGGCAAAGCTAAAACGACGAATTTAGAAGATGACGGAGTAGGGAAGGGGCAGGGAAAGGTGGAGTATGAATAATTTTAATAAGATTATTTTTAACGCGAGTTTATTTTTTGTTTTTACAGCAAGTTTTTTCGTAATTAATTTTTACGCGAAAGCTGAAGTCGGGCTGCCTGATTTAATAGTGGAAGATATAATTATTCGGCCTGGCCATAACACCTTAACTCCGGTAATAAAGAATATTTCCAGTTCTGCTTTAGCAGAATCAGTGCAAATAAAAATAACAGACTTGAATTCCGGAAAAAGCTGGACTACTGGCCAGGAATTTACAGCTGACAGTCCGCTTGGCCCTAATTCAAACATATATGTTGATGCCGAACCATTAGCTAACGGCACGTATAACTTTAAAACTGAAGTTGATTTCAATAATAAAGTTACGGAGAGCAACGAGAGTAATAACATTTTAACTAAAGCAATAAAAGTAGACGAATTAGGAGACCCGGACACTTTAATAGTAATAGAGAATCTGGAGGCGATTAATATCACGGAAACATCCGCTGTCATTAAATACAGCACCAATATAACAACATACAGGGATATGGTAATATATTGGATAGACGGGCAAAAAGCGTTTATTAATAATCAAAATTCAAGCAATTCCAAAAGCCATGAATTTACTATTAGCTGGTTAACGCCCGGAACGTATAAATATAAAGTTTATTCAAATTCAGCAAACGACGGAACGGGAGGAGTTTACAGCGGGGAAAAAACTTTCACTACTTTAAAGGGCAGTGTTAATTTTACCGGATTGCCGGATTTAGTTATTAAAGAGAGTAGTTTTAAGACATATATTTCAGATGGAACGCAATCCGGCTGGCCAGTGGCAGGAATTCCACTTGCATACCTAGAGATTGAAGACATAAATAAAGTTAATACTTATTTGGATTCTTGGATTTTGCATGCAACAGCGAATGGCAAAACAGAAATATACGCGGGATCAAATATCTCCAATTATGTGCGGGCCTATACTATGAATTTAAAATTTATTGATATTGAGGCAGATGGCAAATTAAATTCAGTTAAATTTTCAATAGACCCGCGAAATATTATAAATGAGTCAAATGAAAACAATAATACTTTCACTAAAACAATTACTATTGGCTCTACTACAGAGATAAATAAAACAAGTAAGCAGGCTGAACTTTTTATTAAGGATATTGTCGCCGAGGATGGCGGAATAAAAGTGATAATTGGTAATTTAGGGCCTGATGCTGTTTCCGATGAATTTACCGTGGCACTTACGGAAACAACAAATAAAGCGTTCTTTGGCGATGTATCTGTTTTATATGGGGGATATGCCACAGGCGTCAAGACAATAAAATCAGGTGAAGTCGGGTCTGTTTCATTTGATGATATCAACCCAGGGACATATTCACTGCTGGCTAAAGTTGATGCTGATAATAATATTGCCGAAAAAGACGAAAACAATAATACCTATACAAAAACAATTACCGTTAATAATATTAGTAATAATACTTATGTCGCCAATGAGGGCGAAATAACATTTTATAGCAATCTCAATCAGCTTGGCAAATTGCCAACTGGCTATAATGAATGGCTAATTGTTAATGCCGTTACTAATGATTCCCAACATCCGGTTGAGTCAAGTTTTAAGTATAAAGGCATTATAGAAATTATGATGGATGGCATAATTCAGGTTAACGGTAAAAGCCTTTCCGACGCCTATTACATACTGACGGACAATAATGGAAATCCTATTAATCCAGTACCTGCCAAAGAATATGGTCTTCAAATCAATAACCGGAAAGTTGCCGATATCTGGCCGCAAAAATATATCAAAGGCAGCCAGTATGTTTTCAGAGCAAACCTGGGCTCAAGTTATCGGACAGTTGAATTTTTTATCGGCGACAGCAATAGGTTTGATAATTCAGGATTTTTTAAAGTAGCCATTAAGGGCGAAGCGATTGAACAATCAAACCAACCTCAAGATGTTTCGCCAGGTCAGAAAGATACTGCCGGCGATCAAACAGGCAAGTCCGTTGATAGTCTTATTTTAAAGCTGGAGCGCACCATCTCCGAACTATCGCAAAAAGTGATTGACATGGAAAAACGACTCGTGGAAAAAGTGGATAAAGCGCTGTCCGAGCGCGTCAAGGGCCGGATTTTGTTGCAAACGGAAGCTAACGGCGAGGCCTGGTACGTTGACCCGAATTCGGAGAATAAGTTTTATATGCAAGACGGGCTGGCCGCCTACGATATCATGCGTGCTTTGGGGTTAGGCATCACTAATAAAGATTTGGAAACTATTCCGATAGGCATTCAGGATAAAATTTATACTCTTAAAGATACGGACGGCGACGGCATTCCGGATAATTTGGAAACAGCGCTTGGCACTAACCCCGACAAAGCCGATACCGATAGCGACGGCTTTGATGATAAAACGGAGATATTATCCGGCTATAAACCAAACAGCGCCAGCGGAAAATATGCTTATAATCAAAGGTTAATTGACCGGTTAAAAGGCAGAATCGCCCTGCAAGTTGAATCCCATGGCGAGGCCTGGTATATTAACCCTTCCGACGGCAAACGCTACTATTTGGGTGATGGGAACACCGCCTATAATGTAATGCGATTCTTATCACT
>PFAR01000035.1:21617-22889 GCA_002773655.1 Candidatus Falkowbacteria bacterium CG10_big_fil_rev_8_21_14_0_10_43_10 | reverse complement strand
CCGCAGGGTATTAAACCCTGCGGCAAGAATGATGATAGCCCTTCATCCCTGCGGCAGAGACCGCAGGGTATTCGGGCACGGTGCTGGATAAAAATAAGCAGTAACCAGAAGGCGAGGTTGGCGGACCTCTCCTTTACCTTTTAACAAGAAGCGCTTCGGATATTTGTTGCCATGTATAAAATGTGGTATATTTACTATGGTATTAATCCACAATTAATATATTAAATAAAGATACCTATGGTTAAAATTTTATCATCATCCAAGGAGAAAGGATTTTTGGTAAGTTTTTGTGACAAGCTGATTACGATCAGCTCCGCTTTGATTTTTTTTCTTACCCCGCTGTTTTTTACCGGATTAGTGTCCCAGGGAATTGTATTTGAAAAAGTCATTCTGTTTTATTTACTGGTTTTAATCGGCTTGGTATCCTGGATAACAAAAGGCGTGGCGGTCGGAGAGTTAAAAATAACCAGGACTCCCATGGACTTGCCCATTGTTATTTTGGCGGTTCTGCTTTTTATCTCCTCGGTTTTTTCAGTTGATAGGATATCCAGCTTTATCGGGTCATACGGATCAACCACAAAAAGCTTCATTGCTTTTATAATTTACGCCGCCTTTTATTATCTATTGGTTAATAATATGGACCACAAGAGGATGAAAGTCCTGTTTTGGTCGATGATAACGGGAATTTTTATTGTCTTGGCTTACACGGCGCTGCAAATTTCCGGAATTTTTATTTTGCCGTTTGCCATGACAAAGGTTGTTTCCTTTAACCCTATCGGCAACTCCTCCTCGCTCGGCATTTATATCGCCAGTATCCTGCCTATTCTGTCAATCGCCGTGCCTTTTATTGCCAGAAAAGAGAGTTTTTCACTGGCAGCTAAAGTATTGAAAATTTTTTGGGTAGTGCTGATTTCCATAGCCACTTTAACGGCTTTATTTCTTTTGTTTTTATTGAATAATTTTATATTTTGGCCGGCCGCTATTTTAGGGATGGTCATTACGCTGATGTTTGTTCTCTCTAAAATCGCGCGCATGCAGCCGGCGGAAACGGCTTTTCCTATAGTTATTTTTTTAGTTTTGATTATTTTGCTGGTGGGGGGGAATTTTAATCTGGTTAAGGCGCAGCTGCCGGCTGAGGTCAGCTTATCCCGCCAGCTGTCATGGAGGGTGGCTAAGGAAAGTTTAAAGCATGATCCGCTTTTCGGCAGCGGCCCGACCACCTTTGATTATTCCTTTGTCAAATATCGCGGCGTGGATTTTAATTTTAATGAT
>PFAR01000035.1:20285-21594 GCA_002773655.1 Candidatus Falkowbacteria bacterium CG10_big_fil_rev_8_21_14_0_10_43_10 | reverse complement strand
CGCTTTCTCTTTTGTGGTAATCGGCTTAATTTTAATCAGCATCGCCTTTATCGCCTTAACTAAGTCGGAAAATAAGGATATAAAAATTTTTTTGCTGGCCGCTTTTTCTTCATTGACTGTTTTAACAATTGATGCCATGTTTTTTTCGGTTTCTGGGACTATTATTTTGTTGATTGCCATTTTTACGGCTTTAACCGTTTCGTTGATAATCCTTGATTATCCGGAAAAATTTAAAGAGCTAAAGCTGTCATTCCGCTCCTCGCCTAAATACGCTCTGGCGCTTTCCTCGCTGTTTCTGCTTGTCAGCGCCGGAGTGGTTATTCTTTTTACCAGCGGCTTTAAAATATATTTGGCTGATTTTTATGCCAATAAAGCCGTGGCCAGCGACGCGGAAAGCGCTGTCCAGTACTTAAACCGGGCAATTACCACCGCTGATTACCAAGACCAGTATTATTTGCGGTTATCAAAATTATATATGGACCTGGCGAATCAGGAAGCGGCTAAAGGCGAATCGGCCGGCGCGGCACTGATCCGCGATTATTTAACCTCGGCTATTTTAGCCGGGAAAAAAGCATCCGAACTGTCTCCCAATAACGCCGCGAATAAAGAATCGTTGGCCTTGATTTATGAAAACGCGGCCGCTTATAATGTCCAGGGAGCGTTAGAGTGGGCGGAAAAGTATTATACCGAAGTGACTGGGCTTGAGCCGGACAACCCTACTTCTTATATCCGCTTAGCTTTAATTAATATGGCTTACGCGGGCCGGGAAGAATCGGCCGAGGAAAAAAAGCATTTTTATGAAGAAGCGATTAAATTTTATAAAGAAGCAATCAACAAAAAATCAAACCTTGCTTCGGCTTATTATGGCATCGCGGTTGTCTATGAAAAAATTGAAGATTATAACAGTTCCATTGAGGAATTAGGCAAAGCGGTTGGGCTGGCCGGGCAAAATCTTGATTATCGGTTTGAACTCGGCAGAATGTACTTTAACCGCGGGGTTTCCAGTGAGAGCCTGGAGCAGAAGCAAAGCGAACAGCTGGCCGCCGCCGGGAATAATGATGAAGAATTGCTGGGAGAAGATTTAAGCGTTGCCCGGGAGCAGACATCCGGAGGCAATATTGGTTTTAACAATGATTTAAAGGTTGCCGAAGCTATATTTAAAAATATATTGGAATTTTCGCCCAACCATGCCAACGCCATTTACAGCCTGGCGCTGATTTATGAAAGCGTAGGGGACCGGGACCAGGCTATCAGGCATTATGAAAAGTTACTAAATATTGTTGAAGACCAGCCGACTAAAGACGCGATT
>PFAR01000035.1:0-20238 GCA_002773655.1 Candidatus Falkowbacteria bacterium CG10_big_fil_rev_8_21_14_0_10_43_10 | reverse complement strand
AGGGCTATTATCATTCTTGCCGCAGGGTTTAATACCCTGCGGTCAAGGTGCTGGATTTATTAAAATAAACTGTTTTTTTGATCAAAAATTGTTTTACTTGACATATTTTTGCATAAAATATATAATAATTTTACTATTGTTAAAAAGTCAGGAAATATTATTATTTCATAGAAATTTATTCCGTTTATTCGGGATGAAATTTTTATGAGTTTTTTATTGTATTTAATGGCAAAAGAAAATAAAGAGAAGCAAAATTCAATTATTAACGCCAAAGATTTTATTGAAGAGCAGGGGGAGGTTTTGGAATTAAAGCCAGCCGTTACCTTTTTAGTACGTTTGGACAATGGCCATGAAATTCTCTGCCACCTTTCCGGGAAAATGAGAATGTATAAAATTAAGATTCTTCCGGGCGACAGGGTAAAGGTGGAAATAAGCCCCTATGATTTATCAAAAGGGAGGATAACATACCGTTTATAAATATGAAAGTGCGATCATCCGTAAAAAAAATATGCAAAGACTGCAAAGTCGTCCGCCGCAAAGGGCGGGTGCGTGTTTTATGCAAGAATCCTAAACACAAACAGAGACAAGGTTAACGAAGTATTAAGTACGAAGTTCGAATTACGAAGTGAATAAATAAGAATTCGTACTTCATACTTCGTACTTCGTAATTAAAATTATGGCAGTAAGAATTTCCGGAGTCACAATTCCCAATGATAAAAGAGTGGAGGTCGCCCTGACTTATATTTTTGGCATTGGCAGAAATACGGCAAATAAAATTTTAAATCAAGCCCAAGTAAATAAAGATACCAGGGTTAATAAATTAAACGAAGAAGAGGTAAATAAGCTGCGGGGCATTATTGAAAAGCAATATAGAGTAGAGGGCGATTTGAGGCGGGATGTTATGTCCAATATTAAGCGGTTAAAAGATATCGGCTGCTATCGGGGACAGAGGCACTCCAAGGGCTTGCCGGTGCAGGGGCAGAGAACCAAAACCAATTCCCGGACCGTAAGAGGCAATGTCCGGAAGACAGCTACTTCGGGCAAAAAAATATCCGCTCAGAAAACCTAATATAAATAATAATTAATTTAAATATGGCAGAAGAAAACAAAAAGAAAGAAAATAGCCCGGCTTTGGAACAGGAAGAATCCGCCGGCGCCGTTTTAGCGGAAGATGCCGGCGAAGTGAAAGAAGGAGCGGTAAAGGAAAAAAGTTCAAAGGGCGGAACAAAAAGCGCTAAAGGCAAAAAGAGAAAGAAAAAGGAAAAAAAGAGCGTAACCAGCGGCTGCGCCTATATTAATGCCACTTATAATAATACTATTGTTACTTTGACCGATCAGAACGGCGATGTAATTTCCTGGTCTAATGCCGGAGAGAACGGATTTAAAGGGCCAAAAAAGGCGACTCCGTACGCGGCGCAGATGATTGTTAAAAGGGCTATAGAGAAAGCCAAGGGAGTAGGCTTAAGGGATGTTTTGGTATTTGTAAAGGGAGTAGGCACCGGCAGGGAATCAGCCGTCCGGGCCTTAAATGCCAATGGTTTGAATATTTTGGCAATTAAGGATATAACCCCCATACCTCACAATGGCTGCCGTCCGCGCAAACCCAGAAGAGTTTAAAATTAATTAATGCTTTATAAATTATGAAATCATATACCCATAAAATGTGCCGCCGCTTGGGAGTAAAACTGTGCCAATCAGAAAAGTGTCCGGTTAGCAGGCGCAATTATCCTCCGGGAGTGCACGGGCCCAAGGGCCGTCCCCGGACCACTGAATACGGCATGCAGCTGGCGGAAAAGCAAAAAGCCAAAGTAGTTTATAATCTGTTGGAAAAGCAATTCCGCCTTACGTTTGCCAAGGCCGAAAAAATGCCGGGAGATATCGGAAATAATTTGGTAACATTGCTGGAAACGCGTTTTGACAATATTATCTATCGCGCCGGCCTGGCAGTTACCCGCTCCCAGGCGCGCCAACTGGTTAATCATGGGCATTTTTTGATCAACAGCAAGAAAGTCAATATACCGTCATATATTCTCAAGACTGGCGATATGATAGCATTGCATAAAGGGAGCGACGGGAATAAATATTTTAAAAAACGGCTGACTGAATTAAAAATGGATAAAATACCAGGATGGCTGCATTTAGATACGGGAAAGTCGGAAATTAAAGTGCTGCACCAGCCGGGAGAATCGGATGTTGAGCGGCTTTTTAGCACTCAGGCTATTATTGAGTATTATTCGCGGCGGTAACCCTCACCCTAACCCTGTCTGCCGGCCCGCTTTCTCCGCCAGCTGGCGGATTCAGCGAGGCGAGCAGACAGGCCTCTCCCAGAGGGAGAGGCAATAAGGTAAAAAATAGTTTCATATTATATTTATTAATAAATAACACTCTTATTTACTCCCTCTCTCTGAGGGATAGGGTAAGGGTGGGGTATATATGCAGAAAATAGCTTTGCCTCAAAAGGTAACATTTAAAAAAATTGGAGAGAGAGACTCCGGACAGATTATTATTGAGCCCTGTTATCCCGGATATGGCACAACATTGGGAAACAGCTTAAGAAGGGCATTATTGTCTTCATTGCCGGGAGCGGCGGTGGTCGGCGTAAAAATAAAAGGCTCCAACCATGAATTCAGCACTCTTCCGAACATCAAAGAAGATATTTTGGAAATAATTTTGAATCTAAAAAATTTAAGGATAAAATTTTTTGGCGAAGAAGGAGAAGTCATTAAATTAGAGCTGAAAGCCAAAGGGAAAAAGAAAGTTACAGCCAAGGACATAGCGAAAAACAGCAAAGTCGAGGTTATCAACGAAGATTTGCACATTGCCGAAATTACCGATGCCGGCGGAGTTTTTGAAATTGATATCTATGCAACCAGCGGATTCGGTTATCTGCCTATTGAGGGACGGAATACTCCGGAAAAAGAAGTCGGCTACATAGAAGTTGACTCTATTTTTTGCCCCATCAGGGCGGTAAAAGTTAATATTGAAAATGTCAGGGTTGGGCAGATGACCAATTGGGAGAGGCTTATTATAGATATTAAGACTGACGGCAGCTTAACTTTTCAAGAAGCCTTAAAGCAAGCAACTTATATTTTAGTGGAACAATTTTCTTTTATACTGGATAAAGCTAAAGAAGAAGTCGGGGAGAAGAAAGAAATAAAAAAGAAGGAGAAAAAAGAAAAAAAGAAAGAAGAGAAAGAAGAAGATGACTCAAAAAATGAGCCGGAAGAGAAAAGCCAGAAATAACCGGAACAACAAGAAAAAGTAAATAAATTTATCTATGCGCCATCAGAAAAAGAAGAAAATATTAGGCAGAAAAAAACAGCCCAGGGAAATGATGTTAAGAAATTTAGCGTCAAGCGTTATTATGTATGAAAAAGTAAAAACTACAAAGGCGAAGGCTAAGGTAGTCCGTTCCGTGGTGGAAAAAGCGATTACTGCGAGCAAAAAGGGCGACCTGACGGCGAGACGCAAGCTGCTCGAGATACTGCCGCAAAAAATGGCCGTTAAGAAATTAATGGAGGTTTTAGGCAAAAGATATAAAGACAAAAAGGGAGGCTACACTCGAATTATCAAAATTGGCCATCGGCAGGGCGACGGCGCCGAGATGGCGCAGATAGAGTTAGTATAATAATATGATGAATAATAAGAAAGTCACAAGAGAAGTGCATAAAATTGACGCTGAAGACAAAGCAATCGGCCGGTTAGCAACCCAGATTGTAATGATTTTGCGCGGCAAGAACAAGCCGGAATTCCAGCCGAATATAGACGGAGGCGGCATAGTGGAAATAGCCAACATAAAACAAGCAAAGTTTACCGGAAATAAGCCGGCGCAAAAAATTTATTATCGGCATTCCGGCTATCCCGGCGGTTTAAAGCGGGATAAAATGAAAGATGTTTTTGCCAAAAATCCGGCCGAAGTTTTAGAAAAAGCGGTTTGGAATATGTTGCCGAAAAATAAATTAAGGAGCGAGATGATTAAAAGATTAAAGATCACATAAATATGGATAAAGTAAATATCGACAAAGAAAATAAAAATGAATTTAAAGGAAAATATTTCAGCGCCATTGGCAGAAGAAAGACGGCGGTTGCCCAAGTGCGCTTATATAAAAACGGCAAAGGAATTATTATAATTAACGGGAAAAATTTTTCTGAGTATTTTTCTGAAACGAAGCATTATGAAGCGATTACCCAGCCGTTAAAATTAACCGGACTGGAGAAAAAAGTTGACTGTTCAATTTTAATAAAAGGCGGCGGCAAAGAAGGCCAGGCGGAAGCGGCGCGCCACGGGATGGCCCGCGTTTTATTGGATATTGATAAGGAATTAAAGCCGGTTTTAAAAAAAGAAGGTCTTCTTACCCGCGATCCTCGCAAAAAAGAACGGAAAAAACCAGGGTTGAAGAAAGCCAGGCGAGCGGGGCAGTGGAGCAAGAGATAATATTTGACAATTGATATTTAACACAAAATCCTGTAAATTCAGGGTTTTGTTTTTTTAGTAAATATAGGTATAATAAAAACACCCGGCACATGATATTTTTTTTATCGTCAAATGTCGGGTATCAAATATTAATTGTAAGTTAAAGTATGAAAATTATAAATATAGCCAGGAATACAAGCTATTTTACTTTGGCCTTGATTTTGCAAAAGATTATTTCTTTCAGCTATTTTATTATTGTTGCCAGGGGAATCGGACCGGAAAATTTAGGCAAATATTATTTTGCCGTTTCTTTCACTACTATTTTCGCTATTTTTGTGGATATCGGCATGTCTTCAGTCTTAATTCGCGAGACCGCCAAGCAAAAAGAGCGGGCGGAAAAATACCTGTGCAATATTATCGGGCTGAAGCTGGTTTTGTCCTTTCTTTCTTTGGCGACTGTTTTTGTTTTAATTAACCTGATGAACTATCCGGAATTAACCAGGGACCTGGTTTATCTTTCATCAATCGCCATGATTTTAGATTCATTTACTCTAGTATTTTTTGGCGTCAGCCGGGGATTCCATAACCTAAAATGGGAAAGTTTCGCCGTGGTCGGATATCAGCTGATTGTTTTAATTTTCGGGTTGATATTTTTAAATTTAAGCATGGGTTTGCGCTGGCTGATGAGCGCGATGGCCATTGCCAGCGTGATAAATTTTTTATACTCCGGCAGCCTGGTTATATTTAAATGGAAGTTAAGCATCTGGCCGCGCTTTGACGGCGAATTGACAAGAAATATAATAAAGATGGCTCTGCCATTCGCCCTGTTTGGAATTTTTCAGAGGTTTTACACTTATTTTGACAGCATTTTATTGTCGCTCCTCGCCGGCGATATATATGTCGGCCTATACAGCGTGGCTTTTAAAATTACCTTCGCCCTGCAATTTCTGCCGCTGGCCTTTGTGGCTTCGCTCTATCCGGCCATGAGCGCTTATTATGTCGAAAACAAAGAGCAGTTGGCTAAATCTTTCGAACGGGCGATGAATTACCTTATTATTATCGCTTTGCCGATTTCTTTGGGGATTATTGTTTTGGCGGAGGATATAATTTTAATTTTTAAATCAGGCTATTCCGGATCAGTTTTGCCCTTGCAGATTATTATTGCCAGTTTGGTTTTTATTTTTACCAGCTATCCGGTCGGATCCCTGTTAAACGCCTGCGACCGGCAAAGGATTAACAGCGCCAATATGGGAATTGTCCTGGTAGCCAGCATTATTTTAAATATGGTTCTGATACCGCGTTATCAGGCCGTGGGCGCCAGTATAACGGTATTGGTAACGAACGCTCTGCTGCTGCTCTTAGGCATGCTTTGGGTGCCGCGGATTATAAATTACCGCCCGATTATAATAGTAAAAGCGGCCGCTAAATCCATTTTATCCGTTGCCGTAATGAGCGGGCTGATATTTTTTTTAAGGGACATTGTTAATATTTGGCTTCTTATTCCCCTGGGCGGTCTTGTATATTTTGCATTTCTCTATATTATAAAAGGTTATACTAAGGAGGATTTTATCAGTATTAAGGATTCTTTTGTGGGGAAATAAGCAGTAATTTTCAGTTTTCAATTATCAATTTTCAAACAATTTTCAATGATTAATGAGCCAATTTTCAAACAAAAGAAGACACTTCTTTTTACTCTTGAATATCCTCCGTTCAAGGGCGGAGTAGCAAATTACTACGGCAATGTTGTAAAATATTGGGATGATGAAAGCATAAAAGTGCTAACAGGGAAAAAATTACTCAAGCCGCATTGGATTTTTAGTCTGTGGCGCTTATGGCAGGCAGTAAAAAAGCACCGGATACAAACTGTGCTGGTCGGGCACATTTTGCCTTTAGGCACGGTAACATGGCTATTGCGGAAAATAATTAAATTTGATTATGTGGTATTTCTGCACGGCATGGATTTGACATTCGCGATGAAGTCACGGCGGAAAAAATGGCTGGCACGCCGGATTTTGGCAGACGCTAAAAAGATAATTTGCGCCAACAGTTACGCAGCGAAAATAGCGGGCGAGATTGTAAATAGCGGCAAGGTGGCGGTGGTAAATCCAGGTATAGAAGTAAGAAGTATGAAGTCTGAAGTACGAAGTGATGAGTTGAAAAAGAAATATAATTTGCAAGGCAAAAAAATTTTATTGCAGGTAGGAAGATTAGTAAAGCGGAAGGGATATGATAAAGTGATAGAGACATTACCGGAAGTTTTAAAGCAGGTACCAAATTTGGTTTATATAATAATAGGCGACGGACCGGAGTTAGACAATATTAAATATTCAATATTAAATATTAAAGATAATGTTTTAATATTAACTGATGTCAATGACGAAGAATTAGAAGCATGGTACGATTTATGCGATATATTTATTATGCCGAGCAGAGACATGGACGGCGACTTTGAGGGGTTTGGCATTGTGTATTTGGAAGCAAACGCGCACGGCAAGCCGGTTATCGCCGGAGACAGCGGGGGAGTGCGGGACGCGGTTAAAGACGGCGTGAACGGGTTGCTGGTAAATCCGGAGAACACGGAAGAAATTGCCGATGCTATTATAAAATTATATAAAGACGATGAATTGCGTATAAAGTTGGGAGAGCAGGGAAGGGAGTGGGTGAAAGAGTTTAGTTGGGAAAATAAAGTAAAAGAAATTAAACAGAAATTAAGCGGAAATTAAATAGAAATTTAACAATAATAAAAAATTTAATATAAAAAATATTTTTAAAATAAAAAAAACCGCAATTCTCGTTCGTTCTGTTAAATTAGCGAGACGAACAGGATATTGCGGCAAAACTAAAATTCATTGATGTAATGATGATGTTATAATCAGTACGCCGCTAAACGTTAGCGCCGCGCATTTTAAGGCTGTTAAGATTGGTACTCCGGCAAAATTCGATAAAATACCAACCACGGCGCCAATACATAAACTTCCTAACATCACATAGATAAAATCAAATGTTCTGTTCATGGATCTTTCCCTTTCTTTTTTATAGTGAACTTAAGATTATTTATATATAAACATAAGATATAGAAAATGTCAATAGTACAGAAAAACAATCTGATTTCCATAATAATTCCAGTTTATAACAAATCCGAAGAATTAAAGCAATGTCTGGGGAGTATTTTACAGCAGATTTACAAAAATTATGAGGTGATTATTGTGAACGACGGAAGTACGGATGACAGCGGGCGGATTGTAGATGAATTTATTTCCAAATTCAAGGTAAAAGATATAAGGTATAAGGTAATAGAGCAGAAAAACATGGGGTCGAATGCAGCCAGAAATAGAGGACTGGAAGAGTCCCTTGGTGAATTTATAATATTTTGGGATGCTGATTTGGTGGGTAAGCCGGAAATGCTGGAAAAGATGCACGATGCCTTACAAAATAATCCGGAGGCAAGTTACGCTTATTCGTCATTTATTTTTGGCAAAAAAAAGTTTAAACTTTGGCCGTTTGACGCGGAGAAACTAAAACAGATGCCATATATTCACACTACGTCACTATGCCGGCGGGAGCATTTTCCGGGCTGGGATGAGAATATTAAACGATTGCAGGACTGGGATTTGTGGCTGACAATGCTTGCACAAGGGCATACGGGCGTTTGGTTCCCGGAATTTTTATTTACCGCGCAAACGGCGCATGGCACGATGTCGCATTGGCTGCCGAAGTTTGTTTATCGCTGGTTGCCGTGGATGAAAGAAGTGAAGAAGTATAAAGAGGCGATGGAAATTATAAAGAAAAAACATAAAATATTTTAACACTGTCATTCCCGCGAAGGCGGGAATCTCGTCAATTTTAGTTTTGCTATTCTTAACGGGATTCCCGCCTTCGCGGGAATGACAATAAGTTATGGACTTATCAATCATAATCGTAAACTGGAACGTCCGCGACTTACTGCACCGGTGCCTTAAGTCTATTTTTGTATTTGCGCAAGGATTGGAATATGAAGTTATAGTAGTTGATAATTTTTCCGTTGACGGATCTCCCCAGATGCTCAACGCCCTTACTTTCAGCTATCAAAATCTGCATATAATTTTAAACCAGAACAATGCCGGCTTTGCCCGGGCCAATAACCAAGGTTTGGCGCTGGCCCAAGGCAAATACGTTCTTTTTATGAATCCGGATATGGAATTGGTGGAAAATACGCCCAAACTTTTGTTTAATTATCTGGAGGAGAATAAAGAAGCCGCTGTCTGCACCTGCCAGTTGCAATATGGCGACGGGCATCGCCAGCCAAATATAAAACGGGACCCGACTTTTTGGTCGCAATTATGGATTTTATACAAACTGCACTATTTTTGGCGGCCGCCATTTTTAAAGAAATATTTAGCCAAAGATTTTGATTATACGCGCGAGCAGGAGGTGGAGCAGATTATGGGCGCTTTCATTTTCGCCCGCCGTGATATAATAAAAAAAATAGGCGGCTGGTCGGAAGACTATTTTATTTGGTGGGAAGACCTTGATTTATGCAAGCGCTTGCGGAAGATGGGCGAGAAGATAATGTACACGCCGATTTCCCGCGTCATTCATTACGAAGGCAGGAGTTTTGCCCAGCAAATGGGGTTTACGAAGCAAAGGCGTTTTAACCGCGGCCTGCTTACTTATTTTAAAAAGTATCACAACCGATTTAATTGGTTTCTACTTTGGGGAGCAAGTGTAGATAGTTTGATTTTAGCGTGGATTGCACAATTGTTTAAAATCAGATCTAAGACCCAATCCAAACTATAAATTTTCAATTTACAATAATCAATTTTCAATTAATTTCCAATTTTTTAATTTTCAAACATTTGATAATTGGTTATTGAAAATTAAATGAAAATTGGAAATTGATAATTGAAAATTTTGTCATTATGTTAAAACAACTCCGCCTCTATTTTCTGCTGATTTTTTTAGTCGAAGCATTTTCCTTCGCCGGATTTTATTATCCGCAGCTGCGTGAAGTCGCATTTTTCACGATACTGGCAGTTACTTTATTATTAACAGTCCATAAACTGGAATACGGGTTGTTAATATTATTGGCGGAGCTGTTTATCGGGTCAAAGGGATATTTATTTTTTTATGAATACGAAGGAACGCAGTTTTCTTTGCGCATAGGGCTGTTTTTAGTGGTAATGTCGGCCTGGCTGGGCAAGGTGTTATTAAAATGGGCCAGCACTAAAAGCGGTTTTGACATTAATGAGGAGGTGGATAAATATATTCTAAAAAGCAAGAAAGTGTTTGAAGACTTCGGCGACTTTAAAAATTTTTCGGACAACGTGAAAAAAAAGTTTGAGGGAATAAGGCAAAAAAACAATCTAAATATTTTTTATCTGGTGCTTTTTATTTTTTTAGGATGGGGAGTGATAAACGGCTATTTGCGCCATAATAATTTGAGCGACATATTTTTTGATTTCAACGGCTGGATTTATTTTGGCATTTTATTTCCTGTGCTGTATGTATTCCAAAACAGTGAAAATAGGAGTGAACAGTTTTTACGCGATTTGTTCATTGTGTTTTCCGCGGCCATAGTTTGGCTGGTGGCAAAGACTCTGTTTTTAGTTTACGGTTTTTCCCATAATTTACTGCCGGTAGTTTATGAAGTGTACCGCTGGGTGCGGGTTACCGGAGTGGGGGAGATTACCGGAACGGAAAGCGGGTTTACCAGAGTATTTTTCCAGAGCCACATCTATGTTTTAATTGGTTTTTTTATTTTTTTATCGTTGTTGATGTTCTATAAGCTGGAACGCAAAAAAAAGGAATTGCTCTATTGCTCTATTGCTCTATTGCTCTGCGTTTCCACGATACTCATCAGCTTTTCCCGAAGTTTTTGGGTCGGATTATTTATTGGTTTGTTATTTTATTATTTTATTTTAATAATATTTTTTTATAAAGAGTGGAGGGCAATCTTGTGGCAGATTGGCACATTAATAACAGCGGGAGTTTTAAGCGTGGGATTAATTTACGGAGTTATAAAATTTCCTTATCCTAACCCGAACGCTAATTTTTCCGCCAGCTTAATTTCCGAACGGGCGAGTACCTTAGGCGACGCGGCCGGATCCAGCCGCTGGAATTTATTGCCGGTACTTCTTTCTGAAATTAAAAAAGCCCCGCTGCAGGGAGAAGGATTTGGCGCGACTGTCACTTATGTCACAGAAGATCCCCGTGTCCTAGAACAGAATCCGAGCGGGGAATATACGACTTACGCTTTTGAGTGGGGTTGGTTGGATATTTGGCTGAAGCTGGGATTATTAGGGCTAGTCGCTTATTTAGTGTTGCTGGGGGTCATTGCAGTTAATGGAATTAAAAATATTAAATATAAAATATTTAATATTAAATATTTAGATGCCCTCTTCAGTATCGCTTTACTATCTGGATTAGTAATGATTATAGTGACAAGCATATTTAGTCCGTATCTTAACCATCCACTGGGAATTGGGTATGTGGTTTTAGTTTCGGCTATCTTAATAAATAAAAGACGGGTTTAAAACCCGTCTTTTTATTGTTTATATTTATTTTATTTAACCTTCATTGCGATTTTATCCTTCTGGTCCAAGATAATTTCCACTTTATCGTTGTCTTTAATCCTGCCTTCAATAATCTCCAGCGCCAGCTCGTCTAAAATCATATTTTGAATCACCCGTTTTAAGGGGCGGGCGCCGAAAGTCGGGTCAAAGCCTTTTTTGGCGATTAGCTTTTTAATACCCTCTTTGAATTGCAGCTTAATATTCTTGGCGGCCAGGCGGCTTTGGACCTTTGACAATTCCAGATCGACTATTCTGGCCAAAACATCTTCCGGGAGCGCCTTAAAGATAGTAATTTCGTCTATCCGGTTTAAAAATTCCAGTTTAAAGTGATCTTTCAAAATTTCCATTATTTTATCCCGCATTTCTTTCTCCCGGATGGAATCGGCCTGGGCTTCGGTTTCGCCGTGGTCGGCAAAGCCGATGGAGTAGTCCTGGATAACTTTATTGCCCAAGTTGGAAGTCATAATTATAATTGTGTTTTTAAAGTTAACTACCCGGCCCTTGGAGTCGGTTAAACGTCCGTCGTCTAAAATCTGCAATAAGATATTGAAAGCATCGGGGTGGGCTTTTTCGATTTCATCAAACAGAACCACGCTGTACGGCTTGCGGCGGACTTTCTCGGTCAGCTGGCCGCTTTCTTCGTAGCCGATATAGCCTGGGGGGGAACCGATCATTTTGGCGACCGAATGCTTTTCCATATATTCGGACATATCCAGCCGGATAATGGCGTCTTCATTATTAAATATTAAGTCAGCCAGGGTTTTGGCCAATTCTGTTTTACCAACGCCGGTCGGTCCGACGAATAAGAAAGAGCCGATCGGCTTGCCAACTTCATTAATGCCGGCGCGGGAGCGGCGGATGGCGTTAGCTACTGATTTAATGGCTTCATCCTGCCCGACCACACGTTTTTTCAGCTCGCCTTCAATCTTCGCCAGCTTATGACTCTCTGTTTCCAGCATCTTGGCGACCGGAATGCCGGTCCAGCGGGAAACTACCAGGGCGATGTCTTCCTCGTCTATCTCTTCCTTGAGAATTGCTTGTCCGGTTTTTTGGATGCCGGCCAATTTTTTTTCATTAGCCTCAATATTTTTTTGCACGTCGGGGATTTTAGAGTATTTTATTTCCGCCACCTTGTCCAGCTCGCCGGCGTTCTGCAGCCGCTCCGCTTCCTGCTTTAATTCATCAATCTTCTTTTTATCGGACCGAATGGCGCCAATAACATCTTTTTCGTTTTTCCAGTGGATTTCTATCTGGTTGGCCTCCTCTTTCAATTCCGAAAGATTTTTGGAAATTTTACGGATAGTGGCGGCATTTTTTTTCTTAGCGTCATTATTGACCGAGTTGTTTTTATTTTCTTTTTCAATGCCGGTTTTTTCAATCTGCAGGCGGGTGATTTCGCGCTTGAGCTTGTCTAAATTTTCCGGCATAGAATCAATTTCCATGCGCAGGGCCGAGGTGGCCTCATCAACCAAATCCACCGCCTTGTCCGGCAAAAATCGGTCGGTAATATAGCGCTGAGACAGCTCCGCCGCCGCGATGATCGCTTTGTCCGTGATGCGGACGCCGTGGTAGACCTCGTATTTTTCTTTAATGCCGCGCAGAATGGCAATAGTGTCTTCAATTGTCGGCTCATTAACATAAACCGGCTGGAAGCGGCGCTCCAAAGCTGCGTCCTTTTCAATATATTTCTGGTATTCTTTAGTGGTAGTGGCGCCGATGGCGTGGAGTTCGCCGCGGGCTAAGGTTGGCTTTAGCATGTTGGAGGCGTCTAGCGCCCCTTCAGTGGCGCCGGCGCCGACTAAAGTATGCAGTTCATCAATGAATAAAATTATTTTTCCTTCCTGGGCTTTTATCTCTTTTAGCACCGCTTTCAGCCGTTCCTCAAATTCACCGCGGAATTTGGCACCGGCCAAGAGGGAGCCGAGATCCAGGCTGATTAATTCTTTATTTTTTAAATTTTCCGGCACGTCGCCAGCCACAATGCGCTGTGCCAGGCCTTCAATTATCGCGGTTTTTCCGGTGCCGGCTTCGCCGATTAAAACCGGATTATTTTTGGTGCGGCGGGATAAAACCTGCATAATGCGGCGGATTTCATCGTTCCGGCCGATAACCGGGTCAAGCTTTTGCTCGCGGGCCATTTTAGTTAAATTAACCGCGTATTTTTCCAGGGACTGGAATTTAGCCTCGGGCTCCGGGTCGGTAATCCGCTGGTTGCCGCGCACTTCCGCTAGAATTTTTAGAACCGGTTCATAATTAACGGATAATTTTGCCAGGATATCCTGGGCAGTTGATTTAACCAGCATAATAGCCATAAATAAATGTTCGGTGGAAATAAATTCATCTTTCATTTTTAGCGCTTCTTTTTTCGCTTCATTCATAACCAGCGCCACCTCCTGCGTTCCCTGGATTGTTCCGACGGTTGATTCAATCGGAGTCTTCGGCAATTTTTCAATTTCCGCGGCTATCAGGTGTTTTACCTTGTCCTCGCTGATGTTAAGTTTATCCAAAATAGTCTTTACTAAGCTGTCCGGCTGGATAACCAAAGCGAACAGCAAGTGGATGGCTGAAATTTGCTGCTGGCCGTTTTCCAAAGCTATATTCTGCGCCACTATCAGCGCTTCTTGCGATTTGTTAGTTAATTTGTTGAACATAATTTTCTCACCCTAACCCTCTTATGGAAAAAGGGAACAGAGTAATATGTTAGCAGTCTCTAAACAAGAGCGCTAATTTTATTATAAGGAGAGAGTTTTATTTTGTCAAATTTTTGCTTAAATCATTAAATGCTTTTTAGATAAATAGTAGCATAAATAGGCTAAAATTAGATTATTTTTTTTGAAATTAATTAAAATATTTGACTATTTTTAGAAAATATGATATATTGTTAGCAATAAGAATTTTTTAATAAGCTAAATAAGCTAATTTTCATGCTTGGCAGAAATTAGTTTTATGCAAAATAAATCAATTTTAGACACAATTTTAGACAATTCCGTTAGGGAGGAAGCGGCTATTTTAGATAGCGGCGTTATTGTAGATATGCTTTTTAGCGTATTGCGGGATAAAGAAAGGGAAGTTTTATCCCAGCGTTTTGGTTTGCAAAATAATAAAAAGGTTACTTTAGAATCAATCGGCAATTTATATAATTTAACCCGCGAGCGCATCCGCCAGATTGAAAACAGCGCTATTGACAAAATCAGGAAACACGCCGAATTTGATAAATACACCGCCAGTTTAAAGAATATTATAAACAGCCTGCTGGAAGAGCACGGCGGTATAATGGAGCATCAGTATTTAATTGATAATTTAAGCTATCTTTCGCTTCTGGCTAATGGAGAACAGAAATCCGAACTTGAGGTTTTAAAGAACCGTTATGCCTTTATTTTAACAAAATTACTCTCCGACGAGTTTGACCATGTAAAGGAAAATTCCCATTATGACAATTTATGGAAGCTTAAATTCGCTTCAATCGATCATCTGGAAGAAACGTTGCAGTACTTATTGGATAAATTAAATGAACTGAAAAGAATTTTACTCACCGAGGAAATAATCAATCTTTTAAAAGAAAGCGAAATATACAAAAAGCACGAGAGCCGTTTCCAGGCGAGCAATAATTTTGATATCAGCAGCGTCATAAAAAATGATAACTTTAAAGAGAAAGGCGAGATTATAAACGAAAACAAAGCTTTATATTCCTTGCTTCGCTCCAGCAAAAACCTTCGGCAGAATAAATACGGCTACTGGGGCATTAGCGAATGGCCGGAAGTCTCTCCCAAAACTGTCAACCACAAAATATATTTAGTAATGAAAAATCATGCCAAGCCGCTGCATTTTAAGGAGATTGCCGAAAAAATTAATAAAATGTCATTTGACCATAAGAAAGCTAACGCGGCTACCGTCCACAATGAGCTTATTCTTGATGAAAAGTACGTCCTGATCGGCCGCGGCATTTATGCCCTTAAAGAGTGGGGATACGATAATGGGACCGTCAGCGACGTGGTCGCGCAAGTTTTAAAAGAAACAGACAAGCCCTTAAGCAAAGATGAAATAACAGAACGCGTCTTAGAAAAGCGCTTAGTAAAAAAAGCGACAATTAATTTAGCCCTGATGAACAAAGAAAAATTTATTAAAGAGAGTGAAAAATACAAATTAGCGCAATAAATAAAAATAGAAAATGTCCCTGTTAATTCAGGGCATTTTTTATTTGTGTAGAAAGATAAAAATGTGGTATAATATGTTCAAGAAAATATGCGCTTACTTAAACCGTTCGCGAACCATCAATGCAAATCCGTTGTACGTATCTACATTAACTCAAAAACTCAAATGAATGCGAATGCCACGAAAAATTTTATATATTTTTGCGGCATTCGCATTCATCTGACGACAGTTTAATCTGCAGGAAGTATTCGTATTAAGGGTTTGATGTTGGTTTTAACATGTATAAATCTTTTTGAACATGGATGTAGTCATCAACCTAGACAAAATATTAGCAATCTTTGAAATGCCCGCGGATATTTTATTGGCTAAGTTTTTTTTATATTTCGGCTGGATACCGCTCGCCCTTGTCCTGCTCTGGGGTATTTTTAAAGTTTGGGTTTATTACCGCCAGAATCAATACGGAGGCCGGCGGGAGTTTGTCCTCCTGGCGATTGATATACCCATCGGCAACGAGCAGTCGCCCCGGGCGGTAGAAAATATGTTTGCCCATCTGGCTGGAGCGCACAGCACCAATACCTTAATTGAAGATTACTGGGAGGGCAAAACGCAGGGTAGTTTTAGCTTTGAGATAGTCAGCATAGACGGATACACGCAGATGCTGATGAGAGGGGAAAAAAAATATAAAGATATGATGGAAGCAATGGTTTACGCCCAGTATCCGAGCGCGGAGATAGCTGAAGTTAATGATTATACCGAAGGGTATCCTGACCGGTTTCCCGATGAAAACTACGAAATTTGGGGGGGCGAGTGGATTTTACCAAGTAATAGCGCTTATCCGATCAGGACTTATTTGGATTTTGAACATCAGTTTACCGGAGAATTTAAAGATCCGATGGCGGCCTTAATGGAGCTTTTTAGCAGTTTGCGGCCGGGCGAACAATGCTGGTATCAGATTATTGTCACCCCAATCGGCAAAGAGTGGGAAGCGGAGGCGTCGTCAGAAATATCCAGGGTTATAGGCGAAAAGATAAAAGGAAAAAAGAATATTGTGGACAAAACTTTTGACAGCTTTTTAAAGGCGCTATCTTTTTTTAGCGAGCTTATCATCCCGCTGTGGGGAGAGATTGAAGAAAAAGATTCGGAAGAAAAAGATGTCAACATGATGAACTTAAGGCCGGTTCAGAAGAAAAGGATTGAGGCGATTCAGCAGAAAGTTTCCAAAATTGGTTTTAATGTTAAAATAAGGTTTATTTATATCGCCGAGAAAGAAGTCTTTAACAGCAAGCGGGCCAACTCGTTCGTGGGCGTTATAAAACAATATAACACACAGGACTTAAACCAGTTAAAGCCGGATATGGAAAAGACCGTCACAAAGACAAGCTATTTTTGGAAAGAATCGCGCCTGGCCGTCCGTAAAAACAGGATAATGGCGGCTTATAAATCGCGCAGCAACTGGCTGGGCCGCTTGCCGGGAGTTTTAAATATAGAGGAGCTGGCCAGTCTATGGTATTTCCCGATTGAACTGGCGGTTAAGGCGCCGATGCTGCAAAAAATACCCAGCCGCAAAAGCGAAGCGCCCAGTTATCTTCCAGTGGAAGGCTCAACCAGCGATTTAAGCTCAGAAATAATCAATCCGGGCGAAGCGTCATTTGCTGATAAAGAGGAGAAAGAGATATTCAGCATAGAAAGCGGCAGCATAAAAACAGGAGCCGCCGTGAAACAAGAGGCCCCGCCTGATAATCTGCCGATCGGGTAATAAAAAACGCAGAAAAATATTCTAAATATGCAAAATAATTCAGTAACAATTTTTGCCGAAACCAATTTTCGCAACCATCCGCAGCGTTTTGGCATAAAAGTAGACGACCGCCGCCGCCATATGTATATTATTGGAAAGACCGGCATGGGGAAATCAGTACTGCAGGAGAATATGATTATTAATGATATTCAAGCGGGTAGGGGTGTGGCAGTCGTGGATCCGCACGGAGATTTGGTGGAAAAAGTGATAAAGTACATACCGCCCAACCGCATTAATGATGTTATTTATTTTAATCCGGCGGATATTGAATATCCCATCGCTTTTAACGTGGTGGAAAAAGTTTCTCCAGAGCACCGCCATTTAGTGGCTTCGGGACTGATCGGAATTTTTCAAAAACTATGGGCGGACTCCTGGGGACCCCGCCTGGAGTATATTTTGCGCAACGCCATTTTAGCCATTCTGGATTACCCGAGTTCGACCTTGATGGGGATAACCCGAATGCTTTCCGACAAAGTTTACCGCAAAAAAGTAATTGAGAAGATACAGGATCCAGTAGTTAAAGCTTTTTGGGTTAATGAGTTCGCCGGCTACGCGGATAAATTCGCGTCGGAAGCGGTTTCGCCAATTCAAAATAAAGTCGGGCAGTTTTTATCCAGTTCGCTCATCCGCAACATAGTCGGCCAGGTGAAATCAAGTCTGGACCTGCGGAATATCATGGATGAAGGAAAAATATTGCTGCTCAACCTTTCCAAAGGGCATATTGGAGAAGATAACTCCGCTCTCCTGGGAGCAATGATGATCACTAAAATGCAGCTGGCCGTAATGAGCAGAGTGGACATAAGAGAAAACGACCGCCGAGATTTTTATCTTTACGTCGATGAATTCCAGAATTTTGCCACTACCAGTTTCGCCAACATTCTGTCCGAAGCGCGGAAATACCGCCTTAATTTAATTATGGCCCACCAATATATTGCCCAATTAGATGAAGATGTCTGGGCGGCGATTCAGGGGAACGTCGGCACTTTAGTTGTTTTTCGGGTGGGAGCGGCTGACGCGGAGGTATTGGTAAAGGAATTTGAGCCGCAATATGAAGAGGGCGATCTGGTTAATTTGCCAAAATACAACTTTTATATTAAGTTAATGATTGACGGAATAGCATCCAACCCTTTTTCCGCGACTGGTTTGCCGCCGAAGGGTCTGGAAGAAGAGACAAATAACGAACAGAAAGTAATAAAAATTTCGCGTGAAAGATACGCTTCGGAGAGGAGTATTGTGGAAGAAAAAATAATGCGCTGGCATGGTTTGCTTGATGATGAAGACAAAGATACCCAGCGGAAAGACAATTTAAATTCCGGCCAGCCGAGGAATAGGGAACTGAAAGATAGAAAAAGAAAAAACGATGGGGGGGGAGCAGAAAAGAGGAGATGGGAAAGCATGCCGGTACGCCAAGCGGCCCCGAAGCCCGAAGAAGAAAAAGAAGAAAATAATCTGTTGGAGGATGTCGGAGTTTCTTTAAATGAGGCGATGAGCCAGGGAGCGGTTGATTTTAAGGGCCGAAAAATAAATGACGCTAATCCAGCGCGGAAAAATTTTGATAAACAAGACAGCCAAGGCGCGAAGAATTTTTATAATAAGCAAAAAAATGGCAAGCTGCAGGAGGGAAAGGTAATTAAAATTAATTAGTTGCCGGCCAGCGGCTAATAATTATATGGTTAATTATTTAAAAGTAGCGTCAGCCAATGATCTCGAGGGAAGGGATCGTTTTTTATATCGGGCTCTGGAAATAGCACCGGCTTTTTTGGCCTGGGGAACTTTATTTATTTTAACGCTGTTTTCCTGGCTGCAGCCGGTTTGGGTAGCTTATTTTATTATTGCTTTTGATGTCTACTGGCTGCTGCTGGTTTTATTCTTGAGCCTGCATTTAGTCGCGGCTTACCGCAAAATGAAACAAAATTTAAAAATTAACGAGGAAGCGGAATGTAAAAAATTAAAAAATTGGGGTAATATTTTTCACTTGATTATTCTTCCGGTATATAAAGAGGGGCGGGAAATCATAGAGGCTTCATTGCGGGCTATTGTTAACAGCGGCTATCCGGCGGAAAAGATAATAGTGGCCCTGACCGTTGAGGAAAGGGCCGGCTCGGAGCAAATAGAAATGTGCCGGCGGATAAAAGAGGAATACGCGGGAAAATTCCGGCACTTTTTATTTACTGCGCATCCTGACGGAATAAAAGGAGAACTAAAGGGCAAGGGAGCGAACCAAACTTGGGCGGCCCGGGCGGTTAAAAGGGAATACTTGGACAACAGCGGCTTGGATGAAAATAATATTATCGCCAGTGTTTTTGATATTGATACGGTAGTATTCAAAAATTACTTTTACCGGCTGACCCACGTTTTTTTAACCGTGGAAAATCCGCGCTTGGCGAGCTACCAGCCGATTCCCGTTTATCATAATAATTTATGGGAAGCGCCTTTTTTTTCCCGCATTTCCGCGACCAGCAATACCTTTTGGCAGATGATGCAGCAAATCCGCCAGGAGAAGCTGGCCACTTATTCCTCGCATTCAATGAGTTGGAAAGCCTTGGTCGACATTGATTTTTGGTCCACCAATATGGTCTCCGAAGATTCGCGGATATTCTGGCACTGCTACTGCCACTATAGCGGCAATTACCGGGTGGAGCCTTTATATTATCCAGTTTCAATGGATATCTGCATGGACAAAACAAACTGGCAGACCATGAAGAATTTATACAAACAGCAAAAGCGCTGGGGCTGGGGAGTGGAAAACATACCTTATTTAATTTTTAATATTATCAAGAGCTGGAAGCGGATGCCTAAGCGGAAGGCCTTTGGCCGGGTTTTTATTCAGCTGTACGGATTCCATTCCTGGGCGACCAACGCCTTGATTATCGCGGTCGTCGGCTGGTTGCCTTTAATTTTAGGCGGAAGCGACTTCAGCGGCACGGTATTATCCGGCAATTTGCCGTTTATTACCAGGGCTTTAATGACGATAGCCATGGCGGGTCTGATATTATCAGCAGTCATTTCCACTTTGCTTTTACCAAAACAGCCGCCCAAATATAGTATGCTTAAAATAATAAGCATGCCGGTTCAATGGATTTTTCTGCCGATCATTATTATTATTTTCGGATCTATTCCGGCGCTGGAGGCGCAGACGCGGCTGGCCTTAGGAGGGAAGTGGCGGTTGGGTTTCTGGGTTACACCTAAACAACGCTGGTGATCTCATGCAAGTCCCTCTCCTACGAATTACGAATTAAGTACGAATATACAAATTCTAATATTTATGTCCGTGAGTTTTAAAAAATTGGTTACAGACAACTGGCAGATTATTATTTTGTCAATCG
>PFAR01000039.1:20715-20865 GCA_002773655.1 Candidatus Falkowbacteria bacterium CG10_big_fil_rev_8_21_14_0_10_43_10 | reverse complement strand
TGAAAATTTTCGATTTTCGCAAGCCGGCGAACGGTTGCGCGATTTTACGTGGAATGATCTAGCAGATTGGTATATTGAAATTTCAAAGTTTCAACAAGGTGAGCAGACAAATCAGGTACTTACATACGTCTTACAGCAACTGCTAAAACT
>PFAR01000039.1:19242-20699 GCA_002773655.1 Candidatus Falkowbacteria bacterium CG10_big_fil_rev_8_21_14_0_10_43_10 | reverse complement strand
CCATTCGTGACCGAGGCTATATGGCAAGAGATTTATAATAGTAATGATGATTTGTTAATGATACAAAAGTGGCCGCGCATATCACCGATAAGAGGAAAATTTGATGTAGTTGATCAAATGGAATTTATTATTAATATTATTAAAGCGATTCGTAACTTGCGCTCGGAATATAAATTGCCGCCGGCGCAAAAAGTAAAAGCGGTTATTTACGCGGGCGTTCAGATTGAATTGTTGCAAAGTCAGGCAGAATTGATAAAGAATCTGCGTACCGGCATCGGCGAACTGGAAATAAAACCAGCCGGAGAAAAATTAAAGCAAGCGGCATTCGCGACAGTTGATAAAATTGAAATTTATATCCCGCTGTCCGGCTTGATTAACTTAGACAAAGAAAAAGCGTGGATGGAAAAACGGGCGGGAGAGTTAGATCAGCTGATAAAAAATTTGGCGGCTAAATTGAAAAATAAAGAATTCGCGAAGCGCGCGCCGAAGGAAATTGTGGAAGCGGAAACCGAAAAGTTGAAAAATTACCGCGCGGAATATAAAAAGCTGAAAGAGCAAATGATGCACCTAAAGTAATTTATGGATATAAAAGCGTTAGAGCAAAAATTTTTTGCTTTAAACCAAAAATTATATAATGAAGCGAAAGATCCTCTGCCCAGCCACGGACCATGGCACCACCTGAAAGTCTGGCAGAATGCCAAAAAGCTGGCCAAAGGCAAAAAGGTGGACTGGAAGGTTTTGGCAGCTGCCTGCTTTTTGCATGATATTTCTTCTTATGATTATAAAAAAGTGGGCAATAGTTTTCATAAAGAAGATCCGAAAAGAGCGGAGAAAATTTTGCGGCAGATAAAGTTTCCTGAAGAAAAAATTATGAATATTCAAAAAAGTTTTTTAAAGCTTTAGATAAAGAACTACGTTAAAATAAAAAATGCCTTCCGCAAGAGTATTGCAGAAGGCGTTTTATTTTCAGGGAATGTGCAAGTCTAGTCGCAGGGCTTCAGCGGGCAGAGCTCGCTAATGGCCGTTCCCAGGTTGGGATATTCGCCGGCGCCGACCATAGCATTAATCAAAGCGCCGAAAGTAGCGGCCTGTGAAGCGAGCGGGCCTTGCCGGTCACTGATAAGCAGCTGAAGATCGGGGTTGACCGCGAAGAGAGCGTTTTTGAAGATTTGTCGGAAGAATGGGGACTGGCTTAGTCCGCCGGTCAGAACCACCCGGGTGATCGGTGCCGCTCCCCGAACTTCGGTTAGCATAATCCCCACTAATTTAATTAGTGCGGCGGAGATGCTGGCCTGGACGCTGGCGACTTTAACGTCCAAAGGAATCTTCTCCCAATTTTCCGGATAAATTTCCCGCCCGTCTGCTCCGACATTTATACAAATGTAGTCTTCAAAGCGGACTTTCATCGCCATATCGTCCAGCTCCTTATATGTTAAATTAGGAGCCCATTGCTTTTT
>PFAR01000039.1:0-19229 GCA_002773655.1 Candidatus Falkowbacteria bacterium CG10_big_fil_rev_8_21_14_0_10_43_10 | reverse complement strand
CAGGCGCAGCAGCGAGCCAGCATGAGCAGGAGCAGACGGTGCAAATAGTATTCGAACTGGGCGGTTTGTCCGGTCAATGTGGCGTCCATGGCGCACATGCGGACGACCGTGCCGCTCGTGCCGGTGGAAAATACGATGGTTCCCGAATCAGCCAAACCGCAGCCAACCGCGCCGGCATGGTTGTCGCCCAAGGGAGCGATGACTTTCCAACCGGCTAAGCATCTCTTTATGTCATCCCAGATGTTTCCGGTTTCTTGGGATGGAAGCGCTTGTACTGTCCCGACTATTTCGCCGGATTGGATAACTTCCGGGAACCATTTCGGATTTAACCCTGCCTGTTTCAAGACGCTTACGGCGAGTTTTTTGGTCTGCTGGTCAAGCAGACCATTACTCATGGCGTCTGAGGTGGAAAGCCGGGCGTTTCCGGTTAACATCAAAGTGATCCAATCGCCGGTCGTCATGACTTGCACGGCGTTTTTGGTGGATTCGTCCATAACTTCCAGCGTCCACATCAACTTGGGCAGGATGAACCGTTCGGCTAAATTACCGACCACCGTTTCTACTCCCAGTTTTTTCAACCGGGCCACTTGCGCGCTAGCGGCAACACACTGCCAACTCAAAGCCGGCATTATAACATTGCCGTTTTTGTCCAACAGCACCATGTCGTGCTGGCGGACAGAGAAAGACAACGCGCCATCGGGAGTGAATTCCCAGCCCTGCTCCCCGAGTTTTCCCAGGAGTATAAGAATCATGGAGGCAACATACTGGAGATCAAAAGCCGGCTGTCTGTTCCAGGTGGCCGCTCCCCGTATGGGCATTGAAGTAAAAACTTCTTGCCCGCCTTCAGTTCGGCCGCCAACCGACAAAGCGGTCGTGCTTAAATCAAAGCCGAGATGCTTGATCATACTTTTTTTCATCGCTTGCTCTCTTTCACCTATGGTTTTTGATGGTGCAAAATTAGACTTGTTGTTTTCAAACAAGTCCGGCTATATCTTAATAGATTAGCCCAATTTTGTCAAGAAATTCATTTGCAAAAGTTAGAGGAATAAGATAAAGTGAAGATAGTTATTAGTTAAATTAGTTAATTAGTTATTAGTTAAAAATATGCCAAAAGTTTCAACTGATAAGAATTTAATAGAAAAATTTTTGACGCGAGGGGTGGAAAAAATTTATCCCAGCGCTGATGCGTTGCGCCAGAAATTAATAAGCGGCGAAAGGTTAAAAGTATATCAGGGGTTTGATCCGACGGGCCCTTATTTGCACGTCGGCCACGCTATCGGCATCCGCGCTTTAAGAATTTTACAGGAGCTCGGACATGAGGTGATTTTTTTAGTTGGCGATTATACCGCCAAAGTAGGCGACCCGGATAAGGATACAACGCGTGCGATATTATCTGATGAGATTATAAAGAAAAATATGGCGGGCTGGAAAAAACAAGCCGCGCAGCTGATTAACTTTGAAGGAAAAAATGCGGTTAAATTTGAACGCAACCATACTTGGCTTTCCAAACTTAAACTCAGTGATTTAATAAAATTAATGTCGCACATGACTGTGCCGCAGATGCTGGCTCGCGATTTATTTAAAAAAAGAATGGCGGAAGGCAAAGATATTTATTTGCAGGAATTTATTTATCCGTTAATGCAGGGTTATGATTCAGTCGCGATGAAAGTAGACATGGAAATCGGCGGCGCGGACCAGACTTTTAATATGCTGGTGGGGAGAGATTTGGTAAAAAGCTATTTAGGCAAAGAAAAATTCGTGCGCGCCAATAAGATGATGGACGCGCCGGACGGCCGCACGATGAGAAAGACTAAAGGCAATGGCATTAATTTAGGCGACAGCGCGGAAGAAATGTATGGAAAAGCAATGTCCTATCCTGATACTGCCATTTTGAACGGATTAGAATTGCTAACTGACATTCCCATGAATATTATAAAAGAGATTGGCAATAGCATGAAACAAGGAGAAAATCCGATGCGGTATAAAAAGACCATGGCGTTTGAGATAATAAAAGCAATCAAAGGCAAAGAAGCGGCGCAAAAAGCGCAGGAGCATTTTGAGAAGACGGTACAGAATAAAGAAGTGCCGGACGAAGTGGTAGAGACGCATTGCAATGCGTCTCTGCAAAATATCATTGAATTATTGGTTGAAAATAATTTAGCTTCCTCAAAAAATGAGGCGCGACGTTTAATTGAACAAAAAGGAATAAAAGTAGATGGTAAAGCAATAACTGATGTTAATGCAAAAATAAAAGCGACAAAAGAGGGAATTTTAATTCAGAGAGGAAAAAGACAATTTGTAAGATTGAAAAAGGTGTAATATGCCGCAAGAAAAGGAGGAATTATTTCAAAATAAATATCGCATTAGATCGTATAGACATCAGGTGTGGGATTATGGAGATTATGGGTGGTATTATGTAACAATTTGCACGAAAAACAGAAAAATATTTTTTGGAAATGTAGAGACGCATTGCAATGCGTCTCTACACCAGAAACCGAAGATGATTCTATCGCCGATTGGAGAAATTATAAAACAGTGCTGGTTAGAAACGCCAATAATCAGAAAAAATATTTTATTGGATGAATTTATTATAATGCCTAATCATGTACACGGCATAATTATTATAGAATATAAAATAAATGTAAATGTAGAGACGCATTGCAATGCGTCTCTACGTCAAGGTTGCCAAAATAAATTTGGTCCGCAATCAAATAATTTATCGGCGATCATCCGCGGTTTTAAAGGAATGGCCGCAAAAATAATTAATAATAAATTCTCGAGAATTAATTTTTTATGGCAGCCGGGATTTCATGACAGAATAATCAGGAATGAAATAGAATTAAATAGAATTAGAAATTATATTATTAATAATCCTTTAAAATGGGAAATTGACAGAAATAATTCAAAATTAATTTAATATGTATACAATCCAAAAAATAAAGCAGAATATTGTAAATAAAATTAATAACGTAGAGACGCATTGCAATGCGTCTCCGCAGGATTTGGTATTGCCGCCGAACCCGGAAATGGGGGATTTATCTTATCCTTGTTTTAATTTAGCTAAGTCGCAAAAAAAGAATCCAGCAGAGATTGCGAGTGAGTTGGCAAAGAGAATCAAGACGTGTCAGACGGTAAAGGAAATTAAGGCGGTTGGACCTTATTTGAATTTCACTTTACAGCCGAAGAAGCTGGCGCAGGAGGTTATAGGCGAGATAAAGAAAAAAGGATATGGCGCGGCAAACATCGGCAAAAACAGAAAAATAATAGTAGAGTTCGCCCATCCCAATACGCATAAAGCCTTTCATATCGGGCATCTGCGCAATATTATCACGGGCGAGGCGGTCTGCCGCATTTTAGAAAATGCCGGCTATAAAGTAACCAGGGCCAATTATCAGGGAGATGTCGGTCTGCATATCGCCAAGTGCCTTTGGGGCATCACGCAATTGAAGCGAAAATTCGCTAAAGCCGCCAAGGAAAAAGATATAAACAAAAAAGCGGCGTTTCTGGGGAAAGCCTACGCTTTTGGCAGCGGAAAATTTGAAGCAAACGAAGAGGTAAAAAAAGAAATTAAAGAAATAAGCCAGCGGATTTATAATAATGACGAATCAATCAGAGAGGTATATTTAGAAACCAGGAAGTGGAGCTTGGATTATTTTGCCAAAATTTATAAAAGAGTAAATACCAAATTTGATCGGTTGTATTTTGAATCTGAAGTTTTCGCGGACGGCAAAAAGATCGTCATGGACGGGATGAAAAAAGGAATATTTAAAGCCTCTGAAGGAGCGATAATTTTTGAGGGCGACAAGCACGGTCTGCATAACCGCGTTTTTATTAACTCGGAAAGCAACCCGACTTATGAGGCTAAGGATATGGCCCTAGCCAAACTGCAGTTTAAAGAATACAACCCTGACAAAATTATCCACGTAGTCGGCCCGGAACAAAAAGAATATTTTAAAGTGATAATCAAGGCGCTGGAATACGTACTGCCTAAAAGCAAAGAAAGGGAACAGCATCTGCCGTACGGCTGGGTCAGGCTGAAAGAAGGAAAGATGAGTTCGCGGCTGGGCAATGTTATTTTAGGCGAATGGTTATTAGATGAAGTTAAAAAAGAGATTGCAAAAATAGTTAAGAAAAATAAAGAGCTGGACAACAAAAATGAGTTGTCGGAAAAGATAAGTTTGGCCGCGGTCAAGTATTCTATTTTAAAAACCGGGTTAACTCGGGACATTGCTTTTGACATTAAAGAATCAATCAGCCTGTCTGGCAACAGCGGGCCTTATTTATTATATACATACGCGAGAATACAAAGCATTTTGCGTAAGGTAGAGACGCATAGCAATGCGTCTGTACAGGAGACGCATAGCAATGCGTCTGTACGGAGCGAAGAAAAGAATATTTTGTTTAAAATGTCTTTATTTCCGGAAGTTGCCAGGGAGTCAGCGGAGAAGCTTGAACCGTCGCTGATTGCCAGGCATTTATTTGAATTATCCCAACAGTTTAACGACTACTATCATGCCACTCCGGTGCTAAAGGCTGAAAAAGAGAGGGAATTCAGATTGGCTTTAATTAGGGCGCTCGCCCAAGTTTTAAAGCAAGGAATTGAATTATTAGGCTTTGAAACAGTGGAAAAAATGTAATAACCCACGAATATATAAATTTGTGAGAAGATTTGTATATTTGTGGGATTTTTGTTTCCTTGACATTTTTAAAAAAATTGGTAGAATAACCTGATTATTTTAAAGCTTAAAAATATGGTAAGTCAATTGAATTTTCTGCCAGAACAACCGCAATCAGCAGACCAGAACAACCAGAACAAAAAATATCCATTTCGGGAGAGGTATTTTAATTTATTAAAAAAATACCGCCGCACCAAGCACGCCGTTACCGGTTTATTGGTAGTGGTTTTTATTTTGGGCATTATAATCGGCAGCATGAGCATTTATTATTTCGGCCTAATCGCCCAGGCCAAAGAAGATGTCTATATCGCTTATAATCTTTGGAAAGACGACCATTTTTTGCAATCAAAAGAATCAGCTCTGCAGGCAAGAAAATCTCTGGGAAAAATACAGGGCCTGCTGGACCATAAATTTTTGTTTTCTATCCCCTTGATAGGCGGCAAGCTAGAGGCGGGCAATAGAGTGGTAAATCCGTCAATTTCCGCTTTAGATTCTTATGCCTCGTTAGTGGACATAGTTAAAGAACTGCAGGCGTTCGGCGCCGCGAGCTATGACAATTTGGCCGATAAACAGGGGGCGGTAGCATTGGTAGGCAATTTATTGAAAGAAGTTGATAATATTTATAAAGAGTCAAAGGCTGTTTTAGCGGTTACGGAAGAGGCGGGAATCAGCGACTGGCCGACCATTAAAAAGGCGGCCGAGGAGTTTAAGCGCTTTGAAGACGAAGACGCCCAAGTCGCCGGTATTGTTTATCCAGTATTGGAGAAGGAAGGGATGACCTATCTACTGTTGATGCAGAATAACCGGAAGCTGATGCCGACCGGCGGCTATATTGGCAATTTCGGCATCTTAAAGATTAAAGATGGAGAGATAGTTGATTTTTATTTAAAGGATACTCCTGAATTTGACCGGGAGAATAAAAGCGGATTTAAAATTAATCCGCCGGAGCCGTTGCGCGATTATTATGGCAAGGACCAGTGGACTTTAACTGATGTCAATTGGTCGCCCAGCTTTCCGTTAACCGCCCAGCGGGCGCAGGCGCTTTATAAAGCCCAAGGCGGACAGGAAGAGCCAGACGGCGTAATAGCTTTCAGCCCGGAGGTTGTCAATGGCTGGCTGGATTTGGTGGGCGGAGTGGCGGTTGATAACATAGAATATAACAGCGGCAACTTCGGCAATACCCCTCAGTATGTAAAAGAATGCAAGGAAAATAAAGTTTGCGAGCGCACTGAACTGGCCGGCGGAAAAACAATTGAAGGGTCGGACAGAAAATATATTATTAACCCGATTGCCCAGGAAGTCCGAAAGAAATTATTTAAAATGCCTTTGCTTAATATTTTAGGCGCGATGACGGTTATCAGCAAAAACGTGGAAGAGCAGAAAATGTTTGTCTACTTTAACGATCCGGAACTGCAGGCCCATGTGGCGGAGAGCGGATTTTCCGGGGATTTATTGCCGGCCGAAAAAGATTATTTAATGGTGGTTGACGCCAATTTAAGCACTGCCCGCCTTGACCAGTATATCAGCCGGAAAATTGATTATACAGTCGCGGAAGTTAACGGGAAAATAGAGGCGGCTTTATTGCTGACATATAATTACAGCGAAGACGCCAGAAAAGACGACCCTTTGGTTCCGGCCTATCGCGATTATCTTAGGGTGTACGCGCCGAACGGAGCAAAGTTAATAGCCGGCGGCCAGAAGTTTGATGTTGCCAGCGAATTAGGCAGGACTGCGTTTGGCACATTCATCTCCCTGCCGCCGGGCCAAGAGAAAAAATTAGAATTCAAGTATGAATTGCCCGCCAGGGTTAAGTTAGGCAATGAGTATAAATTAGTTCTGCAAAAACAGCTGGGCAATGAATACACGGATTTTAATATCAACGTAACTTCGGCCAACAGAATAAAAGAGTATTTGCCGCTGAATTGCAGCTACTGCCCGGATGAACAAACCAATCAGGTTGTTTGGCAGGGGAAATTAAGCGAAGACCGGGAGTTCACCGTTAGAAATGAATTTTATCAGTAGAAGTTAAGTTGTACGTATTTAAAACTAACCGCGATCCTTTAATTTGAATCCGTTGTACGTATCTAAATGGACTCAGATGAATGCAAATGCCGCAAATAATATTCAAAATAAAAAAGTAGGGACAGAAAAATAAAAAGTAGGGGCTTTTTTTACCCCCTACTTTTTTATTGTGAATATTTTTATAATATTTTCTCTTTTATTTTTTCCAGCGCGGTTTTATTTTGTTCATTGTAGTAAACAAACAGCAGGCCGGAAACAAAGCCGAACAAGAGGCCGATAATAATATTAAATAAGATATTCGGTTTAGCCGGCAGGAACGAAACCGAAGGGCTGTCTATAATGCGCACGTCAACCTTGGGAACACTGTGATAAAAGCTATTAGTGGTTTTTAAGGTATAGATGGCCGCTTGGGCGATTTTTTCCGCCTGGTCTTTATTCGGATGATAAACGGATAAGACGATAATGCCCGACTCGTAAAGGGATTTTGCCTCCACGGTTTTATTCCATTGCTTCAGCTGTTTTTTCTTTGAGCCGGAAAAGTAGCCGGTGTCAATGCCGAATCCCGATTTGATGGTCTGGTTAAAAAAAGATTCGGAAGAAACTATCTTGGCGAGCAGTCCGCCCAGATATTCGTTTAATTTGGAAGCGGAGTAAGGGTCAACGCTTTCCTCAAATTCTTGCACCACCAAGACTTGCGCCTGCGCCCGGTATTTTAACGGCTGGACAAAGGTTACTATCAACGCGGCCGCGAGAAAGATGAAAATACTGTAAATTAATTTTTTGCGGTTTTTATTGATTATAGCGATTAATTCCATAAAAATATGTTTAATTAATAACTTTTTATATTACCATATTTTCAGATTTTGTCAATAGCTTAAAAACAGCAAAAAAAGGACTGCTTTTGTTATTTATAAGCAGTCTATAATGAACGATTTTGTGTATATATTAATAGGGATATACTGGATGACACAACGTAGATTTTGTAGAAAGTTCTATTGTGCCCCAGTTTTCTTTGGTGGTGAACGAGGCGGTGGTAACGTCCTTTTTACCGTACGTTACCAGTGTTAAAGCATACACCGTTGCTGATTCAAGGGGTTCGTCCGCGATGTTTCGTATCGGGCTAGATTTCATGTAGCCCGTGAAAGCTATAGCGTAATCTCCCCCGGAAAAGAGTTTTTTTCCGTCTTTTCCGGAATAATTTTCCGGGATCAAGCATTCGGTTGGGTATTTTTGCGCGTTTTCTGTTACAATATCGCGCACAAATTCCCCTCCGATAGACCTCCCGTTAGTGTCGTACAATATGTGCCAAACGCTAATTCTGACTTTTGGCGCATAAGTCTGCCATCGAACGGTTATTCCGTCGCCAGTTTGGCTGTATTCAGCTCTGGAAATCGACAAGATAAAATCTTTTACAGCCGCCTGGGAAAACTGGGCGTTGTTTTTCTGCCTCGCTTCCAAGTGGTAAATTTTGCCTAAACTTAGTTGGGCGTTTGGGTTATTTACACAAGGGAGAGTGAGAAAGCAAACCCCGTCGATTTTTTTGACGGTTTGCTCGCCGATTTTCATCGTCTGCTCCGGCAACTGTCCTTCAGTTCTCTCATATAGAGAGAATTGAACTTCATTAAATAACGCCGTGCAAGAAAAGACCACGTTATTTGGATCCCAGGTGTTTTGCTCTGCCTTAAGATCAGTGGGCGGCAGTCCCGCTATCGGCATTGGCGTAACAGTCGGCGTGGACGTTTGTACAGGCGTCTTTGTCGACTGTTGAGGCGGAGGCGGCGTTACCGTCGGCGTTGGCGACAGGCTTCTGTTCGCCAAAATTTTAACCGATCCGGAGTTGTAAAACGGGCCATAAGACGCACCAGTGTCAGTATAGAAATAAACTAGAAACTGGTAGCTTTTCCCAAATTGCGGACCACCGCGGAAATCGAGATAAAGCGCAATGTTGTCTGGAACATTGCGCCAAACCAAATGACTAGCCGAGCCGACAAAAGTTTGCCCCAGAGCTTGGTAGGTCCCGCCATTAATACTTACATAAACGACTATGTTTTTAATATTAGCGGGAGACCCTTTTTCCAGTTGCCAGCGGATATCAAGATCAGGCAAATCGTCGTAGTCTGTCTGCCCGCCAATATTCAGCGCCGTGGTGGTATTATCCATCACGCTTACGTGCCATTGCGGCGACCCAGACAGCGCAGGGCTTGGCGTTGGGTCGGAACCGGGAACGTAATTGATAAATCCATAATACCGGTTCAGCCAATAACCATTCCTAATATCCCATTCTAAATACTGGCCATCAGTATAATCATCATATTCGCTGATAGCCGTGTAATGGATTTTTAGCGTGTAATAGGGAATAGCTTGTCCCCAATTTGACTGCAAACTGAAGTCAAACTGAAAGTCCAGTTTTCCCGCCGGTGTTTTATCAATGGCCAGCGAGCCTAGCGGTTTAGTTGGTATGATGCCGTAGTTTTCGTTTCCGGCCCAGACCTGTACCTTAAAATCGTAGGCAGGCTGGTTTAGGGAAATAGAAACTGTTCCCTGACCGGTTTTTGTATCCGCCGTTAAGTCTAATTTTGTGACAGCGGCCCACGTTTTCTCGAATGCTCCCGAAAGGAGCGCGAAAAAAACCACAACTGCTAAAACTTTTTTCATCTTACTTCTCCAATCCCGTGTTTAATATTTTTTAGAGCTGAAACAGCTCTTTTTAATCTATGAATAATCCGCTTTCTAGAAGCGGAATTGATTCTTTGTTAAAGAACATAGTAATCCAAATAAATTTTGAATTCTTAAATATTAACACATTTTTTGCTTTTGTCAATATTTTTTAGCATAAGTTTTTATATTCATCCCTAATTTTAGTTAAATGGCAGTTTTTTATTTAATTTTAGCAAAAAAAATCCGCTACGTAGTTAAACATAGCGGAGGCAACTTAAAGGAGCAATTTTGTTTTATGGAGCTGGCGATTCATATTGAATATCCAACTCTTTCCACGATGCAGTACCGACGGTAATGGTATTGATTACAAATCTTACTCTATCCGTCGGAAAAGGCCCGGAGATTATTTTCCTCTGGCTAGAGAGAGGATAAACCAAAAATTTGTAGTCCAGGTCAAGTTGCGGGCCTGTCCGGAAGTTTTCCGTAATATAGGGATTGTTTTGTTTCCACTCAAGCACATTCCCCATATTATTAATGATTTGGCCTAAGTATTTATAAGCCTCATCATCAACGGATAGCCAGACATCCCAAAATTCAGCCGCTGGAGCGATAGTTTGGTCCCAGCCAATATTGACTTGGAACCCTCCCTTTGCCGCTTTGATGCCTTTGGCTATCACTTTGTTAATTAACATAATTGGGCTGGAGGTATTACTTTTGCAAACTACAATTTTGCTTTTGTTAGTATTTACCCCTCTAACCTCAAAGCGATAAGTAATACCAGATTTCGGCCCCTCTTTTTTAAATAAGGGATCAATCTGGACATTACTTTTATTCCACCAGATATAATTTACATCTGGCGACATCCAACCTAAGTACTGGGGCTGGGTGTCAGCGTCCTGAAAAACATAGATATGCCATACCTTAACATCAGTAGTAGGCATATCCCACAAAATATTTATTTCCGCATCACCCTGACTGTTGTCAATAACAGCCATTGCCTCTCCTGTTTTCAGGGGGGGAGGAGTGGCGGTAGGAGACGGTTTGGATGTCGGTGCGGGCGTGACCGTCGGCGTGGGGGTGGAAGAAAGACTAATGCTAAAGCTAAGAGAAATTTTTTCGCTTTCTTTTTCTCCATCCGTCGCCCAAAATACATAGGTGTACTCGCCGGCGCTGCTGAAATTTAGATTAACTTGCTCTTCAGCCTCGCCATCGGATATTTTCATTGGCGTTACATCGCATCCTTGAGATAAAATTTTAACATCTCTCCCGTCCCAGTCGTCAAGAGCTTTAATATTTAGCACAAACTCCGCGCCGGAAAATGCGCCAATTTTTTGGGAGGATTCGATATTCATGATTTTAGATCCGTCGCTCAACGAAATGTTTAAGGCATATGGCGCCACTCTGTTGGGCAGCAAAGTCGGTGTAGGCGTAAACGTCGCGGTTGGCGCTGGCGGCGTAAACGTCGCGGTTGGCGTCGGCTGGGGAGTTAAAGTAGGCATCGGCGCCGGCGTTTGGGTTGGTGATTGATTCACCACCTCCCACTTCAGATATAATGGCTCGCTATAGTGGCTGCCATCATAAGCTAAAATAGTGGCCGTAAAAATTCCCACTTTGTCTGTTTTCAACCATATCCCCATCGTCCACAAATTTTTTTTATGTCGATAAGTACTGGGGTTTAATATTACCTCCCCAGTCGTTTCCGATAAATACACTATTGGATCGGCGGGACCGTTTTCATCAATTATCGCCATCGTCAATTTCAAGGTGGCATCCTTTAAAACAGTATTATTTTGATAATATCCATCCGCCATTCGCAATATCGGCGGCGTGTTTCCCTCAACCGGCGTGTTAGTTGGCGAAGGCGGGATATTCGTCGGTGCGGGAGTCGGCGTATTTGCCGGCGTGGGGGTTGAGGCTAGTGGTAAAGAGTTGATTATCGTTATTTTGGCGGTAACGACTTTTATTTTTTCGCCGTCTTCATATCGGCCGCAAACTGTAACCCACAGCTTTTTTTCAGCGGCATAACTGATATTCAGTCTTACCGTAGAATTCGTTGCCGATTTTATTTCCAGATCATCTCCGATGTTTTGTCCTCCATCCAGAACATCAATCCACCACTTGTCAATTACTATTCCTGTTACTGTTTGGATTGAACAGCCAAAGGTGAGTGACTGGGGAGTGGAAACTATAAATTCTTTTTCTTCTTCTCCACTCCATACTGTAACCGCGTCGTAATAGCCAACCACGTTCACTCTTATTTTCATCGGTGTGGTTGCCGATACCGCTTCTTCCATGGCAATATCCATGGGTTTCACAGTTTCCTCTCCGATAACTTTTTTAATTATGATTGCCGTCGGAATCGCAGTCGGAGTGGACGTTAAGGTTGCCGTCGCCGTTAGGGTATTTGTCGGCCTGGCGGTCGGCGTTGGTTCGCCGTTCCATAGTCCGGCGTAACAGCTATTACAGCTATACGTATACTCGTACTCGTTTTGCAGGCGAACTCCGGCTGTGTACCAAAGTTCTTGGGGATTTGTATACATATTAAAAATAGTTTGCTTTTCCCCGCCAGAGACCACTTGCGGTCCGGCCACGGTTTTGGCCGCCATACTTTGCGAACCGGCCCATACTTCAACGACATAGGGCTGGCCAAAATCAGTTTTATTCTCCCAGCGGACCGTAAATTGTCCGCCTGCCGGCTGGTTCATTTCAATGGTGATACTGCTCACTTGCCCCGCTGTTTTTTGGCAAAAAAACAGCCCGATTACCATTAATAATACTAATACCGCGTTCAGCTTTTTCATTGTCCTGTCTCCTTTGAATTTATTTTTTTGTTTTTTCAAAATTTATTCAAAAAACAAAAAATTATTTTTTAAATTGTAAAGGTACGAAAGATATTACACATTATCACCTTTATTTAAAATTGTCAACAATAAAAAAAAGCAATTTTTAAGCAATATAACTTAAAATTTAATTTTAGTTGACAAAATTTTGTATATATGTTAATATTTGATGTTAAATTAGATTTTTTTAGTTAATTATTAACATTCTTTATGTCTTTTGCTTATAGAGTTTCCGCCTACAATCGCCAGAAAAAGTGGCAAAAATTCATCAATATCATGAGACCCGGATCTAAAACAACTATTTTAGACGCAGGTTTTTCCGACAGAGAATACGGCCCGGTGGATAATTTTTTGGAAAAAAATTACCTCTATCCTCAAAAAATAACCGCGCTTGGCATAGACCGGCCGCGGGAATTTATTAAAAATTATCCTTTGGTAAAAGCAATTTGCTATGGCGGCCATAAGTTTCCTTTTACTGATAAAAGTTTTGATATTATTTGGTCAAACGCGGTATGGGAGCATATCATCGGCCGGGAGAGCCAATTAAACTTTTTGCGGGAAATAAAACGAGTCGGCTGTAAAGCATTCATCACTACGCCGAACAGATTTTTTCCGGTTGAGGTGCATACGCGCCTGCCGTTGCTGCATTATCTGCCCAAAAAAGTTTTTGATAAAATTTTGCGATGGCTGGGCAAGCCCTGGGCCGCGGGCGGATATATGGACCCATTGTCGTTAAAAGAAGTGAAAGAATTATTAGCGCGGGCGGAAATAAAGAATTATCAAATTATTAAAAACAAGCTATTCGGCTTGACGCTGGATTATATCATTATTTTTTAAAAATTATATTATGCCGGCTTTTTTGATTAAAAAATTAAATACCTTCGCTGCCAATATTGCCATTCCCCAGCTGACATTGTTTTTTTTGTTTGTAATTTTTTTGCTTAAGCCGGCGCTGGGCGCGGCAGTTTTTTTAATTTTATTATTCAGCTTGAAGCCGGAATTCGGCATCTATAGCTTATCCTTTTTTTTACCAGCGATTAATTGGTATGTTAATTTTGGCTTTTTAAACATTAACGCTCCCGGATTTCATTGGGAGTTCTCTCTGCCGATAGTTGACGCGCTGGGAATAGCGCTTTTTATCAGCTATTTAATCAGGATAATTTTTATAAAACCAGAAAAAATAAAGCGGCCGGTTTTTTTCTGCTTTGTTTTATTTTTGGCGGTTAACTTAATCTCGGCTTTTTTCGCCTTTAATTTTTGGGAAAGCATCATTTACAGTTTGCGCTGGATTTTGTTTTTTTACGCCATTTTTATTATCTTGCCGGCTAATGTTATCAGGTCGGAAAAAATACTGCGCTATGCGCTGATAAGCTTTATTTTATCAGCGCTGATTATTTCTCTAATGGGCATTGCCTCTGTTTTTCAGCAGGATTTATATAACGAATTTATCCGTTTTAAGCCGGTTAGCATTGCCGGAATTTATCCCATCGGCGATAATCAAAAACAAATTTCTGAAATTTTAGCGTCAGCGACGATGCTCGCGCTGGCTTTATTGTATTGGCAGCCGAAACCAGCCGGCCGGCGGATTATTATCGGCTTGTTTGTTTTATTTAATATTATTTTAGTCGGGTCGTTTTCGCGCGCGGCCTGGCTCGCTTTATCAGCTCAAGCGGTATTCCTATCGGTTTATTTTAGAAAAATAATTTTAAAAAATTTATCAGCCGGATTGGTTTTAGCCGCTTTAGCAGGGATGTTTTTACTGCCGGCCGGATATTATATGTTTAAACTGCAGGCAAGCGAAATCGGCTACGGCTCAAATAAACACCGCCAGCTTTTGACTGATGTCGCTTGGCAGGGATTCGCGTTAAATCCAATCATCGGCGCCGGCGCCGGCATGTATAAAAATTTAGAAGAAAAAAGCCGGCGCTATCAGGCGACTTACGCGCCCTTAATGGAGTCGCACGGCCTTTGGCAAAAAATCATAGCTGAAACCGGAGCGGCGGGCCTGGCTGCTTTTGTGATTTTTTTAGCCGGCATAATTTTACATATTGGCAAAAAAATTAAAGCAATGGCCGCGGCTGAACGCCGGCAAATGGCTTTCTTTATCATGGCGGCAGCCAGTATTTTTATGTTTGAATGGTTTGATACTAATTTTTATAAAGGCAAATTGTGGTTTATTGTCGGTTTAATGATAGCCGCGGCTGATATTTTTAGCCGGCCAAAAACAAAATATGAAAATTCTTCTAATCAATAAATTTCATTATTTAAAAGGCGGCGCGGAAAGGTCATATCTGGAAACGGCGCGCGTTTTAAAAGAGCACGGCCATCGGGTGGCTTATTTTTCCATGCTTGACCGGCATAATCTGCCGACTAAATTTGCTAAATATTTTGTTAAAAAATCCGATTATCACGCTAAAATTAACTTTTTGTCCAAATTAAAATTAGCCGGCAAAAGCATCTACAGCCGGGAAGCTTACCGTAATTTAGAAGCGCTAATTGCCGACTTTCGGCCGGATGTGGCTCATTTGCACAATATTAACCGCCAGCTTTCTCCCAGCGTTATTTATGTTTTAAAAAAATATAAAATTCCCATGGTAATGACCCTGCATGATTACCAGCTGATTTCTCCGGCCTATAATTTATTCTGCCGCGGGAAATTATATGAACGCTGTCTGGGCGGAAAATTTTACCGTTGCTTTTTAGACAAATGCCTGCATAATTCTTATAGCAAAAGTTTTGTGGCGATGGTTGAGGCGTATTTATATAAATTTTTAAATCCCTACCGCCATATTAAAATTTTTATTTCTCCCAGCTTATTTTTAAAGCGCAAGTTTGAGCAAGCCGGGTTTACGGGAAAAATTATCAAGCTGGCAAACCCGGTTGATTTAAAAAATTCAGTACCGGTAAAGGACAAGGATTATTTTTTGTATTTCGGCCGCCTGTCTGCGGAAAAAGGGGCAGAGACGATTATTGAAGCCGCGGCCAAAGCCAAGGGCTTAAAAAGCAAAATAGTAATAGCCGGCGCCGGACCGGAAATGGAAAAACTGAAAGCCAAGAGCCGTGAATTAAAGATAGCCGGTAAAATTAAATTTGCCGGCTATCAGCGCGGATTAAAGCTGATTAAATTAATCGCTGACGCGCGGGCGGTGGTAGTGCCGTCGCTATGCCATGAAAACGCGCCCTATGCTTTGCGGGAGGCGCAATTGTTGACGAAAATTACAGTTTGTGCTAAGGTAGGCGGATTAAAAGAGTATATTAATGACGGACAAAACGGATTTGTTTTTACGCCGGGAAATAGCGAAGAATTGGCAAAGATATTAGAAAAAATTGATAAAAATAAAAAATTGCGCCAACAGGCGACGGTTAATATTAAAGAATTCATCAAAGACAATGAAGATTATTTAAGCGAAGAAAAATATTACTGGCAATTAATAAAAATTTACGAGCAAGCAAAAAAATAATTTATGAAAATATATTTTATCGGACAAAAAGGAATGCCCGGCGTTGGCGGAGGCGTAGAGAATTACGTGGATAATTTAGCCGTCAGACTGGCTAAATCAGGCCATGATGTTTTTGCGTATACGCGCCACAATTATTCTGACCGGACTAAAAAAGAATACCAAGGGGTGAAATTAATCAACCTACCCTCTATTCCGACAAAAAATTTTGATACTATCACTCATACTTTTTTGGCAGTAATAGACGTCATGTTTAAGCCGGCGGACATTATTCATTTCCATTCAATCGGGCCGTCGCTATTAATCTGGCTGCCTAAAATATTTAAGCGCCATACCGCGATAATTGCCACTTTTCAATCCCAATGTTATCAGCACCAAAAGTGGGGCTGGTTTGCCAAGCGGTTTTTAAAATTAGGCGAGCGGATGCTATGCGTTTTTGCCGACGCGATTATCGTGCCGTCAAAAATTCTGCGGCGATATACCAAACTTAATTATAACAAAGATACGGTCTATATCCCCAACGGCATAAATATTAATCGTGAGCGCGCGGATAATTTAATCAAACAATGGGGGCTGGTTAAGGGCGAATATATTCTGGCTGTCAGCCGCTTGGTGCGCCATAAGGGAATCCATTATTTAATTAATGCTTATCAAGGCATGCGCACTGATAAAAAATTAGTTATTGCCGGCGCCGGCGCTTTTACCGATGATTACGTGGCTGAACTGAAAAAATTAGCCGGTGATAATAATAAAATTATTTTTACCGGCAACCAAAGCGGAATCGCTTTGGCTCAGCTATACGCCAATGCTTATGGGTTTGTTCAGCCATCCGAATCGGAGGGCCTGTCAATCGCGCTGTTAGAGGCGATGTCTTACGGCCTGCCGATTATAGTCAGCGACATAAATGAAAACAAAGAAGCGGTCGGCGGAGCGGGATTATTGTTTAAAAATAAGAATATCAAGGAATTGCGGCGGCAGCTGTACTACTTAATCAAACATAAAACAAAGCGCAGCGCCTTGGCGAAAATTGCCAAGCAAAAAGCGCTTAATAGCTATAACTGGGATGATTTAGCCGGCCAAATAGCCGCTGTTTACCAGGAGGCCGTTTTTAATAAAAATAAAAAATATATTACCAGAAAAATTTTAGCTCATAACTATCTAAAATAAAAATATGAATTTAAGCCAGCCGAAAGCTATTAGAAATCAAAAAATGCGTTATTTTTTTATCGCCGGGCTTTTGGTTATCCTATATGTTTCAATGTTTGTTTTTGACATGCTGTTTGGCGCGAAAGCCCAGGGCAAAGTCCAGTCATACAGCAGCGGCGACGCGATTGTTTGGAATAATGAAATTTATGTCGGTTCGGTTGATACTGACAAGCTGGAGCTGTTTAAGCAAGCAGGCGATAAATTAATTAAAGAATATGCAATAAGCGCGCCGGATGAGCGCTGGAATGATTTTTATGATTTCGCTTTTAATATTGAAGCTGATGTTTTATACGCCTACGCGGTGAACGGAAAGTATTTATATAAATATAATTTAACCGATATTAGTAATCCGGTAATTGTTGGAAGCGTAAAAGATAATTCATGGGATTGGATGATGCGCGTGCAAAAAGCGGGGGATAATATAGCGACTGTCGGGACTAACGGAATCAGAATCTGGAATAATAATTTAATGGCAATCAATAGTTATGCCAATCAGGAAAAAAATGATAATATCACCTTAAGCAGAGGCGGAGAGATTATTTTTGATATTAAAACTGATTACGGTTCTGATAAAGAAAACGATTTTATAAAAATTATCAGCAGCCAGACTCGCGCGGAACTAGCCAGCCCGCGAATAGTTTTAAACTCCGACAGAATCAGGCAGCCATATTATGACGCTGATAAAAAATTAGCATATTTTGCCGGCGACCGCGTTTTAAAACAGGTTAATTTAACGACCGGCGCGGTTAATAATTTTCAGCATATTTCTGCCGAAGGATTCGCGGTTGACGGCATTTTCGGCAAAGATCATTTTTATTTTACCGACGGAATCGGCATTGTAAAAATGAATCATGAATTAAAGCCGCTGTCCTGGCAGCATGCTTATAAAATCGGCCTGCCTAACGCTTGGTGTATGGGTTTAAAAGCGCTGGAACAAAATGGCCAGGAAAGGCTAGCGGTATTCAATCATGAAAGTATAGTTATTTTGGACGAAAATTTTAAGTTAGTCGCGTCTTATAAAGCGACTGAAGATAATAATACTCCCCGCAAGCCGCTGTCAATGTCAATTGACCGCAACCGCGCCGCCCGCAACTCGCAGGTGTCCCTTCGGGGAGCCGGTTTCGCCCCGCAAGAAGAAATCGCCCTAATATTCGGCAGGCCGGAGATAGGAAAAATGGGGGAGCTGGTTAAAGATATTGAATTCAGCCGTGTTGTTATTTCCGCCGATGAGGCTGGGCGCTTTACGAAAGTTTTAACCGTCCCTGACATAAAGCTTGGCAGGTTTGAGAGCTTTCCTTACGGGGTTGATATTATCGCCAAAGGATTGAATTCCGGCTTAAGATACAGCATTGGCTTCACGATAGAGTAAAGACTATTTTAGCTTAATTTCATTTTTAGGGCATTTTTTGAGGGGTATTGACAGTATTATCTTAGCGCGTTATTATGTAGGCATGATTAAGAGTTTTAAAGACAAGGAAGCGCGGAAAATATTCAATCGGGAATATTCTCGCCGTTTGCCTAGTTCAATCCAGAGAGTGGCTATGCGCAAATTATGGATGATGGATGCCGCCATGTCTTTGTCAGATCTGCGTTTGCCGCCCGCTAATCATTTAGAGGCGCTAAAAGGAAAAAGAAGCGGCCAGCATAGCATTAGAATAAATTCCCAATATAGAATATGTTTTAAATGGAGCGAGCAAGACGCTTACGAAGTGGAAATAACAGATTATCATTAAACTTAACATTATGGCTAAAAAAATAAAACCAATACATCCAGGAGAAGTTTTAGCGGAAGAATTTTTAAATTCATTGCATATCAGCCAGTACCGTCTGGCGAAAGATATAGATGTCGCGCCGCGCCGCATCAATGAAATTGTGCTTGGCCGCCGGGCTATTTCCGCCGACACCGCTCTGCGCTTAGGCAAATATTTTGGAATGTCGCCGCAGTTTTGGCTTAATTTGCAATCGCGTTATGATTTAGAAATAGAAGCAAGCGAGCTGGCTGATATCTTGGCATCTAAAATAAAAACTTTTCAGTTCGCTGTTTAGAATAAATAAAAAAAATTAATTTTTTCCTTATTTTCCCCTAAAAATATGCTATAATGCGGATATGAAAAAAACACGCCAAAAATAAAGAAATGGAGGGAGAAAATAGATGATAATAAGATAGTCTGGATGATTTTTGGTTCAAACAATTTAAAGTTTAGGCAATAAAAATGCTCCAATATTTGGGGCATTTTTTGTAAGATTTTAAAGGAAAAAAGATAAAGGTGTACCTAATGTTACCTGAGGGTACGCATTTAGTCATCTAAAAATGTAAGTTTACTCCCACTGGTTGGGACATTTATTTTGTAAGTTTGCCTCGCCCTGAT
>PFAR01000031.1 GCA_002773655.1 Candidatus Falkowbacteria bacterium CG10_big_fil_rev_8_21_14_0_10_43_10 | reverse complement strand
TTACGCCGTGCCTTTGGCAGGCAAATCCTTGCTTTGTGGATTAAATTCGGCAAGACGAGGGTAAAAGTTCGCTGAAATTTTTTTTAGGGAGCCAGTCAGGGCAAAGTGCCCAACGCGAAGCTAAACTCCATTTAAAGTAAAATAAAACAGCCCCGATTACTCGGGACTGTTTTTATTATATAAAAAAGTGTTAAGCTTTTTTAACATTGACTGCGGCGTTGCCTTTCGGAGTGTTTTCAATCTCGAAAGTAACTGCGTCGCCCTCTCTCAGCTGGGCGAATTCAACGCCATCTAAGTTATTGGCGTGAAAAAATAAATCGTTAGCGCCTTCTTGAGCGATAAAACCGAAGTTTTTATCAGTCAGTTTTTTGATAGTTCCTTGCATAAAAATGTAAAAATAAAGTTAATTAATTAAATACTAAAAGCGGAAATTCGACTTTATCTCTGCACTTCTAATATTCGTCACCCAAAAATTTGAGTGGATAGTAATTAAACTAACTATTTAATATTAGCATGATTAACTTTTTTTGTCAATGTTATCTTAAATTATTTGTTTTTCTTCCGGCCCGCCCGCACCCTTTCGTTTTCGGTCAAGAGCATTTTGCGCAAACGGATACTTTTAGGGGTAATTTCCAAATACTCGTTATCATTCATGACTCCCATACCCCGCTCCAAAGTTAATTCCATGGGCGGGGTTAAGCGGATAGCGTCATCCGAGCCGGCGGCGCGCATATTGGTAAGCTGTTTGCCTTTAAGCGGATTAACCATTAAATCATTGCCCTTGGCCGCGTTGCCTATAACCTGCCCTTCGTATACCTCGACATTGGCGTTAATATAAAGCGTGCCTCTGTCCTGCAGGTTGAATAAAGAGAACCCCAGCGCTTTGCCGGTCGCCATGGACACCATGGAGCCCAATTCGCTTTTGGTTATTTTCCCCGCGTAAGGCTTAAAGCCGATCACGCGGGCGCAAAGTATGCCTTTGCCGCGGGTATCCACCACGAACTCATTGCGGTAACCGAGCAGGCCGCGAGTCGGCATTTCAAAAATAATTTTTATCTCGCCATGTTCAGGCTTCATTTCAAGCATGGTGCCTTTGCGCTTGGATAACTTTTCAATAACCGCGCCGGACATTTCTTCAGGCACGCTGATAATCACCTCTTCGAACGGCTCCACTTTCTGGCCGTCGACTTCTTTAATAATTACACGCGGCTGGGAAATTTGCAGCTCATATCCTTCGCGGCGCATGTTCTCTAATAAAATTGCGATATGCATCTCTCCCCGGCCGTAAACTTTATAATGGTCAATGGCCGAAAAATCGATTTTTAAGCCGACATTTACTTCGAGCTCTTTTCCCAGCCGTTCTTTAATCTGGCGGTTGGTGACGAACTTGCCCTCGCGGCCGGCAAAAGGAGAACTGTTTACTAGAAAATTCAAAGCAATGGTCGGCTCGTCGATTTTAATCGCCGGCAGGGCAGGCTGGTCTTCATTTTCGCAAATAGTTTCACCGATAAAAATATCCGGCAAGCCGGCAGTCATAATGATATCTCCCGCGCTCGCTTCTTCCACTTTTTTGCGGTTTAATCCTTCAAAGGTAAAAAGTTCGGTGATTTTTCCCGCGCGGGCTTCGCCTTTGGCGTTTTTTACCATAACATTCATGCCTTGTTTTATCTTTCCTTCATAAATCCGGCTGATCGCGAGCCGGCCTAAAAAATTATCATAACCAAGATTAAACGGCTGGACTAAAAGAGACTGGTCTGACTTTTCCTTGCTGGAAGCGGCCGGCACTTTAGCTAAAATTTCATCCAGCAATGGAGTCAGGTTGCGGCTGCCGTCCGTTAAATTTTTCTTGGCAATGCCTTCGCGCGCGATAGTGTACAGGGTGGTAAAATTCAGCTGCTCGTCAGTCGCGCCCAAATCCAAAAATAATTCATAAACTAATTCATGCGCGTGCTCGGGCCGGGCGGCCGGCTTATCAATTTTATTTAAAACAACTATCGGCTTTAACCCTAATTCCAGTGATTTTTTTAAGACAAATTTGGTCTGCGGCATCGGGCCTTCTTGCGCGTCCACGACCAGCAAAACCGAATCAATTGAGCGCAGAACCCGTTCGACTTCGCTGCCAAAATCAGCGTGGCCGGGAGTATCCACGATATTAATCTTAGTGTCTTTGTAGTAAACGGAGGTATTTTTTGAATAGATAGTGATGCCGCGCTCAAGCTCCAAGGCGTTTGAATCCATATTCACGCTCTCGTCCGCCATGCCGGTCTGGCGCATTAAAGCGTTTGTCAGGGCGGTTTTGCCGTGGTCAACGTGGGCGATAATAGCAATGTTTCTTATTTCCATATAGTAGTCTTATTAGCAAAAAAACCGCTTAGCTAAAAAAACGGTTCTTGGAGTTTTTAAATCTTAAGTGAGTATAATATATAAATATAAAAAAGTCAAGCTTAAAAAATATATTAAAAAAAAGCCGGAACAAAAACGCCCCGGTTTTTTACGGAATTAAATTATGCCATTTTTTTTAATTCCGCATCTTGTTTTATTTCATTCTTTAATTTGTTGGTTAATTTTAAAGCTTTATTATAATTACCCTGCCGGGCGAGGACGCGGGCCCGGACAAACTTTTTAAATCTTTCCTTAGTTACTATCTTAATCGCCATTTTCAAAAGTCTCCATGGCCTCTTCGCTTATTTCCCGGTGAAAATTTGGTATTTTTTCATAAAATTTTCATAAAATTCAAAAAATTGAACAAAAAATGCTTTAACTCTGTCATCTATAAATACGAAATTCTATCTACTTTCTTTCAAACCGTAGCGGCCCTAGATCCCGCTAAATTCGCTTTATGTTTATTAAATGAAAAAAGTTTTCCACAAATTAACATTTGACAGACATCTTTTAAAAACTATACTATGTTTATAGACAAAGTAGATAATATTAAAAAATATTAAGATGTTAAGATGAAATTAACCACAAAAAGTGAATATTCCCTCCTGGCTTTAATCTGTATTGCCCGCCAGCAAAAAGACGGCTTTATGAAAATTGACGACATTTGCAAAAAATATAATATGCCAAAAAAATACTTGGAGCAATTATTTCATATTTTGGAAAGCAATCGATATTTAAGGGCGAAACGCGGAGCTAACGGCGGATATGCCTTAACAAAAACGCCGAATAAAATTACCCTGGCGGAAATCATTAGATTAATGGACGGCGCTTTAGCCCCTACCGAATCAGTCAGCCGGTATTTTTTTTCCCATACGCCGATAGAAAAAGAAAAAAAAATTCTCCGAGTTCTGAAAGAGATCAGAGATTATATTGCCGAAAGGCTAGAAAATTTAACCTTAGCTGATTTAATTTAATATAAATTATAAATTTATGCGCAAATTTTTGTTCCCTCTTCTATTTTTATTGGCTATGGCTGGCATTGTCGCCGCTTACTATTTAAAAATGGAATATCCGGCCGTTGCCAAAGAAACGGCCGAAAAACAAGTAATTAAAGTTGGTTATTTTCCCAATATTACCCATAGCCAGGCCCTGGTGGGAATATCTAATGGCATATTCCAAAAATTTTTAGGCGATAATATAACCATTAAAACAATAATTTTTAATGCCGGACCTTCAGAAATTGAGGCCTTATTTGCCGGAGAAATTGATATCGGCTATATCGGGCCTAGTCCGGCCATCAACGGTTATATTAAGTCGCGAGGCGAGGCCTTAAAAATTATCAGCGGGGCAACCTCCGGAGGAGCGTCTTTGGTGGTTCAGCCGGAGATCTATTCTTTATATCAAAAAGAAAACGACCAGGCCTTGGAAGGCAGGAAAATTTCCTCTCCCCAGCAGGGTAATACCCATGATATTTCCTTAAGGCACTATTTAAAAGAGAAAAACTTGCTTGAAAAAACACAAGTCGTGCCGATTGCCAACGCCGACCAATTGACTATGTTCGTCCAAAAGCAGCTTGACGGGGCCTGGGCGCCGGAACCCTGGGCTTCAAGACTGATTATTGAGGCGGGCGGAAAGCGAATAATTGACGAAAGGGATTTATGGCCGGAAAAAAAATTCTGTACTGCCAATGTAATTGTCAGTACAGAATTTTTAAAAGAACATCCGGATTTGGTAAAAAAATGGCTGGCGGGCCACTTAGAAGTTACTAACTGGATTAAAGCTAACTCTGATGAAGCCCGACAAATTGTTAATGCCGAAATTGAAAAATTAACTACCAAAAAATTACCCGAGGATGTTTTAAAAGAAGCTTGGCAAATGATTGATGTCGACATTGATCCGGTAAAAGATTCGGTTTTCACCTTTGCCGACTGGGCGGCTGACCAGGGATTTTTAGGCGACCAGAAACCCGACTTAATCAATCTTTACGATTTAAGCATTTTAAATGAAGTGGCAAATACAAAATATTAGCAAGGAATTTAAAAGCGGCAACAGCAAGGTGGAGGCTTTATCGGGCGTTAGCCTGGCTATCAGGCCCGGTGAATTTATTTGCCTTGTCGGACCGTCAGGTTGCGGCAAGTCCACCTTGCTTAATTTGATTGTCGGATTAGAACAGCCGACTTCCGGCAATATTTTTATTGAAGGGAAAATGGGTTTTATGTTCCAGGAGCCCACTCTGTTTCCTTGGTTAAAGGTTAAGGATAATATCGCCTTTGGTTTAAAAATCGCCAAAGAAAATAAATCCAGCACCTTGACCGCAGGGTATTAAACCCTGCGGCAAGAATGATGATAGCCCTTCATCCCTGCGGCAGAGACC
>PFAR01000001.1:27283-31071 GCA_002773655.1 Candidatus Falkowbacteria bacterium CG10_big_fil_rev_8_21_14_0_10_43_10 | reverse complement strand
TCTCCTTTTTTATTAACTTGACAATCTGCCAAAAAGCCAGCCAATCGTGCAAGGGTGAAATAGCACGCTTAAGATGCGAGAGATGTCTGAATTCTATATTTTTTTCTTTTAATCTTTTTGTTAACTCACCTTGATGCCCTTGTTCGCCCCCTGCTACTATAATAGCATATTTTTGGCTAAAATTAGAAGCTAAATCAAAAACATAACGTTGGGCGCCGCCAAAATCAGATTGAGTTACAAGGTATAGGATTTTTGTTTGACTTTCAGCCATATTTATTTAATAATAACTTATAGTTAAGCAAAAATCAATCCCCATAATTTGGGGCTATCTTTTAGTTAAGTTTAAAGTATAAACTATAAACTATGGAAAATGCAAAGTCATTGATTGGATTTATCGGCCAGGGATGGATCGGCAAGAATTACGCTGATAATTTCGCGGACCGCGGATATGAGGTTGTGCGCTACGCGTTGGAAGAGCCGTACCGGCAGAATAAAGAAAAAATAAAAGATTGCGATATTGTGTTTATCGCCGTGCCAACGCCGACCACGCCGAGCGGTTTTGATTCAAGTATTGTCGCCGAGGCGCTGAACTTGGTGGGCGATGGCCGTATCGCCGTGATAAAGTCAACGATACTTCCCGGCACAACCGAGTATTTTCAAAAAGAAAATCCTCGCGTTACTATTTTATACGCGCCGGAGTTTTTGTCTGAAGCCACGGCGGCTCATGACGCGGCGCATCCGTTTTCCAACATTATGGGGCTGTCAGTGGATGACGAAGCGCACCGTGCCGCCGCGCAGACAGTTTTAGCGGTATTGCCGCCCGCGCCGTTTAGCCATATTTGTTCAAGTACCGAGGCGGAGCTGATAAAGTATTCGCATAATATGAGCGGGTATGTGCAAATCGTACTCTTCAACGCGCTTTTTGACCTTGCCGCGGGTTGCGGCGCCGACTGGCTGAAAATTCAGCAGGCGCTGGAGGCAGACCCCTACATTTGCAACCGTTACGCCAAACCCTTGCACAAAAGCGGCCGCGGCGCGGGCGGCGGTTGCTTTATCAAAGATTTTGCCGCTCTGGCCGGATTGTACGAACAAACAGTCGGTGACGCGGCCGGCGTAGAATTTTTGAAAAGCGCGCAGAAAAAAAATATTAACCTGCTGGTCAAAAGCAACAAAGATCTTGACCTCCTTAAAGGCGTATACGGCGAAGACATATCGTCTAAATTTTAGATTTTAGATTTTAGATTTTAGATTTAACTAATTATGACTGAACAAGAGCTAAAAGACAGAACGAAGAAATATGCTTTACGGATAATAAAATTGGTTAAGGCTTTGCCTAAAACAGCGGATGGCAGAACAATCGGCAATCAGCTTATCCGCAGCGGCACCTCAGTCGGCGCTAATTATAGGGCAGTTTGCCGCGCGCGATCCACGGCGGAATTTATATCTAAATTAGGAATTGTTGTGGAAGAGGCTGACGAGTCAGGTTTTTGGCTCGAGATAATTATTGAAAGCGGATTAATGAAAAAAGAGTTAATCAAACCGCTCTTAAAAGAAACTGAAGAAATTATTTCAATTATGGTTTCATCAATAAAATCAGCTAAAAATAAATCATAAATCTAAAATCTAAAATCAAAAATATGAATAAATACATAGTAACTGGCGGGGCCGGATTTGTCGGCTCCAATCTCGTGGACGCTTTAATAGACCGTGGCGATGAGGTCATTGTGTTAGATAACCTGTCCACCGGCAAAAAAGAAAATTTGAATTCGCGGGCGAAATTTATAGAAGTTGACCTGCGCAATTTGGAAGAAATAAAGCCGCATTTTGTCGGCGTAGATTATATATTTCATGAAGCCGCTTTAGCCCGAGTTCAGCCGTCTATTGAGGACCCGGTTAAGTACAATGACCATAATGTCAACGGCACGCTTAATGTTTTGGTGGCGGCCAAGGACGCTAAAGTTAAAAAAGTTGTTTATGCCGCCTCCTCCTCGGCTTATGGCGATTATAAAGAGATGCCACTGAAAGAAATTATGCCGGCTATCCCGATAAGCCCGTACGGACTGCAGAAATATATCGGCGAGGAGTACTGCCGTTTATTCAGTTATGTTTATAAACTGCCGACCGTCTGCCTGCGCTATTTTAATGTTTTCGGGCCGCGCATGGTGCAAGAAGGAGCTTACGCTTCGGTAATCGCTATTTTTGCCAGTCAGAAAAAGAACGGCCAGCCGTTAACAATCGTGGGCGACGGGGAACAGCAACGCACTTATACTTTTGTTAAAGATATCGTGCGGGCCAATTTATTGGCGGCAGAGAGCGATATCAGCGATGGGCGGGCGATTAATACCGGACAGAGCAACGAATACAGCGTAAATCAGATTGCCGAAATGATCGGCGGGCCTGCAACTAACATCCCGCCGCGGATAGAACCGCGCCGCAATTTGTGCGATAATTCACTGGCTAAAAAATTATTATGCTGGGAGCCGAAGGTTAAATTGCATGAATGGATTCCGGAGTATAAAGAGCAATTAGGAATTTAATAAATTTTTTATGTCATTCCCGCGAAAGCGGGAATCTAAAACTTTCAGGAGATTCCCGCTTTCGCGGGAATGACAAATATGAAGATATTAGTGACAGGCGGCGCCGGATTCATCGGTTCCCATCTGTGCGAAAAATTAGCTGCCCAGGGACATGATGTTGCAAGTTTGGATAATTATTTTAACGGGAGTGAGAAAAACCACGTTAAGGGAGTTAAATATATAAAGGGGGAAACGAAAGATATAAAAGAGCATATTAAAGAAGCGCCGGACATGATATACCATCTGGGAGAATATTCCCGGGTTTTAACCAGTTTTGAGGATATAAATTTAGTCTGGCGGTTAAATATTATAGGGACATTGGGAGTCCTTGAGTTTTGCCGGAAGAATAAGACAAGGCTTTTATACGCTGGTTCAAGCACGAAATTCGGCGACAGCATCGGCGGCCGGACAGAGTCGCCTTATGCCTGGAGCAAGGCCAACAACACCGAATTAGTTAATAATTACGGGCGCTGGTTTAACCTGCCTTACGTAATAACATATTTTTATAACGTTTATGGCGGCCGCGAGATAACAGACGGAAAGTATGCTACGTTAATCGGGATTTTTACCCGAAAGCATAAGAATAAAGAGCCGCTATCGGTCGTAAAGCCAGGCACGCAAAGGCGAGCTTTCACTTATATTGATGACATTGTGGACGGTTTGGTTCTGGCCGGAGCCAAAGGCGCGGGCGACGGTTACTGCATCGGCTCGGAAAAAACTTATTCAGTAATGGAAATAGCAAAGCTGTTTGGCGGTGAGATTAAAATGCTTCCGGAAAAAAAAGGAGACCGGATGTCTTCAACTATAGATTTATCAAAAATGAATGAATTAGGCTGGTCTGCTAAGCATTCAGTCGAAGATTATATTAAATCTGTCACGCAAAATTAATATGAAAATTTTGATATTCTCAACCGCATATTTTCCGCATGTGGGCGGCGCCGAAGTGGCGGTAAAAGAGATTGTTAGCCGCGTTAAAGACGCGGAGTTTTCCATGATTACGGTGCGTTTAGACAAAAAAGACACCGCGCAAGAAAAAATGGGCAATATTATTGTTTATCGGGTTGGCTGGGGGCTAGGAATAATTGATAAGCTGCTTTTCCCGTTTCGAGCGGCGAGATTAGCGAATAAACTGCACCGGCAGGAAAAATATGATATCGCTTGGTCAATTATGGCAAGCTTTTCCGGCTTTGCCGCCTTGTTTTTTAAGAAAAA
>PFAR01000001.1:21864-27236 GCA_002773655.1 Candidatus Falkowbacteria bacterium CG10_big_fil_rev_8_21_14_0_10_43_10 | reverse complement strand
CAATGCATTAGTTCATATCTGGCTGATTGGGCGAAGAATATGGGAGCTACGTGTGCAATAGATGTAGTGCCAAACGGAGTCAACCGGGTATCAAGTATCAAGTATCAAGTATCAAGTATCAGAAAAGATTTAGGTATTGGTAAAAATAACAAGGTGATTGTAACTGCTTCACGATTAGTTAAAAAAAATGGTATTGGAGATTTGATAAAATCTTTTTCAATATTAAATATTAAATATTCAATATTAAATATTAAATTAGTAATTTGCGGCGATGGCGAGGAGAGAAATAAACTAGAAAATTTAGTTAAAAAATTAAAGATTGAAAACGAAGTGAAGTTTAAGGGATTTGTAGAGCCAAATGAACTGCCGAAATATTATCTGGCGGCCGATGTCTTCTGCCGGCCGAGTTTGACTGAAGGGCTGGGCAATTCGTTCTTAGAAGCAATGGCTCACGGTGTGCCGGTAATAGCCACGCCGGTTGGGGGAATTCCTGATTTTCTAGAGGATGGCAAAACCGGATGGTTCTGTGAAGTTAGAAATCCAGAGAGCATCGCGGAAAAAATAAAATATATTTTAGATGATAAAAATGAAGATGAAGTTGCGCAGGTTGTAAATAGTGCTAAACAGATGGTTTTAGAGAAATATAACTGGGGCGGAATTGCCGAAAAAATGGATAATGTATTTAATAAATTAATAAAATAATAAATTAATTTTATGTCTAAAAGAACAAAAATTATCATCGTAGCATCAATTGTGGTATTGGCAGCCATGTCAAGGCTGGTGGATCATCCTTATAACTTCACCCCAATCGCGGCCATGGCCTTGTTCGCCGGCTGTTATTTAAGGACAAAATGGGGGATTTTACTGCCATTAGCGGCCATGTTAGCCAGTGATTATTTTATCGGCTTTTATGACTGGCAGGTAATGGCGGCGGTATACGCCAGCTTCGCCCTAGTCTTCACTTTAGGCTGGCTGCTGCGGAAATATAAAAATTGGCACAACATAATCTTGGCGTCGTTGGTTTCCTCAGTTATGTTTTTTGTCGTTACCAACCTGGCAGTTTGGGCGTTTTTTAACTGGTACGCCCATACCCGGGAAGGCTTAATTTATTGTTTTACCTTGGCTTTGCCGTTTTTTCGCAACACCTTAGCCGGGGACTTAAGCTATACCGTTTTGTTTTTTGGCGCTTATGAATCGATTTTGCTGTTCGCTGATAAAAAAGTAATAAAAAATAAAATAGCGCATGATCAAAGAAATTTATAGAAAATTAAAGAAATCGGCGCAGAAATATTTGCCCGGCTACTATTTAGTGGATAAATATAAAATATACATAAAATATTTAATGTCCGGCGGCGCGGCCGCCACCACTGATTTTGGCCTGTTGTATATTTTTACCGAAGAGCTGGGACTGTGGTATTTATTTTCGGCGGTTTTCGCTTTTTCCATCGCTTTTTTTGTCAGTTTCTTTTTGCAGAAATTCTGGACTTTCCGCGATACCGACTTAAAAGAGATGCGCAAGCAAATGGGAGTTTATTTAACCGTGGCTTTAATCAATTTGGCGGTTAACTCCGCCGGCATCTTTTTATTGGTGGAAAAATTTGGGATGTGGTATATGCTGGCGCAGGTGATTATGGGATTTTTATTGGCAGTTTCCAGTTTCATAATCTATAATTTTTTTATTTTTTCAGGAGAGTCAAATTCCAATGGAAATAAAGAGGAGAAAAATGGACAAAGAAAAAATGTCTTAATCGCCGCCGGAATTTATCCGCCGGATATCGGCGGGCCGGCGACGTATGTTAGTACATTAGAAGAAGAACTGCCGAAATATGGCTGGCAGATTAAAGTGGTAACATATAGTGATTTTGCAGAAATTCTAAACCCTAAACCCAAAACTCAAAATAATAATAAAATTCAAAATTCAAATGTCCAAATTTATAGAGTTTCGCGCAAACAAAATAAATTATTGAGATATTTTAAATATGCCTGGCAGGTTTATAAATTAATTCCCTGGGCGGATATAGTTTACGCGCAGGGGCCGGTCAGCGAGGGGTATCCGGCGTATTTAGCGTGCAAGTTTCGCCGCCAGCCGTATATATTAAAAGTTGTCGGCGATTACGCGTGGGAACAGATGCAAGTCGGTAGAGACGTGGCACTGCCACGTCTCGGAGCAGAAGTAGAATATTTCATAACCCCGGATGAATTTCAGGATAAAAAGTTTGATAAAAAGACCGAGAGAAAACGCAAAATTCAAATGATAGTGGCAAAAAATGCAGATAGGATTATTGTGCCAAGTAATTATTTAAAGAAGATTGTTACCTGGTGGGGAGTTGATAAAAATAAAATAAACGTAGTCTATAATGCAGTAGAATTTAAAAATGTTGAACCGGTCCGTAAGTCCAGTGATGAAAGATGGTTAATTTCAGTAGCCAGGTTAGTACCGTGGAAAGGTATGAGCGCGTTGATTGATGTTCTTAAAATATTAAATATTAAATATTTAATATTAAATATTATTGGCGAAGGATCAGAGATTGAGAATTTGAAGTCTAAAACGAAAGAGTTAAAATTAGAAAATAAAGTGCAATTTTTGGGCAAGTTGCCGCACAACGAAGCTATGTCTTACGTTAAAGCGGCGGATGTTTTCGTGCTTAATACCGGCTATGAAGGTCTGCCGCACACGGTTTTAGAGGCGATGAATTTGGGCGTTCCGGTTATCACCACTGACGTCTGCGGAAATCCGGAGGTGGTGGAGAACAATAAAACAGGATTATTAGTTGAATATAACAATAAAGAGCAAATTAAAGGGGCGATTTTGAAATTATTAAATGATGGAGAATTGCGCAGTAAGCTCGTGAATAACGCAAAACAGAGCTTGGGTAAATTTGATAAGCAAGAAATGATTAATAAAACTATTGAGGTGTTAATGAGATTCCCGCTTTCGCGGGAATGACAATATTGTATGAAAGTTTTAAATATCAGCTTGGATAAAAAAGTATTAGATAAAAATTCCGTTGTGGCTAAACGGATGATTGAGTATGGAAATTTAGTCGGGCAATATACGATTTTGGTTTTAGCGGATGAAAATAATAAAGTTGAGCTTTCGCCTAAAGTAAAAGTGATCGCCGTTAAAAAAAGCGGAAGAATTTCAAGCTTGTTTAAATTAAAAAAGAAAGCAGAAGAAATTTTGCTAGCTGATAAATATGATATTATCACCGCGCAGGACGCGTATTTTATAGGAAAGTTAGCGGTAAAATTAGCTAAGAGATTTAAATTAGGGCTGGAAGTTCAGGTACATGGTTTTGAAAAACTGAATTTTATCAGAAAGATAACCGCTAAGTATGTTTTAAAAGAAGCTGATGCAGTCCGCGTAGTCAGCCAGAGATTGCGCGCAGAGTTGATTAGTAAATATAATGTGGATGAGAATAAAATTACGGTCGTGCCGATTTTTACAGATTTAAGGTTTAAGATTAAAGATTTAAGAAAGAAAGAAAATGAAAAATTTATTTTTTTAACAGTAGGGAGATTAGTGCCGGTTAAGAATATTGAGATGCAGATTAAAGCAATGGCGGAGGTAGCGAGGAAATATTCGCAGGCAGAATTATGGATTGTCGGCAAAGGCAGCGAATTACGAAGTCTAAAGTCTGAAGTACGAAGATTGAAAATAGAAAATAACATTGAATTTTTAGGTTGGCAGGATAATTTAGAAAAATTTTATGAACAAGCTGACTGTTTTTTGTTGACATCTGACAGCGAGGGCTGGGGAATGGCGGTAGTAGAAGCGGCGCAATTTAGTCTGCCAATTATTATGACTGATGTAGGACTGGCCGGAGAGGTTATAAAAGACGGCGAAAGCGGAATATTAATTCCAGTGGGAGACGAACAGGCACTGGAGCGGGCGATGATAATATTAATAGAAGATGAAAATTTAAGGAAGAAGTTAGGCGAAGGCGCGCGTGAAGCCGTGCAGAAACTGCCTGGCAAAGATGAAACTTTGGAGTTATATAAAAAATCATGGGGGATTGCGGTATTTGAATCCATCTGAGGCGGTTTAAGTCCGCATAGAGAATTCGCATTAAAGGTTCGCATAACTTTATTAATCCGTATAACTTAACTTGAACTATGAAGAAAGCGTTAATCACCGGCATTACCGGCCAGGACGGTTCATATTTGGCCGAGTTGCTGCTTAACAAGGGGTATGAAGTCCACGGGATTGTCAGGCATGTGGCCTTAGAAGAGCCGGAGCACCGGCTTTGGAGGATAAATAGCATTGCCAACCGGGTAATTTTGCATCCGGGTTCAATGGAAAGTTATGGCAGTATTTTTAATATAGTGGAGAAGGTGAAGCCGGATGAATGTTACCATCTGGCGGCCCAAAGCTTCGTGGCGGTTTCTTTTGAGGACGTTTTTTCCACTTTTAATACCAATATTAATGGGACGCTGCATATGCTGGCGGCGTTAAAAGAAAGGGCGCCTCGGTGCAAATTCTATTTTGCCGGATCGAGCGAAATGTTCGGCAAAGCTGAAACCATACCGCAGAACGAAAAAACTTTATTCCATCCCCGTTCGCCTTACGGCATTTCCAAGGCGGCCGGCTTTGAGATCACCCGCAATTACCGCGAAGCCGACGGCATATTCGCCTGCAGCGGAATTTTATTCAACCATGAATCGGAGCGGCGGGGCATTCAGTTTGTTACCCGCAAAATTACCGATGGCGTGGCCAGAATTAAATTGGGAAAGCAGAGCAAATTATTATTGGGAAATTTGGACGCCAAGCGCGATTGGGGCTATGCGCCGGAGTATGTCGAGGCAATGTGGCTGATGCTCCAGCAGGGAAAGCCGGATGATTATGTGATTGCCACTGGCGAGACGCACAGCGTTAAGGAATTCGCGCAAACGGCTTTTAACGCGGCTGGCCTGGACTGGAGGCAGTATGTTGAAGTCGACGAGCGGCTGAAGCGGCCGGCGGAAGTGGACCTTTTAATCGGCGACATCAGCAAGGCCAGGGAAAAATTGAGCTGGCAGCCGAGGATTTCTTTTTGCGAGCTGGTTAAAAAAATGGTGGAGCATGATTTAGAAAGATTAAGTTAAAAAAATGGATAATTCGCCAACTAAAACAAAATTATTATTTATTACCCAAAAGATTAATCAAAACGACGATGATTTAGCTTTTGTAATCCTCTGGATTAAAGAGTTTATAAAACAGGGGATAGAGGTGCAGGTAATTTGCCTGGAAAAAGGCGATTTTGATAATTCCTTCCCTGTTTATTCTTTAGGCAAAGAAGAAGGCAAAGGAAAGATAGCCCGCGTTTTCAGGTTTTGGAAATTGATTTTTTCTTTAAAATATAACCGCGTTTTCGTGCACATGAATCCGGAGT
>PFAR01000001.1:0-21837 GCA_002773655.1 Candidatus Falkowbacteria bacterium CG10_big_fil_rev_8_21_14_0_10_43_10 | reverse complement strand
TATTTATGGTACACGCATTATAAAATGCATATTCATATGAGACTGGCCGGATTTTTTTGCCAGCGGATGTTCGCCGCTACCAAGCAAAGCCTGCCGCAATACGAAGGCAGCCCAAAAAAAATTATTACCGGGCACGGCATTGATTTGAATTTTTGGCTGAAAGACGCAGGCAACGGCGATAATAATAATCCAGCCGAAAATTTACTTACGATTCATCGCCTCTGCCGCTCTAAGCGCCTGGAGCTGGGAATAAAAGCATTAAAATATTTGCCGGAAGATTACCAGCTTGATGTTTATGGACGCGACGTTGAACGGGATTATGCCGATGAAATGCGCGTCTTGGTAAAAAGCGGAAAGTTAGAAAACAGAGTGAATTTTAAAGAGTCGCTGCCTATGCCCGAAGTCAGGAACTTATATAAGAAATATCGGGTAATGGTAAATATGGCCTCGGAAACTATTGATAAAACTATGCTGGAAGGTATGCTATTCGGCGTATACCCCGTTACCACCAAAGGAAATTCCGAAGCGATCGGTCTGCCGATTTCCCTTGAGCATGACGACCCCGAGGAAATCGCGGAATTTATTTTGCAAGGAAAGTGGAAAGAATATAACGTGGAATATTTGCAGAATATCGTTAAAGAGCGGCACAGCTTGTCCGCCCTGATTAGCAAGATGAATAAATATATCAAGGATGGAAAATAGAAAAAACAGAAAAATTGCCATCATCGCCGGAGCGCGCCCTAATTTTATGAAAGTAGCGCCGCTTTGCCATGAACTGAAAAAGCGAAAGCTGAAATATTTTTTAGTTAATACCGGCCAGCACTTCAGTAAAGAAATGGCCGGCGATTTTTTCAGGGAATTTAAAATCAGTCCGGATTATAATTTACAGCCGTCAATCAAATCCGTGGCCAGGCAGATAGCGGATATTAAGTCCGGGCTGGTAAAAATTTTTATAAAAGAGAAGCCAGATTTGGTAATTGTGGTCGGAGACGTTAATTCCACTTTAGCCGGAGCGCAAGTCGCCAGCGAGATGAAAATTAAACTAGCGCATATTGAAGCCGGTTTGCGGTCATTTAATAGTAAGATGCCCGAGGAGCATAATAGGAAAGAAACCGATTCCCTGTCCGATTATTTATTTGTGACCCAGCCGGAAGGAGCCGCTAATTTAAAGAGAGAGGGCATTAATAAGAATGTTTATTTAGTCGGCAACATTATGATAGACACGCTGAAAATATTTTTGCCTAAAATAAAAAAAACAAAAGAAAAATTTTATTTTTGCACTTTGCATCGGGCGGAAAACGTGGATAATAAAAAAGTGTTCGCGGGAATTTTGGATGCTATAGAAGAAATCGCGAAAGATAATAGAATATATTTGCCGCTGCATCCCCGGACGAAAAAAATGGCTGAACAGTTCGGATTTTCCGCTAGATTAAAAAAAGTATTCTTCGTTTTGCCTCCGCTTAACTACCGCCAGTCTTTATATTATCAAAAGAACGCGAAGCTGGTATTGACCGATTCCGGCGGAGTGCAGGAGGAAACCAGCTATTTAGGCGTACCCTGCTTGACGCTGCGCACCGAAACGGAGCGGCCGATAACCGTTAAGTTAGGCACAAATATTATCGGCGGCGTAAGCAAAAAATCAATTTTAGCCGCTTATAAAAGAATAAATTTTAAAAAAAGGAATAAAAAAATTCCTCTTTGGGACGGCGGAACATCCGCCAGAATTGTAAAAATAATAAAAAAAATATGCTGATAAATTGGTTAAAAAAATATTGGCTGGTAATTATAGGGGCAATAATTGTCGGGGGATTTACCGGCCTGCCCAATTTATTGTTTTTACAGCGGATGGGGGATAATTTTCAGGGAGTGTGGCCGCAATTTAACGGCGACTCTTTTTTTTATTTAGCGCGGGCGCATGAGGTTTTTGACGGGCACCCGGAAATGAACCATCAATATTTTTGGGAGCACAAAGAAGACAGGTACTCACAGGCTAATAATTTAGAATATTTAATCGCCGTAACCTCTGACGCGTTTAATATTGATTTACCCACTTTGCAGGTATGGCTGGATTTTACAGCGCCAGTATTAATTTTTCTTTTGACTTTTATTCTTTTATATAAGATAGCTCCTAATAAGTATACCGCAGTTATTTTGCCTCTTATTTTATACACGGCAGTAATTGGAGGCATATCCAAGCCGGTCCATCCACAATTAAGCTTGCCAATATTATTGTTTTTTTTGATCTTTTGGTTTGAATTGGTTAAATTTAAAAAACAAAAGGCGCGAAACGCCGTTTTAGCCGGAGTAATGTTTGGCGTTCTATTTTTAACCTATCATTATCATTGGATGTTTTTGGTTCCACTGACGGGGGTATTTATTTTGATTTTATTGTTAAGTAAAAAATGGCTGGAATTAAAGTACCATATTTTAATGTTAAGCGTGGCGCTGATAGTCGGCATCCCTTATTTTATCCAGTTTTTTCAAGGATCTAAAATGCCTTATTATCAGGAGATGATGGTGAGAATGGGAATGTATTATACGCATATGCCGGAGACCTTTCCCCGCCTCATTGTTGGCCTGGTTTGGCTGTTATTTTTTATATTTTTCGCGAAGCATTTTAAGCTGGAAAACAATCCCAAAGCTCAGGCTATAGCCAGCCTTTTAATTGTTAATGTTTTATTTCCTAACCATCAGCTAATAACCGGAATCGTGCTGCAAAACGCCAACCATTGGTCCTGGATGCCGATTTTGATTTTTTCCATCGCTACCCATTACATAATTAATTTTATTCTAGCGCGCCGGGCGGAGAAAAAATGTCGGAAGATGGATAAAGCGATACTAGCAATAGCTATAATTTTATTAGTTGTTCCGGCCTATAGATTATCCACCTTTAACTTAAAGCCGTTTTTGGAAACCTATTCAATTTGCGAGGCAAAAGATTTTATCCACTACGGCAGTATTTGCGCGGAAGATCTGCAGTATTATAGAAACGTTTTTGATTGGGTAGAAAAATATATCGATTCAGACTCAGTGATTTTAGCCGATGATATATTAATGAATTTTATTCCGGTATACACGCACGCTAATATTTATTATTCCGAGTATGCCCAGTGGTTGCCGAACAGCGACCGGGAAATCACCGAAAGAATTATGTTGTCCAGATTTTTTGACAAAGAATATTTTGCTGACGGCAAATATGGGATAGAAAATAACGAGCGAATTTTATGGATCCAGCCGGGCCAGACAGAATATAACACCCATATAATTTTTGATAAATTCGGTGTTAATTGGAAATTAGATTATAAACCGCAGTATAGTTTGGCTAAAGAGCAGGAGAAAGTTCGGGCGGTTTACGATGAATTGCAAACCGAAGGCTGGAATATCAATCTACTAAAAAAGTACCGGCTGGATTATATTATCTGGGATAGGAACCGCGAGCCGGATTGGAATTTATATAAATATCCGGAACTGATGCGGATTTATGATCAGGATGGAGTGGAAATTTATAAGTTTAAGGAATAGTTTATTTTTATGTCATTCCCGCGAAAGCGGGAATCTAAAAATAGTAGGAGATTCCCGCTTTCGCGGGAATGACAATATATGTGCAGTATTAATGGTTTTAACTTTCAGGATGAAAGTTTAATTAAAAAAATGAACGCGGTTACCAAGCATCGGGGTCCGGACGACTCGGGAGTTTTTATTTCCAAAAAATGGACGCTGGGGCATAACCGGCTGTCTATCATCGACTTAAGCCAAGCCGGACACCAGCCGATGTTTTCAACTGACAAGAAATTCGCCATTATCTATAACGGCGAGATATATAACTGGCGGGAAATCAGAAGCGAATTGGAAAAAAAAGGATATAAATTTATGTCGCAGACCGACACGGAAGTCGCGTTGTGCGCTTACCAAGAGTGGGGGAGCGGGTGCCTGAATAAATTTAACGGCATGTTCGCCCTGGCAATTTTAAACACGGAAACGGAAGAATTGTTTTTAGCCCGGGACCGAATCGGCATTAAGCCCCTTTACTATCATTATAAAAACCGCCAGTTTATTTTTTCCTCGGAAGTAAAGGCGATTTTAGAGCATAAGATAAACGCGGCCTTAAATTCGGATGCTTTAAATTCCTATTTTCGCTTCCTTTATATTCCTTCACCTTTAACCATATGGCAGGATATTTATAAACTGGAACCGGGCCATTACGCCCTGATAAAAAATAACAGCGTCCGGGTGGAAAGATACTGGGAGCTGGCGGAGCGGCCGCTTTTAGGCGACCGGACGGAAATTGAAAACGAAATAAAAAAAATACTGAAGAATTCCGTGCAAATGCGCTTAATGTCCGACCGGCCGGTGGGAGTTTTTTTAAGCGGCGGAATTGACTCCACGATTATTACCGGAATTATGAGCGAGCTGTCCGATAAAGTAAATACTTTTTCCGTTGGCTTTGAGGAGACCGAGGAAGCCGACAAGTACAATAATGATTTTTTGACCGCCCGGCAGACAGCCAAATATTTTAAAACCAACCATCATGAATTCGTCCTGTCCGCCGCGGATATTAAAAACAATTTGGCCAAAGCCATTTACCACCTGGACGAGCCGATTTCAAACCACATCCAGGCCGTGAATCTGCTCTTGGCGCGCTATACCACCGAGCGGGTAAAAGTTACTTTAGGCGGGGACGGGGGAGACGAGCTTTTCGGCGGCTACGAACGTTATTACTACAGTTATTTAATTGACAAATTGCAGCGTTTTCCCCGCGCTTTGCGGCGGAATTTTTTTGCCGAATTGCTTTTTAAGCTGGGCGGGAAGCGCGATCTGTATAAAAAATTGAACAGCGCCCCCGGAATTGAACGCTATCTGTCTTTTTTCGCCCAGAAGGAAAACCTCATCGCTGAATTTTTAACGCCGGCCGCCAATCGGCCTGATTTTCTGCCCGAGTGGTTTAAGCAGAAGCATTTCGCCGAAGTAAGCGCTAAAAATTTCACCCGCCGGTTCATGCGGGCGGATTTGGCGACCTGGATGCCGGATGAATCATTGGTGCGCTCGGATAAGATGTCCATGGCATACGGGCTGGAACAGCGCGTTCCGTTCTTGGATTATCGGCTGGTCGAATTAGCCGACCGCATCCCCTTAAAATACAAAATAGGAAAAAAAGGGCTGGGTTTTTCTTCGGTCGGCCGCAATTATGAAGGCAAGCTGATTTTAAAGTCAGCCATGAAAGAGTATCTGCCGGAGCATGTGTTAAGCCAGCCGAAGTGGGGCTGGTTTTCCCCGGCCGCCAAGTGGCTGCGCGGCCCGTTAAATGGTTACGCCCGCGAAATTTTATCGCCCGCTTACTGCGCCGGCACGCGCGGACTGCTGGATTTCAAAGCGATTGATAAAATATTTAATGATCACGTCAATAAGAAAAAATACGCCTTGAATACTATTTGGTCGCTGATGACCTTTCAGCTCTGGTACCGGGAGTTTATGGAAAAATAATATCACAGAATTGTTACATTTTTATAGAGACGTATTGACTTTTTTGAAGTTTAGTATATACTTAGGGTATTAAGAATAAAGGGAAAAAGGTTGCAATATTTTCGGCTCCCTGGAAATATAACTAATAAAAAAGCGATATATGCAACTCAGGTTATTGGAGTTGCTTTTTATATATATGACTACCAAAAAACAATTTTTAATTGAACATAACGAATTAGCGCCTTTAAAATTAAAGGCTACGATAGAAATTCTTGATCGCTTTAAAGCCGATAAGCCCGGTCTTTTTAAGAGTGACGATTGGTCGGTTCATAAAATCCGCCGGCCATTTATACTTTGGTTAACCTCTCATTAAATAAAATTTAAATATAATAACCTGCCCGGCGCAACTGGGCGGGTTTTTTAATCTGAAAATAAAAAAAGCCGCAGGGTAAAAACCTTACGGCATTGTTGTTTCACGGGATTACATGAATTTCGCCAGCAGTTCCTCTCGGGAACGCGGACTTAAATAGGCCGGCGGAATATCCAAAATCGTGAAAGCGCCGGTTTCCCTTTTGCGGTTAAGGCGGTAAGCGGCTCGGGCGCTCGCTACCATGATTCCGGCCGTGCCATCCGGGTTGCTGTCCCAGCGCACCCGGTACTCAATCAGCGCCTTATTGCCAGGGCTGGTTTCTCCGGCGGCGATGACCACGCCGTCGTGGGGCATGCTGGAATAGTCGCGATCCAGTTCTTCCTGGGTGACAAAACGCACCTGCGTTTCGTACGGGGCAAAATAGTTCGGCATTTCCTTGATTTGCCGTTCTACTTCGGTTGGGTTCGCTCCGTTCGCCAGGACCACGACGCATTCTCGCCAGTGTAGGTCGCCCGGTTGCAGTTCGGGATTTTGTCCGGCTCGCACTTTGGACATGGTTTCCGGTTTGGCATGCGTATATTGGCGCGCATCAGCCACTCCCTGAATCCGCCGAATGGCATTGGAATGCGTTTTTTTTGACTTTTTTATAGAAAAGTGATATATTATTAAGCCAAATTTTTGAATTTTTTGGCATAAAAATAGTTCATTAAAAAGGAGATAAAGAAGTGAGCAACAAAAAAAACGGAAACAACGGTCGAACGCTGGCAATGTGCACCGAGGGGCTTTATCAGTTGTTCAACCCGGCGGCGAAAGGCCAGCCGGATTTGGACAGCTTCATGCGCATTGCCGACTTGATCGCCGAGGTCGGCTATAACGCCATCGAAGTCGTCGCGCCCTGCCTTTCCCCGGACTTTCTGACGGAAAGATTCAGGGAAGAAGAAGCCCCAAAATTCCGGACGGAGGCCGAGGAGCGGGGACTGCGCATCATAGCGATGCACTGGCTTTTAGCTAGGGTGCAAGGAGTGCACCTTACTAGCAGTAATCTGGCGGTACAAGAAAATACGAGAGTGGCTATAAAGCAACTTATTCGGCTTGCGGCTGCTCTTGGCTGCCAGTGTGTTGTGCACGGCTCGCCGGCGCAGCGCAATTTGAGCGGCCTCGTTTCCCACGCGGACGGCATGCGCATTGCAGCTAACATTTATAAAAATGTAATGCCGAACGTGGAAAATTTGGGCGTAAAAGTCTGTTTTGAGCAATTATCTCGAAACGAAACAGACTTTATCACTACTCCGGCGGACATGATGGAGATTGTTCAGACCGTCGGGCACAGGCATTTTGTCCCTCATCTGGACATAAAGGCTCTCTATCCGGCCTGCCAAACTCCGGAAGAGGTTGCGTACTTAATAAAAAGGTTATTCCATGATACCCACGTGTCTTTCGGGCATTGCCACGTCAACGACCCGACGAATATGTCCGGTCCGGGGACTGGCGACTGGGATTTGGAGCCCATTTTCGCAGCATTGGCGGAAATCGGCTATACCGGACCGATATCAGTGGAAATTTTTGATTTTACGAATAGAAAAGATTTCGACCAAAACGCTTTCTTAAAAGTAGCCAAGAAAAGTTTGGCCTGCCTGCATAAGAATTTGCGTTAACGAACAGCGTTTTTACCGCGCGTTGTTTAATAGGAGAAAGAATTTTCTCCTTTTTTTATTGACAAAAGTTGGGAGTCGGCATTCTGCTTTATGTGGTCGGGAGAATTCTCGGCTATGTATTGCAGATGTTTGTCTCCCGCCAGCGCGAGTACGCGGCTGACGCGGCGGCGAAAACCGTCGGAGCATCCCGGCCGCTAATCAGCGCGCTGGAAAAAATTATGAGCAACCCGGGAATCGGTTCGGAATCAGCTGGCGCGGCTTTAGGGTTTATGTGCACGGCCGACCCGGAGCCGTCCGATGTTTTCGCCACCCACCCGGCGCCGGAAAAGCGGCTAGCCGCCCTGCGCGCGCTCGAAGATTAGGGCCGTCCGATGTCGTTCCTTTGCGTTTTATCCTGAGAAAGGTTCATCCTGCCTTAGGATTTTTTTTGATTTTTTTCTTAGGGGGGGCTTTAAAAGAAAATAAAAAAACCCGAAACAAGAGTTTCGGGCCATGTCCGCAGAAAACGATACAGCCTTATTTTTTCCGCCAGACGATTTTTTTCCGGCAAAGTTTTGTCAATCAGCCTCGAGCCGAAAGAAAATAGATACTGGCCTAAAATAATATCCGCCGCTTCTTGGCCGCAGTTTCGCGCTTCGCAAATTTCGTCAAGCTGGCGCAAATTATCAGCTGACAGAAGAGAGATCACTTCGGCAAAATTTTCCCCACCGGCCTTGGCCAGAAAAGCGTCGATAAAGCTAAAGAACTTTTCGTTGGTCGAGGCGTTAATAACCGACGACTCTAAGTCATGCATAGTTGTCTCTTCAGCCACCCATTCATCGGAGTTTTGCGGAGCCTTCGCTCCGGGAGCCTCTTGGCCAAAGCGCAGGGCATGCCCCAATTCATGGAATACCAGCCCGGCGAAAATCGGTCTGGGCCATTCCAGAGCGGCAATCATTACCGCGTTCCAGTCATCGCGGTAGTAGAGTTTGCTCGGGAAAGAGAATTTTTCCAGCTGTTTCCAAGGAATGAAACAAACTTCAAATCCGCTGTTTTCCGACAGAAATTTTTCGCTGGCAAGCCCTATCGAATGCGATATTCCCTGGTAGAATATAGAAACGAAGATTTTAGAAAATTTTTCCGCAATCTCGCTGCTTAGCGGCGGACGCGAGTTTTTATAGTCCCGCAAAAAACCCTCTAAAAGATCCCGCTGCGCGCGCAGTTTATTGACTGTCTCCATCTTGGGTTCTTGCGGCGAATAGGAATACACCCACCATTTGTCCGGCGCGGAATGCAAGGCTAAATAATCCGCGAAAAGCTTATTGCCCTGCGTTTTTATCTCCCGTCTCTCTTGCGTGTGCCATAGGTGATGAACATAGAAAATGACGGAAAGCATGATAAGCAAAAGCATAACTCCCCCTAGCCAGAAAGCCCATTTGGGGACATGGCCTTCGCAGTCTTTCATTTTTTTTCCGCACTTTTTACATCTTGCATTCCTCTCTTTATTCATGATAAAATTCCCTCACAAAAGAACAGAATGTATCGCTAAAGCGATTTTTCTTTTTACCACATTTGTTATAAAAAATCAAGTATGTGTGCTAGATGACCACATTTCGGACACTCGTCCGTATTTCTGTGCGAACTGTATGGGTGATAAATAATCTAAGGATTGATGAGGACGATGATAGTTGTATTCCACCAGCCAGTCAGCTAGTTTCTGATTGAATAGTATCGTGTCATTAGTCATATTGCCAAAGGCAATGAATTCCTCCTGCAACGTCCGATTAAACCGCTCATTGCTGCCGTTGTCTTTGGGAGTTCTGACACGGGAATAGTATCTGTCTAATTTCAGTTTCCGGCATCCCCGTTCAAAATGTTTCTGAAACTCGCTGTCGTTGTCGGTTTGAATATTCTGGATTTGTCCGTCTAAAAGATAGTGCAATCGGTTCAGGAAGTCCTCAGCGGTTAAAAAACTGTGACTGTTATACATGCGGGCAAAAGCGATTTTAGCGTGTTTGTCTATGGCGGTGAGGATATAGCGTTTTTTGCCGCACCAATATCTGACAATACTGTCCAAACAGATTAAATAGCCGAGTTTTGGTTTTTGTTTCAATTCAGTAATGCGCTTCTTAACATTAGCCCGTTTTCGTTTCCGGTTGATTTTCCCTTGTTTTTGAGCGTTGTAATATAATCCAGCTGACTGAATAATACATTGCACTTTCCATTCGCTAATATTGGCATCAACGGGATATAGTTGCCGGTAGAGGATATGGAGTTTGGTTTTTCCGCAGCGTAAATGCTGTTTACGCAATTTAACAATTCGTTCATATTGGAGTGGCGTATATTCCTTTTGTCGAGTATGTTTAGGAGCGCGGTCGTTATCCGCCAATGTCCGCAGATTGCGCTCATCAAACCGTTTAAACCAATAATACCATTGAGAGCGGTGAAGATGGAAGTGGCGGCAGGTTAGCGAGGCGTTTTTGTTTGCTTGTTTATAATAATAGATAATCCAGTCCAACCGACGGAGAGCATCTTTGGATAATCCCAGCGCCTGCGCTGTTTTATGCCAGAGAACATATTTGTTAAACTGGCGATGCAACCGCCATCGCTTCCGCCGCGCGATTCTTCTTCTAAAAATTTTCCAATCGCGGCGTCTATTTCCTCTTCGCTAAGGGGGAAAACGTGGTTTTTATCTGGCAGATCCGTTTTTTCTTTTTTTCTGTTTGTCTCTTTCATAACCCTCGTCCCTTTCTAAAAAAAAGATCGAATATTACTCTATTTTATTCTATTTAATAGAGTATGAGTTGTCAATTTATGGTATGATAAAATTGCGGATAAAAAATTAACTTAAAAAATATGATGATAGGCGTAATTATAATAATTGTTGCTGCCGTTATTATCGCGGTAATTATGGGCGCGAGAGAGGATAAAAAGAAATAAATGTGGCAGGTATATATTCTACAATGCAAAAACAAGACTTTTTATACTGGAGTTACTATTGATTTAAGCAGGCGAGTAAAGGAGCATAATAGCTCTGCTTTAGGTGCTAAATATACCAGAGGCCGGCGTCCGGTGAAGTTAGTATATTCAACTGCACAAAAAAATAAGTCCAGAGCCTTGAAAGAAGAGTTAAGAATAAAACGATTATCTCGAGCGGAAAAGTTTAAAATGATAAAATAAAATTTACCGCCAAGTCAGCCGGCGTTTTTTTGCTTTTTTAGCGGAAATAGGTTATATTTAAGGAAATTATGAATAAAAAAATACTGGTAATTACCCCAAAATTTCCCCTTCCCGCCGCCGGCGCCTGCGAACAGGAGCGGCTGGCCGGAATTACGCAGTTAAAGCGGTTGGGCAATGATATTCGGATTATAGCCAAGGTTTTTGACTGGCAGGACAAAGAGGAGATAAAAAGATGGTGTGCGGAGCATGATATTAATGCGGATCTGCTGCCTTATTCTTTTTTTGCCAGAAATTTAAGTTTAAAATTAAAGAAGCTTATTAATCCGGAATATTGGGATGGGGCGGCGGCAGAGTATTTTTCTTTGGACATACAAAATAAAGTAAAAGAAATTACGGAAGAATGGCGGCCGGACGCGGTGTGGTTTGATTACACATATTTATGGCCGTTATACAAAATATTCAAGCGGAAGAAAATTCCGGTAATTACCCGCTCCATAAATTTTGAGCCGGTCCATTTTTTACAGGAAGACGGTTTTAGTTTAATGAATTTAATTAAATTCGCGCCGAAATTAATCAGCGAAATTATCACCGTGCGGAAAAGCGACTTTATTTTCGCGATTACGCCCAAGGAAGAAAAGATATACAGGCGAATGGGAGCAAAAAGAATTGCCACTTTGCCCCTGCGCAGTCTGCCGGGCCTGGTAAAACGCGAGCGTGTGATTTTAAATAGAGATGTGCTCCATTTATTTTTTATGGGAGCGGGGTACTCCGTGCCGCACATCAGAAAAGGGGCAGAGTTTGCGATAAAAGAAGTGGCGCCGGTTTTAGAAAAGAAAGCGCCGGGAAAGTTTGTACTTCACATCCTGGGCAAGAAATTGCCGGAGGATTTACAGCGACATTGCGTGGGCAATGTAAAAGCCGAAGGGTTTGTGGAAAATTTACAGCAATTTTTAGCCGAAATGGATATCGCGGTAATTCCGTCTCTTCTTGGCGCGGGCATGCAGCAGAAAATTTTTGAGCCGCTCTGCCTGGGAATTCCGACCGTAACTTCGCCGCGTGGTCTGGCCGGTTATCCGTTTAGCGCTGGCGAGCACCTGCTACTGGCAAAATCAGCCGAGGAGTACGCGGAACAGATTATGAAGTTGCAAGACATAGAATTAAGAAAAAGATTGTCTAAAGGTTCATTGGAGTTATGTAATAAAATATTCTCACGGGATAAAATAAATGAGATTATACGGCAGGGGTTAAATAATATATTATAAATGTATGACCAAAAAATTTGAAGCGTTTTCTCCGGAAGCGCAAAAACGATTGGCAAAAGAGGCTGCCGATTATCAAAAGAGAATACCAAATATTGAGGGAAGGCCGGACTTATTTGAAACGAAGATTCTTCGCCTTCAGCGGGAGGGGGCGGCAACCGAAAACGAAAAAAAACTTTTGGTCGCGGCGCGCGATCCGGGCAGCGGCAGCGCGTTAACGCCGGTATTAAAAGAATTGGCTGGCGATGAGGAAATGCAAATTGATATTATAGCCGACGGGCGCGCTCAAGAGATCGTCCAAAAAAATTTTTTAACTAAAGATATTACTCCCCCAGGCATGGTTTTGGAAGCGGATAATGTCATCGGCACGCCGGATGTTATTTTAATGGACCGGTCCTGCGAAACGGGCATTGACAGCTATGTAACCGCGACTTTCCCGGAAGCGCCCAAAATTTTAGTTGAAGATTATTATTTGAATACGCCGGACTTTTTAGCAGAATTAAAAAAGAGGGATTTGCCCCTGCCGGAAAAAATATGCGTTATGGATGAAGGCGCCAAAGAGCTGATAGTTAAGAGATTCCCTGATTTGGAAAGCAGGATTGAAATAACCGGCCAGCCGGCATTTGATAAATTCGCCCATGAAGACACGAAAAAAATATCCCAAGAAGTCAGGCAGAAATTAAATCTGTCGCCGGAGGATAAATTGGTTTCTTTTATGTCAACAAAGGATGAACCGGCAAAAATAAAAAAAATGGCGGAAGCGTTAAAAAAATTAGGAGATGATTTTTATTTTATTTTTCGGCGGCATCCCCGAGATAACACTAGCTATGAAACGTACAAACAGATATTCGTTGAAGCAGGTATTAAGATTATTGATACGGACGAATTTACGACAGATGAAATTGGAGCCGCTTCCGATGTCGTCTTGACCACCTGGTCAACCGAGGGATTAAAAGGAATTTATCGCCGCAAACCGACCGCGCATATTACGGATCATAATTTTAGGATTCCTGAAGATATTGAATTGCCGTTAGTGCCGGTAAAGCTTGGCGCCAGCGTAGGAATTGACAATATGGATGAATTGATTGAAATTTTACCTCAATTATTAGACCAAAAAAGCCCGTTAAATCATTCGTTGAAAGAAAAAATGGAAAAGAATTATCAGGCGGATGGTAATAACGCGAAAAGAGTCGCCGACATTGTGAGAGAGTATTTAACAAAGAAATAAAATATTTCAACAAAACATTAATATTATAAAATAAAAAAATTCTCGCGTTTGATATGCGAGAATGTGTTTAAAAAGCGATTAGGATGGCGCCGGCCGTGATGATAGCGGCGGCGATCAGGCGGATGGCGATAAATCCCCGCTCCTGCTTCAGGAAAAAATAAGCGAGAATCACTGTAAATAATATTTGGGACCGGCGCAAAGAGCTGACGTAAGGCACGATTCCGTACCAAAATGCTGTATTGGTTAGTCCGCAGCCGACTCCCCAAAAAATCCCGATAGCCAGCGCTTTAGTAGATTGCGCCTTTTTTTCTGCCGGAATTTCCTGCCACTCGCCGCTGATAACGGATTTAATTAAGACAGCGAGGGCTACCACCAGAAAGCCAGAAGCGGTGAAGAAAAGCGGATCTGTCTGTTTTATGGCCAGCCAATCATAATTAATACTGACGGCTGATAAAAGGGCTCCAAACAGGGCCAACCGCGCCCCTTTGCTTTTAGCAATCCGCAGCCAAGGGCCGAGGAAGAAAACAACCTGCGGCTGAATCTTAGCTGGAAGAACAGCCAGCATCCAATTCGGCAATTGAACCTCCGCGCCTTTTAACTGCAGAACATAAGTCCCTAAGGCGAATAGAACGATGCCGATTTTCCCCCAGAAAGTAGGAATCTGGCCGACGATTATATAGGCCGTAAGAATGACAATCACCGGTGAAACGGTTCCTAATGGGGCAGTAATAGAAGCGTCTTCAAATTTCATCGCTTTCATATGACCCAAATATATTATAAAAATATTCAGGAAAGCGGTGATGAAAAAGGGCAGCCAAAAGCCCGGGCGGATGTCTGGGATGCCATAAATGTAAATTCCTCCGGCATAACAGATAAAAGCCACTCCTAGGTTTGTCCAAAACCCGATGACATGCTCATGGGCCTTGGCAATGAACATCCTCTTTATGAGCACATTCTTCGCGCCGGCTATCAGCGCGGAAGTAAGAGTAAGAATGTAAAGTATGGTCAGATTACTCATCAGATAATCCTTTCTGCTCTGCTCTGCTCTGCCGCATGAATCTTATTGAAAATGAACATTAGCTAAAATATCATATTACAGTAAAAATGTCAATATGTTAGCCAAAATTTTTATAAAAATAAGCCAACTTTATTTAAATAAAATAAATAAATCCTCTAAAATAAGGGATTTTTTAACCTGGCCGATTGCCAGCCTGATTTTGGGCAAAAAATATGAAAATGTGGTAAAGTTAAAGAATGGCCTGAAGATGAAGACGGACCTGGGAGATATTTTAGGCCGATTCGTTATTTTTTACGGCCCAAAGCTGAATTATTTTTGGGAGCCGCAGACTACTAAGCTGATGGAGGCGCTTGCGCGTGATGCCGGGCAGGGAATCGTAGCTGGAGCGCATATCGGCTATATGGCGCTGATGGCGGGAAAGGCGATGCGCCGTGAAGACAGCGTACTGCATTCTTTTGAGCCCGTTTCCTATTTATATAATATCGCTAAAGAAAATTTTGCGCTCAACAGTGATTTGGGCGAAATGATTCTAAATAAAAAAGCGCTGAGCGATAAAAGCGGCGAAGTAGAAATGAGCGTGGATACCCTGCGTTCGGCAATCATAGAAGATAAGAGCGCCGTCAACACGGAAAAAGCCGAAGCCGTGAGCATTGATGATTATGCGCGGGAGATGAACATTGCCAGTTTGGATTTTATGCTACTCGACGTAGAAGGCCACGAACCGGCTGTGTTTTCCGGCATGAAAAATATTTTAGCGCGGGGGAAGCCGAGAGATATTATTTTTGAGTACAGCCAGAAAGTTAAAGGCAGTTTTTCCGATATTGATAAATATACGGAGCCACTGAAGCCGTACGGCTATCGTTTTTATATTATTAAGGATAATTACAAACTGGAAAATATTAAAAAAGACTGGGGGCGGGTGGAAATTTTTGAACTGGAAAAGAACATTGATAAATTTTCTGAGTACAGCTATTTCAATGTTCTGGCTACGAGAAGAGGCGAAGATAAATTAAGAAGTTTGAATATCTTTCTGTCATCCCGAGTCCCTCGGCTACGCTCGGGATAAACTAAGCCGAGGGATATAATTATATCTTTTGGCTCACTTACACTTCGTTCGTTTAAGATGATAATTATAGAATATGTCTAATAAAGAAGCATTGCGTCAATCATATAAAATTTTATCGCCTTTTTCCGACAAACAGCGCTGGGAGTTTAATAATAATCTGGTGCATCTGAATTTTTTAACGAAATATCTGGATAAAAGCCGGACTATCTTTGACGCCGGCTGCGGTATCGGCATCTTGGCGCTGGCTTTAACTTTGTTAGGTTATAAAGTGGAGGGCGGAGACAAGTATTTATTCACTTTTGGCAGCAAGTTTGCCGTTGACGATATAGAAAAATTGCGGACAATTTGGAAAAAATATAATCTGCGGATTAGCGAAAAAGATATTTTAACCGATGAAATTTCCCAAAAGTATGACGCGATAATCAGCATTGCCACGATTGAACATCAGCGCAATCCCAAATTATTTTTAGAAAAATTAAAAAACGCCGTGAAAGACGGCGGTCATATATATATTGCCACGCCCAATATCAGCCACCTGTTAAACCGCGCGAGATTCCTGTTCGGCCTTTCCCCGATGTCCGGTCATTTAAAACAGTGGTTTGAACAGGGAGAAAATTTTACCGGACACTTTAGGGAATACACTTTAAGCGAACTAAGACAGATGTCAGAGTGGAGCGGGTTACAGATTGTCGTTGCCAAAAATGTACAGAGCATGCGTCCCAATATTAAATCTGGATTAAGGGCAATTTATATGAATTTATTCCGGCTGTTGTCCTTTATCTTACCGGGAGCAGGCGATACCAATTTAATTTTGTGCAAAAAATAATGATAATTATCATCAAAAAACAGGTTTCGTCCAATTAATGAAAATATTGTAGTATTTTCAGAATTATTGTATATTAAGTCTGGTTTAACATTATTAAATACGGGCAAAATATGGAAAGAAAAATCAACATCGCCATAATTGGCATCGGATACTGGGGGCCTAATTTAATTCGCAATTTTTCGCTATTAGGCGACTGCCGCGTAAAATACGCCTGCGATTTAAATGCGGCGCGGCTGGAGGCGCTGGCGCGCCAATATCCCGGCATTATTACCACAACACATCTGCAGGATCTTCTGGCCGACAGCGAACTGGACGCGGTGGCCATTGCCACGCCGGTATTCAGCCATTTTAATCTCGCCCGTCAAGCGCTGGATGCGGGCAAGCATGTCCTCATGGAGAAGCCCATGGCGGCAACAGTGCGCGAATGCGAAGAGCTGCGTTTATTGGCAGCCAGGCGCAATCTTTTACTGATGGTTGACCATACGTTTTTATATACCGGTGCCGTGCGTAAAATTCGGTCGCTAGTGCGGGCCGGCGAAATCGGTGAACCTTACTATTTTGATTCAGAGCGCATTAATCTCGGCTTGATCCAGCCGGACATAAACGTACTGTGGGATTTAGCGCCGCACGATATCTCAATTATGAACTATATCTTTGAAGGACTGCGTCCGGTTTCAGTTTTCGCGATCGGCACCATGCATGTCAGCCACAAAGTTTATGAGATGGCGCATTTAACTGTGCGGTTTGACGGAGGGGTTGTCGGGCATATCCATGCCAGCTGGCTTTCCCCGATAAAAATACGCAAAGTGCTTATCGGCGGCAGTAAAAAAATGATTTTATATGACGATATTGATCCTTCAGAAAAGGTAAAGGTGTATGACCGGGGCGTCGTAGTTAATTTCGCGCAAGAAACGCCGATGACGCCGGTTTATCGTAGCGGCGACGCCTATATTCCCCAGCTTGATTCCGAAGAAGCGCTGCTACGCGAGGCGCGGCATTTTATCCACTGCATCCGCGGCGAAGAACAGCCGTTAGTGGACGCCAGCGCGGGGCTGGCGGTTGTACGTATCCTGGAGGCCGCAGACAGTAGCATGAATTCCGGAAGAGTAATCGAACTTAGCTAAAATTATGTCGCAGTATAAAAATTATATCTCCAAAGATTATATAATACGGGGGAGTCTATTAGCTCTTGATAAAAATAAATCATGGGACAAGCTAGATAAGCGGATGCGCACGGCTATTAGAAAAGCGCGCACTTTTAATCCTGTTATTAAGCAAGCCGAGGGAAATAAAAAGGACGTTAAAAAATTCTACGAATTTTGCCCGCCGAACCGCGAAGATTTGCCGGAAGAGCTGGATAAAAGCAGACAGTGGATGTTTTTTGCCTATATTAATAATAAGATCGCCGGGGGAATTATAGTGACTGAAGTGGATAATAATTTATTCATGCATTTTAATGCGGTTACCAAAGAAGGGCGTGAAAAGCAAATTTCCAGCCTTTTAATCTGGAGCATCGTGGAAACGTTTCATAATTCAAAGTATCAATATCTGGATATCGGCGCGTCTTACAAACCGGCCCTGCAAAAATACTTTACCGGCTGGGCAACGGATAAATATTCCGTTATTATGAGGCCGCCAGAATATAAGCCGCAGATTAATATTTATCCCTTTAATAATTCATCAATGTTAACAGGAGAGGACAGAGGCTTTAATGTTGATGATTTTTTGCAAACAAAATTTAACGGGCGGGAATATAATTTTTTCCCCCGGGGGATGTACGCGATTTACGCGCTTTTTAAATGGTTTAAATTACAGCAGATAATACAAGACGATCAGGAAGTATATATCAGTACCACCACTGACTCTCCCTATATCAGCAGCTGCGTTACGAGCGCCATTGAACAGGCTGCCTGCAGATGGAGTAGGGAAATCAGCCCCCGCACCAAAGTTGTTTTTGTTATTCATGAGTTTGGATTTTTTAATGATAAAGCTACTGGCTTAAAAAAACATTGCCGGGAAAATAACCTGATTTTAGTGGAAGATTGCGCTTATGCCTGGCAGAGCGGACCGGCGGGGGGTTTCGGCGATTATTTAATTTATTCTTTAAGTAAATTTTTTCCCATGCAATTCGGCGCTTTTTTAGTGGGGAAGAAGTTTGATTTTAAATATATCTGGGATAATTTCGCCTGCGCTGACGCGGGTAAGGAAAAAAAGAGCCTGGCGGAGCTTTCGTACCATCTGCCGCGCGAACAGCAATATATAAAAGCCAGGACAGAAAATTATCGCTATTTAGAGAGCATATTCGGGAAAGAGAAGAGCTTTTTTAACTTAAAAAAAGGAGAAGTTCCGGGAGCTTTTGTTTTAAAAATTGAGAGCGCCGAGCGGGCGAAAGAGATAAGCGAATTTGTAAAAACATTTGGCATTGAATGCGGAAATTATTATTCTAATCAGGCAATTTTTTTGCCGGTCCATCAAAATTTAAATAAAGCCCACCTTGATTATATTGCCGGCGCGGTGCGGGCAATGTACCGGGAGGGCTGCGGTTTATAATATGAAAGTCCCTTTTATTGATTTAAAAGTCCAATATCAAACAATAAAACAGGAGATTAGCGAAGCGATCAATAATGTTTTGGATAATGCCCATTATATTCTCGGACCGGCAGTAGCGGAATTTGAGAATAGCTGGTCGTCGTTTTTAAATATTAAGAGTGCGGTTGCTGTTTCCTCCGGCACCGATGCTTTGTTTGTAGCCCTGAAGTCGCTTAACATCGGAGCCAACGACGAAGTGATTATCCCCGCCAATACTTTTATTGCAACAGCCGAAGCCGTTTCCTTAGTCGGCGCCATTCCGGTTCTGGGTGACATTGATGAAACGACTTATAACCTTGATATCAATAAAATTGAAGAAAAAATAACCAGCAGGACGAAAGCTATTATTCCGGTTCATTTATACGGTCAGGCGGCGGAGATGGATGCAATCATAGCGATAGCCAGGCAGCATAATTTATATGTCATTGAAGATGCCTCTCAGGCGCACGGAGCTGAATATAAGGGAAAAAAGCTAGGGACGCTCGGAGACCTGGGATGTTTTAGTTTTTACCCAGGAAAGAATCTGGGCGCATATGGGGAGGGCGGGGCAGTAGTCACTGATAATCAGGTGCTGGCGGAAAAAATTTATAAAATACGCGACCACGGTTCAAATAAAAAATACCACCATGATATCATCGGCGGAAATTTTAGGATGAGCGGTATTCAGGGTGCGGTGCTGGGCGTAAAGTTGAAATATCTGGAGTCATGGAATAAAGATAGAAGGGCGCACGCCAAAAAATATAATAGTATTTTAAAAGATGTTAAAGGAATTGTATTGCTGGCTGAGCCGAGATATTCGCAAGGGAATTATCATTTATATGTTATTAAGGCGGATAAACGTGATGAACTGCAATTATATCTTGCGGAGCAGGAAATCCAAACAGGAATCCATTATCCCGTGCCTATACATTTACAGCCAGCTTATGCTTTTCTCAACGAACCGCCGGGTTCTTTTCCAGCGGCTGAAAGAGCTGCCAACAGCATATTATCCTTGCCGATGTACCCTGAGCTGGATGACAACCAAATAGAATATGTCTGTGAAAAAATTAAATTTTTTATTTCCCAGAATTTAACCAGCAAAAATTTAGTATGAATTTAAACAGTCTTTTTAAACAAATAAATGTGCGCCGGGGGGAAAACTGCGAGGTCAGCGATTTTTGCAGCCTGGAGAATGTAACCTTAGGAAATAATGTACGCATCGGGGATTTTGTACAGCTTAAAAATGTTTTAATCGGTGACGGAACAAAAGTGGGAGTCAACGTCCGTTTTTATTCTCCGGATCCTGCGCGCCCGGTTAAAATCGGCCGGGAGTGCTGGCTTTCGTACGGTGTTTTTGGAGAGGCGACCGGCGGCGAAATCATAATAGAGGATTATGCGGTGATAGCGCACCGCAGCGTTTTGCTTACCAGTTCAGGTCCGGGCGAAAAAAATTCGGTTATGGACGCAATTTACCCCCGGCAGCAAGGCTCTATCCATATAGGCAAATACTCCTGGGCGGGGGCGCAGTGCACTATATTGCTTAATGCCTTTCTGGAAGAAGGTGTAGTGCTCGGAGCCCATACGTTTGCCGCCGGGGACAGGTACCGGGCTTGGACGGTATACGGAGGGTCTCCAGCAAAAATTTTAAAAAATATTGATCCAGCCCGGGTTGACCGGGCAAAAAAAATGTATGGATAAAATCCCTTGTTCAATCGCCATCCTCACGCTAAATTCCGCTAAAACATTACGTCGCTGTCTTGAGAGCGTTAAGGACTTTAGTGATGTTTATATTTTTGACGGCAACAGCACCGATCATACCCTGGCCATCGCCCGGGAATTTAATATTCCGGTCTATAAACAATATAATACTGATGAAAAAAATGTGCGCATTAAGAATTTTACCGAAATCAGGATTAAGACGGACACTCTCTTAAAGCATGACTGGACATTCTTGCTGGATTCAGATGAATATGTTTCGCCGGAATTGGTAGACGACGTCCGCAGAATTATATCCAGCAGCCAGGACGTTAAAACAGCCTATTTTGCTGTCAAAAAAATGGTTATGGGCGATAAAATAATAGAATATACTTTTAATGATTTTGCCAGCGTGATGCGGCTGTATAATAAGCAGAGCGGAATTGCCTGGAAGAAATCAAAAGTAGTGCACGAACAGTTATATATTCCTGAAAATGTAAAAATAATTAATTTAAATAGCGCCTGTTACAGCCATTGCACGCCGTCGTATCGCGTAGCGGTGCAAAAAGATAATTATTATCTATCACTAATGCACCAAAAAATGTTTGTAACCGCCAGATCGAAAAAGTCGGTCAAGCTGACAGTCATTTCAATCATTAAGAATTTACTGCGCGCGGCCAATATATTTTATAAATCAATTAAGATGTATTATAAGTATGGGTTTAAAGAAACTATGCCCGTCCGCCATACTTGGCGTTACATTCGCTACCATTTAATTTTAAGCTATTATCGGCTGAAGGAATTATTTATATAGTAAAAGATTATTTTTATGTCAGACTGGAATGAATTTTTTCAGGAAAAAATCATAAAGATATTTACGGAGAAAAAGTCGGTAATTGATATCGGCGGCGGTTTGCGTGTCTTGCAGGACAGGGGGAATAGGTATGATAAAAATCGCGCCTGGATTTTGCCTTATTTGAAAAAAGTTGATTACAAAATTTTGGATCCAGTACCGGATTATCAACCTGACATTATTGGTGATATTCATAGTCTGCCTTTCCCAGACAACTCACAGGAAGCGATTATTTGCATCGCGGTTTTAGAACACGTGGAAAATCCATTCAAGGCTTTTAAAGAAATGCATCGGGTTTTAAAGCCGGGGGGGTATTGTTTTATTTACACCCCTTTTTTATATTATTACCATGCGGAGCCGGGGTATTATCATGATTATTGGAGGTTTAGCAAAGACGCGCTGGAGTTACTAAGCAAGGATTTTTCCACCATGGAAATTCAGAACGTCCGCGGCGCTGTCGCCACCTGGTTGAAAATAAGCCCCATAGGGCGATTTAAATTATTAATGGCGGTTGCCAATTTTTTTGACAAAGCACTAGGAAAAGTTTCCAGCCGGCAAACCAGCGGTTATAATATTTTTTTGGTTAAATAATGTATGTTGGATAAAAAACAATATTCTATTTCCGCTTTTTTTCCCTGCTATAATGATAAGGGCACAATCGCCACGATGGTGCTTGAAGT
>PFAR01000051.1 GCA_002773655.1 Candidatus Falkowbacteria bacterium CG10_big_fil_rev_8_21_14_0_10_43_10 | reverse complement strand
ACTTTTTTAATATAGTTAACCTTTCATTGGCGCGATGGAAACCCCATCCGCTTGCGGTGGGGTTATTCATTCCGTCAATGTTTAAAGGTAATTTTGTTTAATTTTAGCAATAAAAAAACTCTCCAGACAGTTACTAGAGAGTAGAGTTTATGAAAAAACGTAAATGTTATTGCGATTTTTGCTGTTTCTGCAACTGTTCAAGTTGCAGCTTCATTTCAAGAATAACGCTCTCCAGCTGGCGATTCTTAGCCTTAAGTTTTCTTATATCGGCATTAGAATCGCCCAGATCGTAGTAAACCTGCCTGAACCAAGATTGATTGTATTCCCTATCGGGGCAGACAGGCGGCGGATTATGAACTTCCACCACCGCACAACCGGAAAACAGCGACATAATAATAGCCGCGGACAGGCACAAAAAGAACGATTTTTTCATTGTTTTTGAACCTTTTCCCTCAAATTGTATTTTTTTCAACCAATGCCGGCATATTATACCTTTTGCTAAAATATGTAAAGCGAAGGGTAAAAAAATGTTTGACCCTATATATAATATTTGCTATTATAAAAATAATAAGAATTATTTAAGTATTATGAGCGGGCAAGAAGCAACAAACAACGAGATATTAGAAGCGATTAATACTTTTGCCACCAATACAGAAAAGCGTTTTCAAGGATTAGAACAGAAGGTCGGAGGATTAGAACAGAAAATTACTAAAGTAGAAGCTACAATGGTAACAAAGGACTACCTTGATGATAAGCTTTCTGATTTGAAGGGAGATTTAGTGGTTTTAATGCGCAAAGAGGATTCAAAGCTCTGCACTTTAGTTGATCTGCTGAAGAATAAGAAGATAATTTCCGAGGCAGAGGTAAAAGGCGTTTTAAATATGCAGCCGTTTCCTTAATTAGTTTAAATTAATAGCGTTAAATATTATCCCGCACTTTTATCCAGCACCGTGCCCGAATACCCTGCGGTCAAGGTGCTGGATTTATTTATAATAAATAATGTGGGATTTTTTATGATTTTATATATAGACACAAGCAATGCCGAGATAATGACTGTCGCTTTGGGCGAGGATGGCAAAGCCGTTGCCAAGCGCAGCTTAAAGGCAAAATATAAACAGGCGGAGAAGCTCCTACCGGCTATTGATATGCTTTTAAAAAAAAGTATACCCCGCACCACTTTTCGCACGCGAAAAGTGGTGCGGGGTAAAGTCCACAGAACTCTGGACTTAAAAGGAATAGTAGTAGTAAACGGCCCAGGACCTTTTACTGCTTTAAGAATCGGAGTCGCAACCGCGAACGCGCTGGGATATTGCTTCAAGATTCCGGTTGTGGGAATAAAAAGTACAGAGTTTAATAATTTAGATGAGATGATTAAAGAGGGAGAGAAAAGAATTAAGAAAGTAGAAAATAAGCGCTCCAAGCACTCCATCGGGAGCGCTTGGAGCGCTAAACAGAATATTGTTGAGCCAGAATATGGGCAAGAACCCAACATTACTATTAAAAAATAATTTAACAATAAATATACGAAAATTTTATAATAATTTTTTATGATAATTAGAAAAGTGTAAAACTTGTTGACAAGATGTGCAGTAGTCGGGTGAATTAGCGGTAATCCACAAGCAATCAAAAAATAAAAAACAATCCGTCTTATTAACAGGCGGGTTTTTTAATTAAATAGCAGTGATAAAAAGTTGGTTGACCAGGGCATATTTGTGGAGTATTATAAAATCATAGTGTTGATGAGTGGGGAAATGTGGTGAATTTTGAACAAATAAAAATTCCCATTTTCACGTCATAAAATTATGCATGTGGATTTGGAAGGGGGAGGCAGCAGCCCCAAAGCGTTATCGCAAACTGCAAACTTACCCCACAAAAGTTAAAGCGCTTCCACCTAACTTATTAATTAAAATTAAAATCAGGAAGTCCTTAAAAGCTTTTGTGGCGGGGCAAGTTTTTAAAACAAGGCGGAGGAGTGATTAGAGGCGATGTCCATGCTTAATCAGCTCTAATGACTCCGCGCGTTGCTTTAACAGCATACGCATAATAAGCGGGCCAAGACTATCAGCGCCCGCCTAGAGTAAATCCCGCGTAAATGAAAATTTTGCGGGATAAAACAAAAACGGCCGCAAGACAGGATAGGACTTGTGCAGCGGCCGGAGGTGGCAACCGCCTTAACCAAAGTTGCTCTTGTCAAACTAAGATGTAGAAGGGGCGTGGGTGAGTTTGGATGCGTCTGAGCCCAGCCACGTTTCTCTTGCATCTTAACTCAGCAAAATGTTTATTGGCGAATATTCCCATAATATTGACGATAAGGGGAGGATGGCGGTTCCGGCCAAATTCCGGGCCAAATTAAAGAGCGGGGCGGTTGTAACCCGCGGTCTTGATAATTGTCTATTTTTATATTCTAAGGAGGAATGGGAGAAGCTGGCCGGGCAGATTGCCTCTTCGCCCATTAATAAGGCAAACTCGCGCGCCTTTTCCCGTTTTATGCTCGCCGGAGCCATGGAGGCTGAATTTGACCGGCAAGGAAGGATTCTCCTGCCCGAGTATCTCCGCCGGCACGCCGATTTAAAGAAAAAGGCGATCGTGGCGGGTCTTTATAGCCGGATTGAAATTTGGGATGAGGACGGCTGGAGAAAATACAGCAAGACTAATGAAAAAAACAGTGCGAGAATTGCCGAGGAGCTGGGAGAATTATCTTAATATATAAAACATAAAATTTTGTCATTTCGACGACCGAAGGGAGAAGAAATCTATGATAGTTTTTTGTTGAGCACAGTATTATAGATTTCTCAGTCATTTCATTCCTTCGAAATGACAATTATGCGTATTATGCAAACAAAAACAAACATTTTACCAAACTTGGTTTTCATTTTGGCCGTAGTAGTTGTGCCGCTGTGTTTTATGCTAGTCGCATCTATCGGAAAAACAGAGGAATTATTAGCGATGTTTTAAAAATATTTGTCATTCCGACCGACTCGCTCACGAGCGTAGTGAGATGAGCGAGGAGTGGAGGAATATAAGCTGGATGACTTTATATAACACATATCCCTCAGCTGCGCTCGGGATGGCAATATTATGGAATACGTACATGTACCGGTAATGCTTAAGGAGGCGGTAGAATATTTAAATTTAAAACCAGATCAAATAGTTGTAGACTGCACTTTGGGCGGAGGCGGATATGCGCGCGAAATCGCCAAACTCGTCGGCGAAAAAGGAAAAATAATCGCGATTGACGCGGACAAACTGGCGATTAAAAATGCTGAAATACTGAATGCTAAATATAATATACTAAATACCATTTTAATAAATGACAACTTTAAAAATTTGCAAAAAATTGTTAAAGAAGCCGGTGTGGAGAAAGTCGCTGGCGTTGTTTTTGACCTTGGCTTATCTTCAGCTCAACTTGAAGACCGGAGCCGGGGATTTTCTTTTAGACTGGATGCGCCGCTAGACATGAATTATGCCGGCCCCGTTGCGCTGGGCGTGGCCGGGGAAGTGCGAAGTAAGAAGTTTGAAGTAAGAAACAGCGTAGACGCAGAGAATATCGTAAATAAGTGGAAACAGGAAGATTTGGAAAAAATTATTAGGGAGTATGGAGAAGAAAGGTATGCGGGCAGAATCGCCAGCGCGATTATAAAATTAAGGCCGGTAAACACAACTAAAAAGCTGGCAGAGATCATAGTCAAAAGCGTGCCGCCGCATTATGAAAATGGCCGAATACATCCGGCGACGCGGACATTCCAGGCGTTGCGAATAGCCACTAATAATGAATTGGAAAATTTAGAAAAAGCATTGCCGCAGGCAGTGGACATCTTGCTCCCTAAAGGGCGGCTGGTGGTAATTTCGTACCATTCCCTGGAAGACAGAATAGTAAAGAATTTTTTTAGAAGAGAAGCGGCCGGCTGTGTCTGCCCGCCAGAAATTCCAATATGCCAATGTGGCCACAAACCGAGAGTAAATATTATTACAAAAAAAGTTGTCAGGCCATCTGAATATGAGGTGCAAAATAATTCTAGGGCGAGGAGCGCGAAATTGAGATGTATAGAGAAATTATAATAATTTAACTATAATTGAACGGTAATTTTACGGTAATTATCGTCAAATTCCCGTAAAATTTTTGTTCAATTATCGTAATTTACTTTTATGGAGGGGGAACAAATTATAAAATCAGAAGAAAGCGAAATCAGTGAAAATGACGGCAGTTATAATCACGACGCTTTAAAATCAATAAAAAAGCTGGCTGTATTTTTTAATTTAGCGACGCTTAATTTTATTTTATTTTTAAGCTTTATAGTTTTAGGCACCGGTTATTTGGCATTCAGCAACCAGCTTATCAGCCGGGGATTTTCCATAAATAAATTAAGGACAAGCCTGCTGGAAACCGAGAAGCAAAATAAGGAACTGGAGCTGGAAGTGATGAATTTAGAATCATACATGGCAGTTGACCAAAGGATTGCCGCCCTGGAGATGGTAAAGGCAGGAGAAGTAGAATATATTGAAGCAAAGAAAGAAAGCGTAGCTATGAGATAATTTAATCACGTAGCTCATAACTCATAACATATAACACGTAACGACTTTTTAGCGTTACGCGTTATGCGTTACGCGTTATATGTCAAAATATGATTTGGTCAGGCAACAAAAAGAAAAAATACACAATTTTGGATAATCGCATTAAAATTTTAATGGCGATTATTTTTTTATTTGCCGGAGGGATATTGGCAAGGCTGTTTAATATTCAGGTGCTTGATTATGATCTGTATTCCGCCAAAGCCATGCGCCAGCACGGCGTGGAAAAAGAAATTATGCCCAGCCGGGGAAGAATATTCGTCCGCACCCAACAGGAGAAATCAGGGTTGTATCCGCTGGCCGCCAATAAAGAATTCGCCTTAGTTTATGTCGTGCCCAAAGATGTCTTAAATCCGGAGCAGGAGGTGGAAAAATTAGCGCCGGTTTTATACCCGCTAGTTTATGAAGAGCCGGATGTTGAAAAAATGATGGCTGAAATTGAAAGTAAATTGCGCGAAGCGATGGCTAAAGAAAATTCGCCCGAACCGGGCCAGGAGGTGTCAATCGACAAAGAGCAGCTAAACATCGCCCTGGAAAAAGAGCGGCTCATTTTGCTGGAGGCTTTAAAAAAG
>PFAR01000043.1 GCA_002773655.1 Candidatus Falkowbacteria bacterium CG10_big_fil_rev_8_21_14_0_10_43_10 | reverse complement strand
TAATTTTAAATGTTTAAAAGTATTGACTTATGCTATAATTATATATATTATAACACAAGGAGAAAAAAAACAAAAATAGTTCGGAGGCGTGGCAGAGCCCCGGGGTCGAATGCACCGGTCTTGCCCGCGATAGTAAACATGGGAAGGGTGACAGAGCGGTCGAATGTGACGGTCTTGAAAACCGTTGGGCCTGAAAAGGTCCCGTGGGTTCGAATCCCACCCCTTCCGCCTCCGCCCGCCATAGCCTTTAGCGGCGGCAATATAAGCATGATGGCAGCAGCACCTGATAGCCGGGTGGAGTGTTTGAATTGTCAATCTGGGAAAGAAGATTGTTAAAAATTTGGAAACTATTTTCATCTATAAATTTTAACTTATGGAAAATATTCCTTACCTAAAAATTACAGCCAAAAATAACTATGAGCTTGGCTTTAAAATTGGGGTAAAATTAAAAGACCGGATAAAAAAACGCCTCTCCGCCAACAAAAAACTTTACCAGAAAATGCGGACGAAAAATTTTACCGACCTGGCCGAAATGGCTTTAAAATTTTTGCCGGCGACCGAAAAACATTTTCCCGAACTGGTTATTGAAGCGCAAGCGCTTAGCCGCGGGGCGGATGTAAAATTTGAAGAATTAATGGTTTTGATGTGCGAGGAAGAATTAATCGACTTAAATGTCCCGAAATGCACCAGCGTAGCGCTAAAAACCAAAGATGCGGTTTTAGTCGGCCATAACGAGGATTGGCTTAATTCCTACCGGAATAACGGGCTCTATATTTTAAACTGCGAAATGGGAAAGCATCGCTCCCTTAGCTTAAATTACATCGGCTCTCTGCCCGGCTCCAGCTGCGGCCTGAATTCCCGCGGTTTATGTTTTACGGCCAATTCGCTAAGCGCCAGACGGTTTCATTACGGCGTGCCGATAAAATTTCAGTTTCGGGCTATTTTAGCGAGTAAAAATATGCGGCAAGCCGTTAATTCGGATCTGGCTGACAGCAGCATCTGCGGCAATACTATTTACGGCTGGAAAAATTCGCGCATCCTAGATGTGGAAGATTATTTCGGGCATCATGAAATTTTTTCCAATAAAAAAATTTTAATTCATACTAACCATCCTATTTTATCCGGCGACCAAAATAAAACAAACACCAGCCAAGAATCAATTCGCCGGTATAAAAGAGCAGCTGAAATTTTAAAACAAGAAAAAGATTATAATTTAGCCGCTCTGAAAAAAATATTAACCGACCATGAAGCTAAAATTTGCAGCCACCCGATAAAACATACTTTCTGGGGTTCAACTATCGCTTCAACGATTATGAATCCAAAAGAAAAATGGATGGAAATTTGTTCAACCAATCCGTGCAAAAATAAATATACCCGCTACTATTTATAAGTAACACAAACCAAAAGCGGTCCGCTAGAGCCGCTTTTTTGTATTTGTCGTTCGTCATTTTATTTTGTCATCCTGAGCCCGCAGGCGAAGGATCTATTTGGCATTGTTCGTCATTCGTCGTCATTCGTCGTCGTTTGTTACCTGCCTACCGGCAGGCAGGCTTGTTACTTGTTACTTGTTACTTGTTTACGTTCCTTCCTCCCAACTCGTTAAATATTTTTTTTGCTCATCGGTTAATTCGTCTATCTTCATGCCCATTGATTTTAATTTTAATCTGGCCACGTACTCTTCGATCCGCGGGCTGATGCCGTAAACTTTCGGTTCAAGCTTCCCTTTATTAGCCGCCACCCAATGGCTGGCTAAGGCCTGAGTGGAAAAGCTCATATCCATGACTGACGCCGGATGGCCCTCGGCCGCGGACAGGTTTACCAAACGCCCCTCCGCCAACAGATAAATTTTGCGGCCGTTTATATTATATTCATCGACAAAATTACGAACATTTTTTTTAACGTTATCGGCCATCGCTTCTAACGCCTTAATGTTAATTTCCACGTCAAAATGGCCGGAGTTGCAGATTACTGCCCCATTTTTCATCACGGCAAAATGCTGCCTGTCTATCACATGGATATCGCCGGTCAAGGTGCAGAACAAATCCCCTATCTTGGCCGCTTCAATCATCGGCATCACCTGAAAACCGTCCATCGCCGCTTCCAATGCTTTTATCTGGTCAACTTCGGTAACTACAACTTTAGCGCCCATGCCCCGAGCCCGCGCCGCAAATCCGCGCCCGCACCAGCCGTAACCGGCGACCACTGCGGTTTTTCCGGCGATTAGCATGTCAGTCGCCCTGATAATCCCGTCTAAAGTGGACTGTCCGGTGCCGTAGCGGTTGTCAAATAAATTTTTAGTCTTGGCGTCGTTAACCGCCACTACCGGAATTTTTAAAGCTTTGTCATTGGCCATCGCCCGCAGGCGGATCACGCCGGTAGTGGTCTCTTCCATACTGCCGATTACCCGGCCGCACAGCTCCGGATAATTTTTATGGATAGTGGAAATCAAATCCGCCCCATCGTCCATGGTGATGTTCGGCTGATGCTTAATAGCTGATATGATATGCTTAAAAAATGTATCCCTATTTTCTCCTTTGATAGCGAAAACGGGAATTTCATAATCCTTAACTAAGCTGGCCGCCACGTCGTCCTGCGTTGATAAAGGATTAGAAGCGCACAAAACCACATCGGCGCCGCCAGCCTTCAATGTCCGCACTAAATTAGCGGTCTCGCAGGTAACGTGCAAACAGGCCGACATTTTTAAACCAGCTAATGGTTTTTCTTGCTCAAATTGTTTTCTAACCTGCCGTAAAACCGGCATGTCATTATCCGCCCATTCAATTCTCTTCCTGCCTTGTTCGGCGAGGTTTATATCCTTAATGTCGTAATTCATAATTTTTTCCGTTAACTTTATAATAAAAATATAATCCAAATCTACAAATTAAATTCAAATGCTTCAAATAGCTACAAATCAAATTAATTTGAATAATTAATTATTTGTGGTATTTGGATGTAATTTGTAGATTTGGATTATTATATTGGTAGTTCCTCTCCAAAATTCTTCGCGTACCTTTCCCGCGCCGCCTCAAAAGTAAGCTGATGCGTCTGCGTCCCGTATTTTTCTACCGTATAACAGGCGACTACTCCGGCAAAGCGCCCGCAAATTTCCAGCGGCCAGCCCTCCACTAATCCTTTAATAAATCCGGCCCGGTAAGCGTCGCCGGCGCCAGTCGGGTCGGAAATATTCTCCGGCTTAGCCGCCGGAATGCTGTAGCCGGTGTCTTTGGTTTTAATCTGCGATCCCTTTTCCCCCAAGGTCGTAATCAATATCTCCGTATTCTTTAAAATATCCTCCTCCTTCCAGCCGGTTTTTTTCATGGTCAAGCTCAATTCGTAATCGTTGGATATGAAGACTTTAGCACCTTTTATGCCTAAGCGCAAATCTTCCGCGCTCAAGGTCGGAATCTGCTGGCCCGGGTCGAAAATAAACGGCACGTTTTTTTCCCGGTATAATTTTGCGAGCGTTATCATGTCTCCAACATGCCCGGGGGCGATAATCGCCAGCGCGTCGGCCACCGCTATCTCCGGGTCGGCTTCGCAGGAATTCTTCATCGCGCCCGGATAAAAGGCGCTGATCTGGTTATCGGCCTGGTCTGTAACGATATTGGCGAAAGCCGTCCGCTCTTCGCCGATAATCTTAATCTGCCCGGTATTAACGCCGCGCTGTTCCAGCCATTCCTTATAATTTTCAAAATCGTTTCCGGCGGCCGCTAAAATTACCGGCTCCTCTCCCAAACAGGCTAAATTATAAGCGATGTTTCCGGCCGTCCCGCCGAAATTTTCCTCCAGCCTCTCTATTAAAAAGCTGACGCTTAAGCTATGGATTCTTTCCGGCAGGATATTATCCTTAAAATATCCCGGAAAGTTCATTATTTTGTCATAGGCCAATGAGCCCGATACTAGGATTTTCATAAATTTAAGTTATCTAAAGGATTAGTTATATTTTTAAAATTTGCATTACTTACTTTTGTATAGATTTGAGTTGTTTCCAGCCGCGCATGCCCCAATAGTTCTTGAATATATCTTATACTAACTCCGTTCTCTAATAAATGCGTGGCAAAGGAGTGCCGCAAGCTGTGAGCCGATACATTCTTTCCTATCTCCGCCTTAGCCGCCGCTTGTTTCACAATTTTATTAACGCTCATTGTGCTAAGCGGGCTTTTCCGGTCATAACCGGTAAATAAATAATCTTTAGGATTTTTTAATGTTTTCTGTTGCTCCATGACTTTTACCAGTTTTTCCGGCAGAATTGTGCAACGGTCCTTGTTTCCCTTGCCTTTTTTAACATATAACATTTTACGCCCGCAATCAACATCCTCCATCTTTATCTTTATAACTTCGCTTATCCGCAACCCGCAGCCGTAAAGCAGCTGCAGGATGCACTTATGCTTCGGATTATTAACCGCGTCAATTATTTTTTTTACTTCTTCTTTAGACAAAACAACCGGCAGTTTCTTCTCTTTTTTCGCCCTAGGCAAATTTATAAAAAACTTTCTCCGCAATATTTTCTCAAAATAGAATTTCAGAGCGCTATAAGCGCAGTTTACGGTTGAGGCGGAGGAGTTAATATTAACCAGCGTCTCTAAATAATCCCTGATATTCTGGGAAGTTACGCCGCTCGCGCCCTTGTTTGCAAATTGCAGTATATTGGTTATATAATAAGAATAGGACTTGATTATTTTCGGGCTAAAATTACGAAGTTTCATCTCCTGCCGCATTTTTAAAACCGGATCCTGACTAGGATAGTAAGGGCTTTTATTCATACCTCCTCATTGAATTAAAATTTATATAATAATTTTACCTTATTTTAAATAAAAAATAAACAAGTTTAGATATAACTTGTTATCGAAAATTTTTCAGCCGCTTCAGCTTCCGAGATTTTATATTTGTTGCCTAAAGATAACAGGGTTATCTTTAATCCCGACCGCACTATCGTTTGTCGGGACTACGGCAACAAACAAAATCTCGGGCGTCTGAAAAACTGTTCGATAACACGGAATATCTAGCTCCGGGCTGGCGCGATTTATTAAATTGAATTAATGTATTGCGCCAGCCCTGCGCCCTAATTTTTCTCCGCCTACGCCGCCTGCGGCGGCTGGAGCTCCGAAAAACTATAGATATTCCGATACGTTATATGAAATATGCTTTTCTTTTTACGGCTAACGCCTAACACTTTTCTGTAATTAACAAATTTTATTTTTAATTATTT
>PFAR01000009.1:6041-8649 GCA_002773655.1 Candidatus Falkowbacteria bacterium CG10_big_fil_rev_8_21_14_0_10_43_10 | reverse complement strand
GTAGCCGGTGCCCGGGTCAATGATAGTTACCACGGGAGGAGAGGCATAGGTGGGGGCGGGTTCTTCACCAGCTCCGCCTATCCCCCAGCCGTCGCTTTCGTAACCAATGTTGCGGTCGCGGTGCTGATTAAAGTTTTCTTGCGGGAAGCCGAGCTCAGCGGCGGTATGGAATGTGCCGTTGTTGTTATTATAGGTAATGCCGACATAACTGTTATCACTTGGCTCAAACCACTGCACCGAATACTTCACTCCGTCTTTCCACTTAAAATATTCGTTGGTTACTGGAGCGCCGGGGTTATAGGCAATCCAATAATCGCGCAACTGGCCTTGGATGGGATAACATACTCCGAGATAGCCGTGAGCCATGTTATAGACATGCGGATTCAGCACAATGGATATATTAGCAATATCACCGCCGATAAAATCGTGCGTGTAAAATCCGTTGCGCATGAATACGGCTCCAGCGGGGTATCCGAGTCCTGGCGGATTAGTCGGCTTTAATCGCTCCAATCCCCCGCTGTTGAGATAGCAATCCACAAATGGCTGGGAAAATGGGACGAATGTAGACGGACACTGGTTTGGTTCAACATGCCAGCCGTCGGAATATTCGCCGAGCTGGTAGGCGGGGTTGAAAATCAATGCTCCACGCACAACTGCTCTAAATTGGGAGATGGGGTAGCTGGTAATGCCTCCTTTGTTAACTTTTCCGTTTGCGTCTTGAAAATCAAATTCGTTGCTTTGCCCAGGGTCATTAACATAGACCAAATCATATTGGTCATTGTTATATTGACCGTCATTATTCCCGTCTTTAAACCCGGTTACGACCATAAAATGAAGCGCTCCGTCAGGTTTCATTTCTATCCGGTTAACAATGATAGCAGGACGATTACACTGCAATGAATACACAATGGCATTAATGATTACATCTATGCTAAAATCTGCGATGGAACGATACTTTGTGTTCCAAAGTCCGTAGTAGTACGATGCGGCCGCTCTGAGATCAGCTTGATTTGTACCATCAGGTTTAGTTAAATTATAACCATTGAGCGCTGAAATTAAACTATTAGCCAGCAACCAATCATCTAGCTCCTTAACTTGGTACTTTTCAGCGGCAAAACCTCTCAGATATGAAGCGACCATTACCAGTGCGGTTGGTCCGCAGTTCATTGTGTCATCCCAATTACCCATGCCGATAGTGGTGTCAACCTGCGGAATCCAATCAACACTCAATTTGATTTCCGACGACAGCGCGTTATGTATCTGCGCCCCAATTAGTAATCCGATAATAATCACTACTCTCGCCATTCTTTTCACGGTTTTTTCTCCTTTTGGTTGGTTATAGCGATAATATCGCTTTTAATCCTCTCTTGCCATTTTCTCTTGTCATTTTCTTCCGCTTCATTTCGTTTCAGAATTTCAGCATATTCAGTTGTTAAAGAACGAGTGTAAAGAATAAAACAAAACCTTCTTTTTTATTTTAACTTTTGTTTCACTTTATTATTTCTATTGTCTTTAAAATATTCCATATCATTTCATCGGTTATATTATGTTCAGGTACCCATATTTTACCTAAATCTTTAGGGATGGGCTGGTTGCTTTCTATATTCCACCAAAGACCGAAAATATTATTTTTCAATATTGCGCCGTTACAAGCAAAAGGACCGCCACAGGCATCTTCAAAAATCTCCCCATTTTTAATTTGTGTATATCCAAAGCCGTTTCTTCTTTCTTTAAAACTGTAAGTGTATTCTTTATTATTTTTCTCAATATCCACTCTCAAATAAACATCATACGGTTTATAGTCAGTTTTCATCAACAAAAAATCGCCACCGTCTTTACATTCCCCCCAGCTATCCGGATATTTAAATTGAATGCCAAATTTTTTATTTTGACATACTTTCCAATTACTCATATCAAATTGTTCCATGGTTGATGTCGCAATATTTTCCGTACTCGTCGCCACCTGTCCTTGCAGCTGATTGCCATTATTTTGCTCCTGCTCATTTTCATTCTGCGCTGCTGGCTTATTTTCCGTCACCGCCGGATTAGCCGGTCCCTGTTTCTGTGTTTTTAAATACCAAACCACTCCTCCCCCGATTAAGGCGAGGATGATAATAAAAATAATGCTAATTGTGAGGGTTTTTTTAGACATAAAGTAACTAATAATTTTTAATTTTATAATTTTTAAATAAATTCTAAATCAAAATTTTTAAACATTAGAAAATACAACTAACGCTCTATATTAGCATTATACCATGAAAAGTCAATCTTTTGCACAAAATTAAACGATATACCAAAACATCATCCACCAATGGCAGAAACTGCCCAGCATCACGAACAAATGGAAAACTTCATGCATGCCGAACCATTTTTTCTCCGGCAACTTCGCGCCCAAGCCAAAAAATATCACGCCGACGCTATAACTTAGTCCGCCGCCCAAAAGCCAGAGGAATCCGGTTAAGCTGATGGCGTGCAAGAGCGGAATAACGGCTATGGCGATCAGCCAGCCCAATAATAAGTAAATTATGTTGGACAGCCAGGACGGCATGCGCCAGTTTGCCAGTTTCCAAATCACGCCGATTATTGCCAGCCCCCAAATAATACCGAA
>PFAR01000009.1:5857-5999 GCA_002773655.1 Candidatus Falkowbacteria bacterium CG10_big_fil_rev_8_21_14_0_10_43_10 | reverse complement strand
CGGAGTATAGGTTCCGGCGATTAAAAAGTAAATCATGGCATGGTCAACCCGCCGCAAAATTTCTTTCCGCCTGGTTTCCTTTGGCATAATATGGTAAAAAGTGCTGGAGCAGTAAACTAAAATCAAGCTGGCTCCGAACAAA
>PFAR01000009.1:0-5810 GCA_002773655.1 Candidatus Falkowbacteria bacterium CG10_big_fil_rev_8_21_14_0_10_43_10 | reverse complement strand
AAACCCTGCGGCAAGAATGATGATAGCCCTTCATCCCTGCGGCAGAGACCGCAGGGTATTCGGGCACGGTGCTGGATAAAACCAGACCCGCTATTGATAATAGCGCTCCGACTAGATGGGTTAAACTGCTTATTATCTCTCTTTGCATAATTTTACCCAGCACCTTCTTGCGAGATATTAAACCTCGCACCCCGCTATTATTAAGGCGCGGGGTAAAGCTTTGAGAAAAAGCGCTAGGTTTATTATAACACAGGCGATATTTAAAAACAGCTTGATTTTTATTGCATAATATTATACAATAACAGTAATAAGCAACATAATTAAGTTGCTTTTTTACTAAGTAATTAATTTATGTCGGGACATTCAAAATGGGCTACGACAAAAAGGCATAAGGCGGTAATCGACGCCAAGCGCAGTTCTATTTTTACCAAGCTGGGCAATAATATTACAATCGCCGCCCGCAAAGGCGGAGATCCCGAATTAAATTTCTCCCTGCGCATGGCGATTGAAAAAGCCCGCTCTTTCAATATGCCGAAAGAAAATGTCGAACGCGCTGTTAAACGCGGCACCGGGGAATTGGGCGGCGCCACGGTCGAAGAGCTTACTTATGAAGGCTTCGGGCCGGCCAAGGCCGGTTTTATTATAGAAGTGCTGACTGATAATAAAAACCGGGCGGGCGCGGAAATCCGCCATCTCCTTGCCAAGCATGGGGGGGCTTTAGGGGCCAGCAACAGCGTTTCCTGGAATTTTAACCGTCTGGGAGTTATCAGGATTGCCGCGGAAAACTTGCAAAATATCAGCCATGACGAACTGGAACTGGAATTAATTGAGGCTGGCGCTGACGATATTTTGCCGAAGGAAGAGGGCCTGGCTGTTTTAACAAATATTGAAAATTTAAAAAACATTAAAAAGCTTCTTGACGACAAAAATATAAAAACTGAATCGGCGGAAATTGAATATATTGCCAAAGATGAAAAAAAATTAGGAGATGAAGATAAGGAAAAAGTCGAACAGTTTATTGAAGCGCTGGAGGAAAATGAAGATGTCAGCAATTATTACACAGACGTAACCTTATAAAATTCCAAACTTTAAATTCTAAATTCCAAAGAAATTTTAAATTCTAAACTATAAATTTCAAAAATAGCTTTATGATTTAGAATTTAATATTTATAATTTCTTTGGAATTTGGTGCCTATGCTATGATAAATAGCAACCAAAAAAAAATTTTTTTAGGTATTGATCCCGGAATCGCCGCTACCGGCTTTGGAGTCATAAAAAAAGAAAATAACCAACTGAAGCTGATCGGCTATGGATGCATTAAGACTCCGGCCGGACGGCCGCATGGGCAAAGATTAAAACAAATCAACGCTGAACTCGCTAAATTAATAAAGAAGTTTAAGCCAGAGGCGGTGGCGGTGGAAAAATTATTCTTCTGCAGCAACGTAAAAACCGCGTTAACGGTCGGGGAAGCCCGCGGAGTTGTGATGCTGACTATCTGCCAAAATAACCTGCCGGCTTTTGAATATACCCCTCTGGAAGTTAAACAGGCGGTCAGCGCTTACGGCCGAGCGGAAAAAATGCAGGTGCAAAGAATGGTAAAGCTATTATTAAATATGAAAGAGATTCCCATGCCGGATGACGCGGCGGACGCGCTCGCCGTAGCCATCTGTTGCGCCAATTATGTATAACACGAATGTACACGAATTACACACGAATATTTCGAATTATTTTACTAATGTTTTAATTCGCGCGTATTCATGTATAATTTGAAACATTCGTGTTAAATAATTTATGAAACCTCTCAAAATCATCCATATTGCCAGTGAAGTTGACCCGTTCTCTAAAACCGGCGGACTGGCTGATGTCGCTCGCAGCCTGCCTAAGGCGCAGAAAAGGCTGGGCTATGATGTCTGTGTTATTACTCCAATGTACGGGCAAATAATAGATAAAGAAAAGCAAGGAATTGAGCTGATTGAACAAAATATTAAACTGCACGTCAACAGCGAAGACATAGTTAATATTAACATCTATCGGGGATATCTGATGCAGGGCCTGCCTGTTTATTTTATTGAAAATACAAAATATTTTTCCAAGCGCAAATCATTATACGGCTCCTCTCGCGAGAACTCCCGGTTTATGGTTTTTAACGCGGGCGTTCTGCGCTTAATATCCATGCTTGATTTAAAGCCCGATATTATCCATTGCCATGACTGGCATACCGGGCTCATCCCCTATTACATTAAAACTAAATTTCACTACGCCAAAAAATTAGGGGAAACAAAAACAATTTATACTATCCATAACCTTGTTTTTCAAATGGGAATGAATTGGTGGGAAGTCCCGTCTGATCATAAAGACTATGGCAAGACTAAACTGCCGCATCTTGACAGCCTTGATATTAAATATATAAACTTCGCCAAGCGGGCGATCATGAACGCCGACATTATTAACGCGGTATCAGAACATTATGCTGAAGAAATCTTAACGAAAAAATTCGGGCAGGATCTGCAGCGCATTTTAAAAAACAGGCAGCATAAATTATATGGAATCGTGAACGGCATCGACTACAATGAACTAAATCCGGCGACCGATCCGGGATTGCACAAAAATTTCAATTATAAAAACGCTCCTGCCGGGAAAAGAGACAATAAAAAAATTTTGCAAAAAAAATTTAATCTGCCGGCTGACCCCAATATTCCAATAATTATAATGACCTCCCGCATTGTTTACCAAAAGGGATTTACCTTGATTTTAAACATTATGGAGCATATTTTAGCGCTCAATCTGCAGTTTATAGTAATCGGCGCCGGCGATAAAAAATATATAACAGAGCTGCAAAAATTTTCTAAAAAATACCCTGATAAACTGGCGGTTATTCCCTCTCACGAAGAAAACCAAAAATATGAAACTTTAACTTATGCCGGAGGAGATATATTTCTTCTGCCCTCGCACCACGAGCCCTGCGGCCTTAATCAGATGAGCGCGATGCGGTATGGCTGCGTTCCAATAGTGCACCGCGTCGGAGGGTTGTATGACACAGTGACAGACTACGATCCGGCGGAAAAAAACGGGACTGGATTTGTCTTTAATATTTTTAACGGCTACGAGTTATATGGCGCTATAGTGAGAGCCGTTGAAATTTTTAAAAATAAAAGAAGATGGAAAGAATTAGTAAGGCGCGACATGCGGGAATCCAATTCCTGGGAAATTCCGGCAAAAAAGTATATAGACCTATACCGGACAGCAATAAATATAAAGGAAAAATAATTAAAAATTTTAAGATATGTTGTGGATTAATTTTCTTCATTTATACCAGCCGGCCACTTTGGACAAAGGAATAATAATGGGAGCGATAGACAGAAGTTACACCCGTCTGATTAAAGCTTTGCTAAAAAACAGAGAGATAAAATTCACGCTTAGCATCAGCGGATGTTTGCTTGAAAAACTGGAGGAATTCAGCCGGCAAGAGCTTCTTGATGATATAAAAAAATTAATAGAGCGGAAACAAGTTGAGTTGGTCGGCACCGCCGCCTACCACCCCATCCTTCCTTTAATTCCGCGGGAGGAAACGGAAAGGCAAGTCAAGCTTCAGGAGGAGTTAATAAAAAAATATTTTCCCGGCGCTAAATTAAAAGGATTCTTTCTGCCGGAAATGGCCTATTCCGCTGAAATAGCTAAAATAATAAAAGAACTGGGATATGAATGGATTATTTTAGATGAAATAGCGGGAGCGGGCGAACTGGATAAACTAGACTGCCGCAAAATATATACTGACAGCAACAGCGGTTTAGCGGTTATTTTCCGGCAAAGGGAATACTCAAAAAGCTACGTGCCCCAGTTGCTGGCAAAAATAGGACCGGCGGAAAAAAAAACAGCCATTATCACCGCCACTGACGCCGAACTTTACGGCCTGCACCATAATGACATTTCCGGCCATCTGGAAAAATTATTAAAAAATCCCAACGTGGAAACAGCCACAATTTCCGAATACATAAAAAATAATCCGCCGGAAAGAGCGATAAAAATAATGGCTTCATCCTGGGAATCAAACGCTAAAGAATTAAACCGCCGGCGGCCTTACGTCCTGTGGCATAATGAAAAAAACAAAATACAAATGAAGCTTTGGAAGCTGGCTAATTTGGCATGGGAAACAGTTGACCGGCACCAGGGAGATCCCCAATACCAATGGGCATATTGGCACCTGAGGAGGGGGCTGGCCAGCTGCACCTTTTGGTGGGCGTCGGGGCATAACTTTAAAAACTTAATGAGCACCTTTTCCTGGAGCCCTGATGAAATTGAGCGGGGGCTTAACGAGTTAATCCGATCTATCAGAACACTGGATGACGCGGCTACCCGCGCTACTAAAATTAAAGCGGAAAAATTATATTTAAAAATTAAAAAATTAATTTGGAAAAAACATTGGAAATATTACTGGAAACGTAAGTAGAAGCATCGTTGCAGGCTTCTAAGCGGTTTGCAATCCTTTAACACAAGTTTGTCGCACAATACTTACATTAACTCAAATAAATGCGAATACTTGGTTTAGCAAATTTATAAATCCGTACAAAATAATTTGAACATATGAATGACATTAACCAGCTTTACGATGAAAAATTCGTCATCGGTTACCTGAAAAAAAGAGTGTTGCCTTCATACCGGGAATTTTTAAATATTAAAAAAATAAAAATTCACGGCATCAAAAATTTTATTTGGGAGAGGTCTTATCATGTTGTGGTGGAATATGATACTTATTTTTTGACAAAAAACGATAAAACAAAAAAACTTTTTCTTTATTGCTCCGCTCACTCCCACGAACAGCGCCGAAATATATATGACGCCTTGCGGTTCCTTTGGTCGCGCGGTTTTTCTAAAGGAAATTTGACTATTCCCCACCCTTTGTTTTATTCCCAGCGTTTTAAAGGGATTTTCTACCGCGGCTTAAAGGGAAAAAATTTATATCATTTTATCAGGGAGAAAAAACTGGATGACGTTAAAAAAATAACTAAATTGTCTGCGCGCTGGTTCGCTAAACTGCACAAATTAAATATCTCGGGTGCGAGAAATTTTAATAAAAAAAATAGTCTGATGGAAACGACCGTCCCCGGAGCGAAGCACTGGCTTAGCAGTATTAAGGAGCGGCAAGGCAATTATTACGAAGACGTGAAGAACATATTTAGCATACTTAACGAACAGGAAAAAAAAATTTTAAAAAAAACCAACCGGCGCTGGCTGATTCACGGCGACGCCCACCCGGAAAATGTGATAAAGATATCAGAGAATAAAATCGGCGTGATTGACTTTACCGACATGTGCCTGGCGGACTTCGCCCGCGATCTCGGTTCTTTTCTCCAGCAGCTTGATTATATGTGCAGCCGCCATTTTGAAAAAAAAGAGGAGGTTGAGGAAATAAAAAAAATCTTTTTAGAGGAATATTTAAAAGCGGCTAAATTAAAGCTTGATGGCGATCTGGACAAAAGAATAAAAACTTACTATAACTGGACCGCTCTCCACACTGTAGTCTTCTTTTTAGTGAAAGAACATCCCGAGCCTGACCGGGCGGAAGAATTAATTAAAAAATTAAAAAAAATTTAGATACTTAAAACTCTATTTCTAAAAAAGGCGCGGGAGGTTAAGCCCGCGTCTTTTTTATGTTTTGGCGGAGGAGGTGGGATTTCCCGCTCATGGCGCTACGCGCCGGAGCGGGTCCGCTCACTCGCGCAGCGAGATGAGCGGAGAACCCTTTCTGGCGGTGTTTTTTGATTGATGTTCGAACTTTTTTTGACGAAAATCTTGAAAACTAATTTGGACTC
>PFAR01000023.1:5831-8267 GCA_002773655.1 Candidatus Falkowbacteria bacterium CG10_big_fil_rev_8_21_14_0_10_43_10 | reverse complement strand
TTATTTTCATTACCAAATGTTTCGGCCCGTCCGCGCCGGAGGTGATAAACGGCTGGTTGATTTCCGATTCCGCCGTAGTGGATAATTCAATTTTCGCTTTTTCCGCCGCTTCTTTAATGCGCTGTAAAGCTAAAGTATCTTTAGACAAATCAATACCCTGCTCTTTTTTAAAGTCAGCTACAATATAATCAATAATCCGTTTGTCAAAATCTTCGCCGCCCAAGTGCGTATTGCCGTTCGTCGCTTTTACCTCTACCGTGTCGTCGCCAATATCCAGTACCGATACGTCAAAAGTGCCGCCGCCCAAATCATAAACGACTATTTGCTGTCCTTTTTTCTTGTCAAAACCGTAAGCTAAAGCGGCCGCGGTCGGTTCGTTAATTATCCGTTTTACATCCAAACCCGCGATGCGTCCGGCGTCTTTGGTCGCCTGCCTTTGTGAATCGTCAAAATACGCCGGTACGGTAATAATGGCTTCGGTTATTTTTTCACCTAATTTTTCTTCGGCGTCGGCTTTTAATTTTTGTAAAATCATCGCGGAAATTTCCTGCGGGCTGTACTCCTTGCTTTGCATCAGAACTTTAACACCCTCACCGGATTGCGTCATTTTATACGGATAAACTTTGATGTCGCGCTGGACTTCCGAGTCGGAAAACTTTCGGCCGATTAAACGCTTAACCGCCGTAATCGTATTTTCATGATTAGTAACCGCTTGCCGTTTGGCGATTTGGCCGATTAAGCGTTCGCCGGTTTTGGAAATCGCGACAATAGACGGGGTTGTTCTCGCCCCTTCTTTGTTTTCAATAATTTTTGGCTGGCCGCCTTCAATGATGGCCATGGCGGAATTGGTGGTGCCGAGATCGATTCCTAAAATTTTTGACATATTTTTTTATTTATTAATTTATCAAATTTATTAATTTTTAATTATTTCCAAGGGATAAATGAAAATAATATGCCTATAATTCCTAAAATAAATAACCATGTAATTAAATCTGAAAAATATTCATTAAATATTTTATGTAAAGTTCCTCTTTCTTTGTCTAATAAGTTATTTAAATCTTTCTCTTCTTTAGCAAATTTCTTTCCCAACTCAATAATAACTTTTGTATGTTCTATATATGTTTTACCTTCTTCCATTGAATTTATAATACGTTGCTTTAATTCCCAAAAATTACCTTTACTAAAATCATGTTTCTTTTTTAAATCATTGTTCTCTTTAGTCAAATTTTTATTAAAATATAATACACCTATTACAGGAATAAAAGATAACAAAACTATACCAATAATATTAAAATAATAAATATAAATATTTGACTTTGATCATTATCCATATTTTCAATTTTAAATTCCAATTTTTCATATTATGTTTACCCGCCCAGCGATAAATCGCCGGGCTCCAAGCCCAAACCCGCTTAAGCGGGTTTTATTTCTAGCCTTGCAATTTATTGCTAGGCTAGCAAAGGCTCGGTATTAAACCCGCTTTTTTTACCCCATCAAATAACCGGGGGGGGCGGGTTTTGTTATTAGCCCGATAATTTATTATCGGGCGTTGTTTAAATAATTATGACGTTCTTCTATATATAACCCTTTTATACTGATAAATCACAGGGCTAGGTATGGAAACCCGCTTAAGCGGGTTTATTTTCTAGCCCCGCCATTTATGGCCGGGCTAGCGGAGTTGGGTCGCATCCTGATTTTAATTTATTGGTCTCTATCTTGAAAATTTATTGCCCGATATTATTGTATTTTTCGCTCTATATTCCCCGCCCAGGCATAAATGCCAGGGCTCAATATCAATCCCGATAAATCGGGATTACCATAATCCTAAACCCAATTTATTGGGTTTTGTTTTAGCCCTGCGATTTATCGCTGGGCTAAAGGGGAAAAGCTTTATCCCTCCTCTCCCCCCTCAACCGGCATATTCTCCAAAACATCAACTAAATGATCACTCGCGTGTTTTTGCTTTTGATTAACAATATATTTAATTACAAACGGAATTCCTTTGGCCGATAAGCTATGCGCGCCATAGCCGTTTTGCCAATAGAATGTTTTTAAATCCGAATTAATATTAATAAAATGCGAAGAACTCCCTTTTATCTTGTGCACGAACTCCGACACGCTTATTTTGGGCGGAATGCTTATCAGCAAATGCAGATGGTCGGCGGTCATATTTATGGCCATAAATGTTCCGCCATTTGCCTTAACTTTCGCGGGAATATACTCTTTTAACAATTTTTCTATTTTCGGCGTTATAGTTTTCTCTCTGTATTTTGTTCCCCAAACTATATGATAATATAGCTTATAAAATGATTGGGGCATATTTTTTATTTAAAACTGTAAACAACAACTTTCGCCGCCTGTATCACTTTCCCGTACAGCTTATACCCTATCTTCATCACTTTCGCTATTTTATTAATCTGCTTTTCATCTTCAGTT
>PFAR01000023.1:721-5820 GCA_002773655.1 Candidatus Falkowbacteria bacterium CG10_big_fil_rev_8_21_14_0_10_43_10 | reverse complement strand
ATGCTTAATGCCTTTTAACCAAGCGTCGTGATTATTTTCATCAGCATGCGCCAATGAAGTTCTTAAATTTTCATACACCGGCAAAATTTCCATCAAGAGCGCGCTATTGGCGAATTTAACGAATTCCGCTTTTTCTTTGGCGGTTTCCTTTTGCAAATTCTGGTAATCCGCGAGCGCGCGCTTCCATTTGTACTCCAAATCTTGAACGACCTCGTTAGTCTTATCTTGTTCTTCTTTATTTTCGTCTTTTGTTTCTTCTTTAGTATCCATAGAATGAATTTTTAATTTTATAATTTTTAATTTTCAAACATGACACGCCACCGTGTTTAAAAATTTATTAATTTGGTCATTGTTTAAAAATTAGAAATTAAAAATTAGAAATTTTATTTAAGATTATTCTTAATATATTCCACCAGCCCCAAACACTGTTCATAATCCATCCGCATCGGCCCAACAATGCCGAACATGCCGCGCTCGCCGTTTTTTTCGTATTTTACCACGACACTGCCGCAAATCGCGCCGAACGGATTTTTGCGGCCGATAAAAATTTGCGGCTTGTTGGTAAGGCCGGAATACATGCCGACGATAATGTCTTCAATGTCGTCAATGATTCGGGAAATATTAAGGATTTGAGGGGCTTCCATAAACTCCGGCTGGGACAACAGATTGGCAATGCCGGTATAATATAAATTATGGTGGTCAACCGCCCAAAAAACCGCCAAGCCCGATTTGGCCGCAAGGGTCTTAGCCGTTTGTTTCAAAAAATCTTCGTTATTTTTTTCGGGCTCAATCCGCATTTCCTGTTTTTTGGCGGATAAAAAATTTTCTACATAAAACTGATAGGCTTTTTCCGTCGGCACCCGTCCGGCTGACGTATGCGGCTGATGGATATATCCTTCCTCTTCCAGTTTTACCAATTCAGCGCGCACCGTCGCCGGACTGTACGGCAGTCTGAATTTTTGCACCAACAAACCGGAGCTGATTGGTTCAGCGGTTTTAATGTATTCTTTGATAATAATTTTTAATAATTTTTGTTGTCTGATATCCATACTATTCAAGCGAGGCGAATGTAATGACATATTATAACATTAGCACTCCTGTGTCAAGAGTGCTAATAACTAAATAAAAAACTGGGCTTTTTTTGCCGCCGAAGGATAAATGTCAATAAAAAAAGCTCCGAGTTTATTAGGAGCTGAAAGCGACTTTTTTAAACAGCCGCCAAAATATAATTAAATAATCAATGCCGCTCCAGACTGTAAAAAAAGCGGCGACCGACATAATGGCGTTTGGATATGAAAATCCAAAAATAACTAAAATTATGGCGGCATACTGGAAAGTCGCCTTCAGTTTCCCCAGATATGTTACCTTGGCGGCTGGCTTTAATTCCGGTTTTCCGTTAATATACATTCTTCCCAAGGTAACGCCTATCTCCCGGATAAAAATCAAGGCGACAAGCCACCACCAAACGCCGTGCTGGATAAGAACAATCAGAGGCAAAAGGACAAGGAGCTTATCGGCAATAGGGTCAAGGAGCTCCCCGGTTTCTGATTGCTGCTTCCATCCGCGGGCGATTTTCCCGTCCAGCCAGTCTGTTATGGCCGCGATAACGTAAAGGTAGCCAGCTTGCGCCATTTTATCGTCCAGCATCAGATAAAGAATTAAAGGTGCGAAGACCATCATTCGCGTGACAGTCAAGAGATTGGGAAAGGTCCATTTTTTCTTGTCTTTTGTTATTGTTGTCAGGAATCCTTGATTTTCCATATCAAACCTCCTTTGGAAAAATATTTGTATGTTAAAATTAGCTGAAAACAATATTAAAGTCAAATACTCCTGCGAAATATCCGCCCAAGGCGGATCCGCCTTGGGCGGACGAATCCCGAGTCCTCGGCACAAATTAATATGGCTGGCTGAAGTACCATTCTAAAACTCTCTTGGCTATAGGCACGGCTGCGTCAGTCGACTCGCCTCCCCCTTCCACTAAAACCGTAATTACCAGCTCCGGATTTTCGTAGGGCGCCCAGCCGGTAAACCAGGAATGCGTTTTCTCCGTACTGGACCACTGGGCGGTTCCGGTCTTGCCCGCCATTGGCACGGAAACGCTTTGCAAGCTCTGGCAGCTGCCGTAAACAACGCAGTCGCGCAGACCTTGCCGCACTGTTTTAATATTTTTCGCGTCAATAAAATCGTGGCGCAGTATTTCCGGCTCTATCTTTCTAACTAGATTGTCATGCTGGTCAAGCAGCTCTTTTACCAGATGCGGCCGGTAAAGCGCGCCGCCGTTGGCGAAAAACATGGTATAGGCCGCTACCTGCAAGGGCGTGGCGCTGATATCGCCCTGCCCGATGGCCAAATGGTAAGTATCGCCGATATACCAGGGCTCCTGTTTCGCCTCATCCTTCCATTCTTTAGAAGGCAAAAAACCGCTTGCCTCGCCCGGCAAATCAATGCCCAGCGGCTTGCCCAGCCCGAAAAGACGGGCATAATCGGTTATTTTTTTCACTCCTAAGCCGCCAACGTACTCTTCAATGCCATTACTATACTGAAGCGTTCCCCCGCCAATATAATAAAAAAAGGTGTTTACCGACCAGGCCAAGGCTTTTCTGACATCAGTTGTTCCATGCCCGCCGGCTTTCCAATCAGGGAAAAACCAGCTCTTTACTCCGATGCCGCCGACGCTGTTAATGGCAGTATTTTCGTTTATAATATTTTCCTGCAAAGCGGCGGCGGCGACTACCGGCTTAAAAGTAGAACCGGTAGGAAATTCTCCGCTGATTGACCGGTTAAACAAGGGCATATTTTCATCATTAGCCAACTCTTGGTATTTTTCACTGCTTATTTTACCCGCGAAATCATTGCTGTTGAAAGCCGGCAGGCTTACGAGAGCCATAACCTCCCCATTATTTGGATTTATAATCACTGCTGATGATTTTTTTAAATTCACGGCTTTTAACTGCGCTTCAACTTCCTCTTCAAGCTTCTGTTGCAGGCGGCCGTCGATAGCCAGCACCAGGCTGCGCCCGTCCTGTTCCGGCGCTTCATTAATCACCCTTTTTTCTTTGCCTAAAGCGTCCACCTCTATATATTTTTCTCCGTATTCCCCTCTCAGCTCCTCCTCCCATGATTTTTCCAGGCCGGTCTTGCCGAGATGATCAGTAAGGGAATATTTCGGCTTTAACGCCTCATATTCTTCCGGCGTGATTATCCCAGTATATCCCAAAGCATGCGAGAGAGACAGGCTGGGCAGGATATATTCCCTCTTAAAACGCATTTCAACGGAAACTCCGGGCATGCTCTCCACGCTTAATAAAAGCTGCATGGCTTTTGAATATTCAATATTATCGGCGATCACCTGCGGCTGGTATGATTCCAGGGTCTGGCGCTTATTTTTTATAAGCAGATAATCCAGATCTTCCTCGATTTCTTTGCCCAGAATATTCCCTATTGCTTCGGTCATTATTTTTTTATCATACCCGGCGTTTTCATTCGCCAGAATATCCGCCGGCACGACTTGCAAATAAAAGACCGGAGAATTTTTAGCCAAGATGTTATAGTTGCTGTCATAAATAATTCCCCGATCCGATTTTATTTTTTGTTTCCTGATTTGATTATAAGCGGCCAGCTCCCGATAGTAGCCGCCATTATAAAGCTGGAGATAAGCTGTTTTCAAAGATAATAATAAAAAACCGGCCGCGAGCAGGATCGCCAGCAGCTTCAACTTACGCATTGATATGTTGCGCCCGATTTTCTCTCCGGCGGTCTCGGCCTCGCGCTCGCCCATAAACCCTTCTTCTGTCCATCGGAGGCGGTAGCCGGCGGAAAGTTTTGAATCAGCCAAGACACCCTCTCCTATGCCAAAGTGGTTTGCCGCCGCTTTGCTGTATTTTTTTGAATATATCTTCTTCATATTAGCGAACCATTAACCCCGTGAAATACTGCATGGCAATTTCACCGGGTTAAAGGATCGCGAATTGTTTAGATACGTACAAATATACTTCTACTTCCTGATGATAAAGAAAGGTTTTAATTTCTTGCTGAAATAATTAATCAGATGAAATATAATCAAGATAAACAGGGCGTTGAAAAAAAATTTATATCCCAAATTTATTAAATAATCACCGATAAACAAAGTTTCTCCCTTGGTGACAAAATTAATTAAAAAAATCGCGGCGCCCCTGATAAATTCATAGCTGAGGGTAAATATCAATGCTAAAAAAACAAAAGCGTAGGCGGAACGGTTGGTAAAAAATTTGATCAAAGAAAAATAGGTTATGACGGCCGCCGCCAGCAGAGAAACGGCGTGCAGGCCGAAAAGATTAAATGAATATATATCCAGCAAAACGCCGAACAGCAAAGAAATTAGAATTGAGCTTTCCGGGCCGCTTAGTATCAGCGCCAGCACTATGCTGATAATAATAAAATCAAAATAAAAGAAAGGATAAGGCAGGGCGGAAATAAAACTAACCTGGACAACAAAAATTATAACTAAGAAAAAAAATTTTAATATTTTAGGCGGCATTATTATTTATTCATCTAGTTAACGATGATTGAAACTATTGACAGGGTGCTAAGATTCGCTGACGGGTTAATAACGGCGGACTGGAAAAGATTGTTGTTTTCTTTCTCTACCGACTGGACATCTCCGATAATCAATCCTTTGGGGATGGCCGGTTCCAGACCGGACGTGATAATGATATTTCCACTCTGGATCGCCTTTTTCTGGGGAATAAAATCCATTTTTACAGTCAGACCGAGCTCTCCCCTGGCAATTCCGCTAACCTTATCTTCGCCGACTAAGCTGGCGGCGACTTGGCAGCGTTCGTCAGTCAGCAGATAGCCGTGCGACATTTCCCGGTCAACCGAGAAAATCTTTCCCGCTATAATCCCGCTACCGGCAATAATCGCCTGGCCGGCTTTAACGCCGTCCGACTCGCCCTTGTCGATAATTATAATCTGGCTGGACTTCCCCGTTCCTTTCCGGCTGATAATATTAGCCACCATCTTTTGGTACTGGTGGCGGGAGTAAAAATTTATCTGCTCGCGCAAAGCCTTATTTTCATCCTCCAGCACTTTCAGCCTGACATTTTCCGCGGTTAATTTTT
>PFAR01000023.1:551-693 GCA_002773655.1 Candidatus Falkowbacteria bacterium CG10_big_fil_rev_8_21_14_0_10_43_10 | reverse complement strand
TCTAATCCAAGTGCGGCCGTATTTTGTCCTTTTGCTGTGGAGTGTCAGTTTAATCATGTGATGTGGTGGAGCAGTAAGTTTTTTAACACCACATCGGGCGACGGGTCTCATTTTACTCCGCAGTCCTCCAAAATTATTAACG
>PFAR01000023.1:0-541 GCA_002773655.1 Candidatus Falkowbacteria bacterium CG10_big_fil_rev_8_21_14_0_10_43_10 | reverse complement strand
AATCTGGTAGACTTTGGTCTATGAAAAATACTGCATTCTATGCGTCGCGGACGCTTTTTTTGCTCGTGCTCATCAGTATGTTGAGCTCTACGGTCCAAGCCAGTATGACCGAAGAAAAACTCGAAGAAATTATCCAATTTAAGATCTCAGAGCGACATCCGACGGACACCCCGGATTGGTGGAAACGCTTAGGGCCCGATGCTCCTAAAGTGATCATGTCCATGTATGGGCGAACTAAAAAGACTTACGAACAAATCCGTCTTCTTTCAGCCTTGGCTTGGTATGACGACGCTGCTGCGCTTGAATTTATTAAAGCGCAAACTCAAGCAGCGACCAATGAGACCGTGCGATCTGCGGGCATTCGCACGATGGGCTTTTCACAGGGCGCAAAGGAAGCAGATTTTATCGCAAAATATTTGTCGCACGCAGACCCGCAGACGCGTTTAACCGCGGCAAAAACGTTAAAACGCATAGATGCCGCCGCTGCCGATCAGCCTATTAAAGATCACTTAGAAAAGTGGAAAAAATCCGAAAAAACCGC
>PFAR01000053.1:159-5908 GCA_002773655.1 Candidatus Falkowbacteria bacterium CG10_big_fil_rev_8_21_14_0_10_43_10 | reverse complement strand
TATTATATCAAATCTCTCTTTAAATATTTATTATAATCTTTGCTTAATCTTTCCAGAGTTTTGCTAATATTTTGATATTCGGCCGGCAATTTTTTTTTATAAATATTGATTAAAGCATTGGCCGCTTGAGGATCAAATTTGCACATCAGGTCGCAAAATTTTGTCATTTCTTCTTTGTCCTGTCCGCAACTGGCCCCTCTTATTTTAGCGTCCGTTCCTGAAGGGCGTATTTCAACGAATTTGCTTTTAAAATCAAAATAAGTTCCGTCGCCGACAAAAATAATATTTGTTAAATCCGAGAAGTCCAGCTCCGGAAATGCTTCCCGCAAAATTTGTTTGGCATCTTTAAGCGTTATTATTTTATCAGCAAAGGCAAAAGCCAAACTTAGATAAAAGGCGTTATTCCGGTCCCGCATTTCCGCCCCGAGCTCCTTTTGTTTTTTTTGTTCCCGGATCGGCGCTGTCGGATCATACAAAGTATTATTTATCAGCACGTCATTTTTTCTTTTAACAGAATGCTTTTTATATATTCTGGCTAATTCTTTAGAAAGAAAGGATTGTTTTTGATTATAAAGTTCAGCGATTAATCCCAGCACGGCCACAGAAGCTTCGCCGGCTGATTTATCATGCATGGCAATGAAGCCGCGAGCGCCATTAAGCGAACGGATTAATTCGCCGGCGCCGAACATCATAGCGCCTGATTGCTCGCCGATGAACAGCGCGGCCGGTTTCCGGCCGAGGTTAATATGATTACCGTAGATATCATGGATTAAAACATCTTCGTCTTTGCCATTATCCTCATTTTTTTTAATAAACGCCTCAACCTTTCTTTCTATGGTAGCTATTTCTTTAATTCCCACCGGGACGCTTATAGCCGGAACGCCCCGCTCTTCTTGCCAGTCATTGCTGCCTTTGTATTTTATTAAAAATTTTCTGTCCCTTTGACCAGCCGCCCATTCCAGCCAGCTGGAAGCGGAGAGAGTAGTGGTAATAATAAACCAGCCATATTTTTCCCAGAGGCCCGATTTTACTAATTGCCGCTGGCGGTAGTCCATAGTCATTAAAAATGATTGATTGGGGCTATAAGCGGCTAATATTTTTTCTTCACTCATGTACATATAAGTAACTCCCAGATTTTGCAAAAATTTTTTGTTTTTTGCCGTATTTTCTTCAACCTGAAAGATAACCAGCCGGTCACCATCCGGATCGGTAGTCATTTCTATATAGCCAACCGGTTTATCGCGCAGGCTATAGTCAAAACCGGTAGTTTTTAAAACCTCAAGCCAGCTTAAATCCTGGGAAAGGTCAAAGAATTTAGCAGCATAGAAGATAAGCACTTTATTTGTCCCGGCTATCGGGAGATAAGTCATCTTTTTTTGGCTGAAAAGCAGGCGATTGTCATAATTATCAGCGTCAACTTTTAATTTTATAGTTAATTCCGGCGGAGTATCAGGCGGTAATTTTTTGGCGATAAGCCGGCATAATTCTTTTGTGTTAATAGAGCCTTTAATATTGTAGCCGATCGGCTTGTCTGCAAAATTTTCAGATTTGACGTATTTTTTTACGTATTCAACCACTATATTTTTTAAAGGCGCGTATTTCTGGGCCGACCATAGCACTTCGTTATAATCGTCAACGCCGATGCCGCCAAAATAAGAATCCTTTTGGAAATTATGGTACTCAATTACTTTGTTAAAACCAAATTTATCAAACAAGTGGGGCAAATTATCCCCCATGCAGCCGTGCATTAAACAGTAGCCGATTTTTAAACCGTTTTGGGCCGCTAACCCCGCGTCTTTTACAAGGTTTTCGGTAACGACACCCTTGCGCAAATAATCAGCATAATAACCCATTAAATCAACAAATTGGTCATGCTCCGGATTATCTATGTCTTCCCGGATGTTTTTATCATCATCAGCGGCAAAATAGAGCGTTAAGGGTTGTCCGGTTGCCAAAACGTTAAGCAGTTTTTTTTCAATATTATTAATCATGTCCATTACCTGCTCAACAATAAACTGGGAGCCGTCGCTGGAAAGTAACTTTCCGCAAAAGATGTTGCGGCCGGAATGGGAGGCGGTAAAGTATATGCCGCCCCCCCAGGATTTAATGGCGGTTATGAAAGCGGCCGCCCAAACAGTAGTTTTAATATTTTTCTTCGGCCGATGGACAGTTATACCCAGCCCCGCCCAGAGCCGGGAAACTAAATTAATGCTAAGCTCAGTATTATAGCGCACCTCGCCGCCGGTTACTAAATCTAAATTAGAAAAATTTTTATTTTCCACCCGGCTGGCTATTTCCGCCAGCGCCCAGGCGGTTAAGAGAATGCCCAGGGTGTTTGTGGTATAATTGGGATTCCAGAGGTGCTTAACATCCTGGGTTTCGCGGATGCCGGCGATTGCCTGCGGCGCTAAAGCTTTATAATTTTTAATCCAAGTTTTAGCCGCTGGATCCAGGGAGGCCAGATTCCAGTTGATTATATCTTCAGCCGTCAGTTTAAAATCAAAAGCCTTTCGCGGCGAATCGCGGAAAAATTTAACCAGCTTGGCATAAGGGCCGCTATCCGAATTAGACAGGTCAGAATTGTTTTCCGAAGCGTTTTTTAAAAATTCCTCTTCCATTTCGGCGATAAAGATTTGGCGGGCGATTTGCGGCGTGATCGAGAGATCTCGCTTATCATAGATTAAGGCAGGTGCTATTTCCTCCGGCGCAGAACCGGTCTGGTTATAAATTTTTAAAATAACCTGCCGTTGCTTTACTATTTCCGTAGCGGGGATTTTATAAGTATGGACAAAAGATTTTCCAACTTTGATAGTATTAGGTTGCAATCCGCATAGGTCCCCAGAGCCGGATTTATTATCAATTTTTAATATAATCTGCGGCTCTTTTTCATAAATCGGCCCCACGCAGTAAGTCCCTCCCGCGGATTCAAAAATACTAAAAGTTCTTCCTAAAATTTTATTAATATGAGATATTATCTCCTTATGCATAGAAGCAAAATAAAATCGCTTAAAATTGATATATTTATTCAGCACCATATAGAAGGCTTTTTATGAAGTCAGAGGTTAAAGAAATGCATAGCAGTAACTAGATTTAGCCGTTTATAAAACATATTTTTGGTGCTGAGTTTACTTTAGGACAAAAAAGGGGAAAAAGCAATGTTTTATAGCAGGGGCAAATAAGCTATACTTAATGATAATAAATTATTTTTTTATGAAAATAATGAAAAAAAATTATTTAAAATATTTGGGCGTGTTTTTTTTATTTTTCGCCATCTTCTTCGGCTGGCACGCCATGCACACCGGGCTGCTTGGCACCGACGACCCTTATTACCACGCTAAACACAGCTACTTAATGGCGGCCAGCGGGAATTTTACCCTGGTGGAGCCTTGGGTGCCGTTTCATTTCCTTACCACGGCCCCGGCAGACCTTTGGTGGCTTTACCATGTTATCGTCGCCGTCTTCATAAAATTTTGCGGCATTATTTGGGGAGCAAAAATTTGGTCCGCGGTTTGCGCCGCTTCAGTTTTTGCTGTTTTTTATTTTATTTTGAAACAGTTAAAAGTATTTTATCCGTTTGTCTGGACCTGGCTGCTTTTTATTTCTTCCGCTACCTTTACCGTTCGCCTGCTGTTTGAGCGGCCGTTTGTTTTATCCATTGCTTTAATACCCCTTTGTTTTTATTTCATTTATCAACGAAAATATTGGTTATTGTTTTTTACTTCAATTATATATACTTTAGTTTATGAATTGGCGCCCATTATTTTATTATTAGTCGTTGTTTTTCTAGCAGTTGATTGGTGCTTAACTAAGGAAATAAATTTGCGGCCCCTCATCTTTTTTTTAGGGGGATTGACTGTCGGCATTATCATCCATCCGCAGGCGCTGCATTATATGTATGCAATGTACGAGGTGCTTTGGCGGACGGGCTGGTTTGTAATTAGCGGTGTTAATTTAAATACCGGCGCGGAGATACAGCTTCATAGCTTTAGATATTTTTTGGAGAGTAATATTATAATTTTTTTATTTTATATTATATCAGTCGCTTTGTTCGCGGAAATGTTCCTGATCAAAAAAAGCAGCCGCTTGCAGTTCTCTTTATTTTTAGTCAGTTTTATTTGGTTTTTGGTGGCAATAGCAATACCGCGCGGCACTGAATATTGGCTGCCTCTTGGCTGTTTGTTTGTCGCTGTTACTTTTTATCAGGTAGCCTGTTCCTCGGACTGGACAATCGCCAGGCAATTTATGCAAACAAGAATAAAAGCCAGCCTCGTTTTATTTTTTATTTACGGCGTAATTTTAGTTTTTGCCAGTTATAATATGTTTGCTGTTTTTACTGTGCTGCGAGAGCGCAATCAAAACGACGCTGATATTTATTATCAGGAGGCGAATGACTGGCTGATAAAAAATACCTCTCAAAATTCAGTTGTTTTTTATCCGGTTTGGTCAATGTGGCCGCAGATGTTTTTTTATAATAGCCATAATCGTTATTTAACCGCCTTTGGGCCGGAATTTTTATATGAATATAACCACGAAATTTATTATATCTGGGCTAATATTTCTTATCATGGGGTTTATTGCCAGCATGAATGGCCCTGTCTGGAGTTAAGCCCCAGGCAGGAAATGGAAGCGGTTAAGCTAGGTTTGAAAAATATATTGGATTCAAAAATAGTGGTGGTTCCAAACATAAAAAATACCAGCCTCTATGGAATTTTAGACGAGTTTAAAGAGGATTATGAGAAGGTTTATGAAAATAAGGAACTTGTTATTTTTTCTATAATTCCCTAATATTTAATATTTATAGCGTATGGACCAATTAGCAAAAAATTTAGAGATAGCGGGGCAGTTTAATAATTTTAACGAATGGCTCTACAGTAAAATTAAGCCATATCTTGCTGGCGATATTTTGGAAACGGGCAGCGGATTAGGGATTTTTTCTCAAAGAATCACAAGCGATTTTTCCGGCAGCAATATTTATTTGTCAGACATTAATAAAGAATATTTAGCGTGTTTACGGCAAAATTTCGGCAGCAACAATAATGTTAAAATAATTAAATTAGATTTAAATAATTTAGCCGATTTCGCCGCTTTGGGTAAATGTAAATTCAACGGCATCATTTGTTTGAATGTGTTAGAACATGTTCCAGACGATATGTTAGCGCTGTCTGAGCTTAAAAAATTACTCCAGCCGGGCGGCCGCTTGATTTTGCTCGCGCCCTGCCATCGGTGGCTGTATAATACTTTTGATCGGGCGGTCTTGCACTACCGCCGCTATAACAAACAGGAGTTGGCGCGGAAATTAACGCAAGCCGGTTTTAAGCCAGAGTGGATTTTTTATTTTAATGTTTTTGCTATTTTAGGCTGGTTTTGGGAGGGCAATATTTTGCGGCGGAAAGTGCACAGCCAGAGGCTGTTTTGGCTGTTTGATAAGTTAGTTCCTTTATTTAAGTTTATAGAAAAGTATATAATTTGGCATACTCTTGGCATTTCTATTATTTCTATTTGCAAAGCGGGCGATGAATAAAAAAGCAGAGCAAGGGGATTGCATCGTTTGGTCGTTTTAGTTATTTTGTGGTAAAATATATAAAACAAGCTGTTAATAACTTTAATAATTTTTTACTTATATATTTTATTGATTTTTAAACAAAAAAGTATGAAAAAAACTTTAGTTAAGAGACTGGTCTCTTTAACCGCGATTCTTATTTTCAGCTTTGCTTTGGCCAGCCAGGTATCGGCTTTAAGCGAAGATAAC
>PFAR01000053.1:0-147 GCA_002773655.1 Candidatus Falkowbacteria bacterium CG10_big_fil_rev_8_21_14_0_10_43_10 | reverse complement strand
TATTGGCAGGGAGATAATGCAGTTACAAGAAACGCCCAAAACGCGGTCGGCAATAATACCGGCCTGGGCAATACCGATCCCCGCGAAATGGCCGCTAACGTGGTTAACGTCATTCTCGGCTTTCTCGGCATCATCGCGGTAATCTTA
>PFAR01000007.1 GCA_002773655.1 Candidatus Falkowbacteria bacterium CG10_big_fil_rev_8_21_14_0_10_43_10 | reverse complement strand
GCTTCATTACCGGATGAAATTCCTTGGAAGCCGGACATTCCAGATCGACAAACTCAACAATAGTGATTGGCGCGGACAAACTGCCGCGCCGATGGTCGCGATTTGTTATGGGAGTAATAATAATATCGCTTTGACCATGAAATTTAAGTAAAGTTGAACCGTTGCCGCCCTTGGGAGCGGGAATTTTTGTCAATACCAGCGCCATAAAGCTAACCGCCAAGAGCAAAATAACAATCATGCCAAAAATAACGGCGATAATAATTTTAGGATGGCTGGGTTGGCTATTGGTTTTGGTTAGTGATGCCATAAAAAAATTTTAATACTTCGGGATGTTATTTAAAACCGCGTCGCTGACGGGAATATACTTGCCGCCCCGATACTATTAGATAGTATATCATTTATTTTTTAAAATAAAAATTTTTTATTGGCGTTAATCGCCAAAACTAAACAGCTTATCAATAGTTGTTTTTAAAGCCACTGCCACGTCACGCGCCAGTTTTAGCGATGGATTATATTATTCTAACATTGATGCCAAGGCCTGATTTGGGGTTTTGGCGGAGGCATAAGCCGATTAAACGGCAAAATGAAACAAATTGCTATTTTGAAACAAATTGCTATTTTAAAGCGTATTAAATATAAGGGGTAAAATTTATATTTATGAAAAAAATAACTCAACTGATTAAATCGCGGAAGATTATCTGGCCGGCTGTTATTATTATAATAATGCTGGCCGGCGGCGGTTATTTTCTCTACCAAAAGACAACCAGCGGGGAACAGAGCGTTAAATATGTTACCCAAAAGGCCGCTAAGGGGATGCTGATTTCTTTAATTTCCGGCACCGGACAAGTATCCACCTCGAACCAGGTGGATATCAAGCCGAAGGTATCCGGCAATATCACACTGCTTAATGCCAGCAACGGGCAGACTGTCAAGGAAAGCCAGTTGCTCGCCCAGATTGACAGCCGCGCCGCCGCCGTGAAAGTTAAAGAAGCGCAGGACAGTCTGGCGATATCTAAGCTGGAACTCGATGAGCTGCTCGCGCCGGTTGATGAATATACCCTTATCCAGGCGGAGAATACTTTAGCTGACGCGCAAGATTCTTTAACTAAATTAAAAATGACTCAAGCGAATGATTATCAGGATGGTTTAAAAAATAAACAGAGCGCGGAAGATAATTTAAATAAGGCCTATGAAGACGCTTACAACAACATTGCTGAAGCCTTTTTAGATCTGCCCGACATTATGACCGGCAATTATGATATTTTATTCAGTTATGGCATCGGAGAAAGCGAGTTGCCGTTCGGAAATAAGCAGAATAACAGCGCCCTGCTTTCCTCATTTTATATAGTTAATGATTACGATAATGCCGGGGTATTTGAAAAATATTTAAATATCGCTGAAAAAGATTATCAAGCGGCGAAAAAAAGCTATGACGATAATTTTGACGATTATAAAAAAACCGGACGCTCCGCCGATCGGGAAGCGGTTAAAAGTTTGTTAACCGATACTATCGGCACCGTTAAAGCAATGGCTGATTCCATTAAAAGCGCGACCAACCTGATTGATTTTTGGGTGGAGTACCGCTCCGGCAGAAATTTAAAAATTTATAATGTAGTAACAAGCTACCAGGCCGACCTGAACTCTTATATTTCGCAGGTGAACAGCAATTTTTCCACCCTGCTCTCCGCTCAGCGCTCAATTGACGATTATAGGGAAAGCATCGTGCAAACTGACCGCAGTCTGGCGGAAATGGCGCAAAACCATCCCCTGGAATTGGCGGCCGCGGAAAGAAGCCTGCTGGAAAAAGAGAAAAAATTGGCCGATTTAAAAGTGGGGGCGACCGAGCTGGAAATTAAAAGCAAACAATTATCAGTGCGGCAGAAACAAAACAGCTTAACTGACGCTCAGCAGGGTTACGCCGATTATTTTATCCGCGCTCCCTTTAACGGGACGGTGGTTAACGTCGGCGTCGCCAGGGGGGATTCAATCAGTTCGGCCACAGTAATCGCCTCGCTCATAACTAACCAGAAAATCGCGGAGGTTGCCTTAAACGAAATTGACGCCGCGCGGATTAAGACCGGGCAGAAAGCCACCCTGCAATTCGACGCGGTGGGGGATTTGTCCATTACCGGAGAAGTGGTGGAAATAGACGCTATCGGCACGGTCAGCCAGGGAGTAGTCAGCTATAACGTTAAGATAGCCTTCGACGTCCAGGATGAACGGGTCAAGCCGGGCATGAGCGTCAGCGCTTCAATTATTATTGAATCAAAACAGGATGTTCTATTGGCGCCCGTCGGGGCGGTAAAAAGCTCAGGGGCGGGCAGTTACGTGGAAGTTTTAGTTGACGGCCAGCCGCAGCGGAAAACAGTTACTGTGGGATCAGCCAGCGATACCATGATTGAAATTACCGGAGGATTGGAAGAAGGCGGGGAGATTATAACGCAGACGATAAACAACGGCGCGAGCGCCGCGGCCAGCCAGAATACCTCCTCCGGCCAAAATGGGCAGCCGGGCTTTGGCGGAGAGCTGAGGATGTTGCGTTAAAAAATATGATAAAATGCGAAAATATAAGTAAAATATATAAAACCGGAGAAACCGAGTTTGAAGTATTAAAGCAGGTTTCTTTTGAAATTAAAAAAGGCGAGTTTGTGGCGATTATCGGTCCGTCCGGCTCCGGGAAATCAACCTTGATGCATATTCTGGGCGCTTTGGATAACCCCACTGGCGGCAAATATTTTTTTGACAAGCAGGATATTTCGGAATTGTCTGAAAATCAGCTGGCGGAAATCCGTTCCCAAAAAATCGGTTTTGTTTTTCAGTCTTTCAATTTATTGTCGCGCGCCGGCGTTTTGCGCAATGTTCAGCTGCCTTTGATTTATGATTATAAAACACCAAGAGACAAGCGCCGGAAAAAAGCGGAGCAGGCTTTAAACGCCGTCGGGCTGGAAAAAGAACGCTGGCATCACTTGTCAAACCAACTGTCCGGCGGGCAAATGCAGCGGGTGGCGATTGCGAGGGCCCTGGTTAACGAGCCGGATTTAATCCTGGCCGACGAACCGACCGGCAATCTTGACTCGAAAACCGGCGATATTGTTCTGGAGACATTTAAAGAATTGAATAAAAAGAAAGGCCACACCATTATTTTAATCACCCATGAAAAATACGTGGCCGGCCACGCCGATCGGGTTATTGAAATCAAAGACGGGCGCATTATTTCGGATAGTAGAAGTTCAAATCATAATGGATTAAAGGAAAAATAAGCAAAGCTTCTTTTTGGCGCTCGTTCGGAAATGTAAGCCCTTTCGGGCTTTTATCCAGCACCGTGCCCGAATACCCTGCGGTCTCTGCCACAGGGATGAAGGGCTATCATTATTCTTGCCGCAGGGTTTAATACCCTGCGGTCAAGGTGCTGGATTTATTTCTCTCACTCGCTTAAAAATAATTATGTTATTTACGGATTTATTGCAAGAAACATATTTTGCCCTGTCCGCCAATAAGTCGCGGTCGGTTTTAACGATTTTGGGAATCGTGATCGGCATCGCTTCGGTTATTACCATGATTTCAATCGGCCAGGGAGCGGCGAAAAATATTGAATCGAATATCGAGTCCCTGGGGTCGAATCTCCTCGTGGTAATGCCCGGTTCGCAGAAAGGCGTCGGTACGTCGGTGCGGGGCGGAATGGGTTCGGCCACCACTTTAACCCTGGAAGACGCGGAGGCGATTGATAACCAAATTGAATACGCGGCCGAAGTGGCGCCCGCGGTTTCGTCCAGAAAGCAGGTAAAGACGACCCGGGGCACCAATACCAATACCAGCATTTATGGCGTTGACGAGTCTTACGGGCGGGTAAAAAATATTGAGATGGAGCAGGGCAGCTTTATAAACAATATCCAGGCGCAGAAAGCGTCCAAAGTAGCGGTAATCGGCCCCACCGCCAGAGATGATTTGTTCGGGGAGGGGTCAAACCCCGTCGGGCAAAAAATACGGATTGAGAGTTTGGAATTCACCATCGCCGGCGTGACCGCCAGTAAGGGCGGTACCGGCTTCGGCTCAAGCGATGATTTAATTTATATTCCCATCTCCACCGCCCAGCGCTATTTAACCGGCAGCAATTCAGTCAGCAATATCAATATTCAGATCAGCGCGGCGGATTTAATGACACCGGCCCAGGAGCAGATTACCAGCCTGCTTTTGACCAGGCATAAAATTACCGATTCCCTCCAGGCTGACTTCAGCATTATGAATCAGGCTGATATTTTAAGCACAGCGACTTCCATTACGGATACTTTAACTTTGCTTTTGGCCGCTATTGCCGGTATTTCGCTTCTGGTCGGCGGCATCGGCATTATGAATATGATGCTGACCACGGTAACCGAGCGCACGCGCGAAATCGGTCTGCGCAAAGCGCTGGGGGCAAAGAACGGCGATATCAGCCGGCAGTTTTTGGGCGAGTCGGTAGCGCTGACTTTCATCGGCGGCATTATCGGCATCATCATCGGCTGGCTGGCGGCTTGGGCGGTTACAAAGTTCAGCGGCACCACGACCTCCGTCACCAGTTTTTCCGTCCTGCTCGCTTTCGGCGTCTCCGCAGCCATCGGCATCATTTTCGGATATTATCCTGCCCGCAGGGCCTCGTTGCTTAATCCCATAGAGGCTCTTCGGTATGAGTAATATATTATTATCTATTAATAATATAAAAATATGGACAAAAGAAAAACAAAAAAATATTTTTTAGCCGCTTTCTTACTTCTTTTATTGTTCTTGGTTGCTGGCTGCGCTAATAATAGCCAGGGGGTGTCCAGCCGGCAAAAAGACAGTGGAGAGGATGAAACTCAAAGCCAAGGCGACGGCGATCGACAAGACAGGTTCAATGAAAATTTTATTGAGGCGAGTTTGGCTGATTTAGCCATAGGCCAGCGGGTAATGGTAATGGGAACCGCCAATAGCGACAATAGCATTTCCGCCAACCGGGTTATTATAGGCGATAGTTCTATTGATTGGCAGAATTTCAGCCAACCTATGGCGCCTCCAATTCAAGAAGACGATGGCAGCGGTCGACCCGCCACCAGCCAGCCGACTTCCAATTTTTCCGGCCAGCGCCCGGATATGGAAAATTTTCAGAACATGAGCGAAGAGGAGCGGGCGAAATTAAGGGAAGAGATGGCTACCCGGCGGGGAACTGCCGGTGCGGCTCGCCCAAATAGGGGAGGAGCGGGCATGGCGCGGATAAACGGAGAAATTATCAGCCGGGATGAAGCGACTATAACCTTAAAGCTTGCCGAAGGTGGTTCTAAATTAATATTTTTGTCCGAATCTACCGCAGTGATGAAGATTAAAGAATAAAAGTCTATCCAAAGCGGACAAGTATCTGCGAACTTCGCGTGAAGCACAACCACGATCCTCCTAAAGCTAAAGCATTTAAGCGGGCAGACAGGAAATAAAGCATTCTGTTATGAAAGCAGAGTGCTTTTATGTTATAATAAAATTATGAACTTCCACACACTTAAAGCTGAAGAAGTATTAAAAAAATTGAAAACATCAATAAAAGGCCTCTCTAAGCAAGAAGCCAAGTTAAGGCTGGGAAAACACGGATTAAACAGGCTGCCGGAGGCGAAGCGAAAAAGCCGGATTCTCATATTGCTCGAGCAGTTTAAGAGTCCGCTGATTTATATTTTGGCCGTTGCCGGGCTGGTAACTTTATTTTTAAACGATTATACGGACGCGATTGTGATTTGGCTGGCAGTTGGAGTTAATGCTGTCATTGGCTATATCCAAGAAGCTAAAGCCAACAACGCGCTGGCGGAGATAAAAAAAATCATTACTAACAAGGTAATTGTCATCCGGGATGGAAAGGAAAAATTAGTTAACCAGGAGCACATTACGATTGGGGACGTTACAATATTAAGGCCGGGCGACAAGGTTCCGGCGGATGGGCGGATTATTGAAAGCAATGATTTAAAGATAAACGAAGCGGCCTTAACCGGAGAATGGGCGCCGGTGGAAAAAAGGGTGGAGAGCCTGGACAAGGAGACTTTTTTCGCCGACCGGGTGAATATGGCGTTTATGGGAACGGTTATAGAGTCCGGTTTCGGGCAAATGGTAATTACGGCAGTCGCCAGGCATACCGAATTCGGCCGGGTGGCAAAGTTAATTAAGGAAACCGAAGAAAGCGAAACGCCGTACCAAAAGCGGCTGGGAAAATTCAGTAAAGTTTTAGGCGGAGTGTTTGTCGTAATCTGCGTATTTATTTTTATCCAGGGCATAGCCACCCAGCCGGCAATTTCACATCCGGACGGGCCGGCCGGGGGCGAGTTCGTCGAAATGTTCACCACCGCCGTTGCCGTGGCCGTGGCGGCCATTCCCGAGGGGCTGCCGATGGCGATTACCGTGATCCTGGCGATCGGGATGCAGAAAATTTTGAAGCGCAAGGGGCTGGTGCGGAAGCTTGCTAGCGCCGAGACATTAGGCTCAACCTCGGTAATCTGCACGGACAAGACTGGCACGCTGACGCAGGGAAAGATGGAGGTTGGCGACATTATCGCCGATGACAAGGATGAAATACGCAAAATAATTACCTTATTGTCCGAGGCGTTCGTGGAAAAAATAAACGGGAAATTAAGCCCGGAAATTTTTCGCGGGCGGCCGACCGATAAAGCGTTGTTGGCGGCCGGAGAGCTGGCCGGCTACAGCAAGGAAAAATTAAGCAAAAATTATAATGAAATTGACAGGATTCCGTTCAGTTCGGCGCAAAAATTTTCCGCCGCGCTGTTTTCCACCGGGAAATCCTCGCGGGAATTATTGGTAATGGGCGCGCCGGAGGTTATTTTTGAACGGTGCAAAAATATCAGAATATCCGAGTTGAACCGGCAGGTCAATAAAATGACCGGCGAAGGGTTGCGGGTTTTGGCGGTGGCGCATCGTAATTCCGCCGCAGAGACGCGCCGTGGCGCGTCTCTGCATGAGGATGATATTAATGGTTTGCAATTTTTAGGATTTGTGACGTTAAAAGATCCTTTGCGCGCGGGCGCCAAACAAGCGATTAAAATCTGCCAGCAGGCGGGCATGCGGACGGTAATCATAACTGGAGATCATAAGCTGACCGCGAAGGCGATCGCGAACGAACTCGGTCTGCGCGTAAAAGACAGCAATATTTTAGAGGGCAAGGATCTGGAAAAATTAACCGACAAGCAATTGCATAAAACAGCGCGGGATATAATCGTGTACGCCCGGGTAATGCCGGAGCATAAACTGCGCATCATCAACGCCTGGCAAAGCCTGGGCAAGGTGGTGGCGATGACCGGCGACGGGATTAACGACGCGCCGGCGCTGAAAAAAGCCGATGTGGGGGTGGCGCTGGGAAGCGGAACAACCATCGCCAAAGAAGTGTCGGATCTAATTTTGCTTAACGACGACTTCAGCGTGATCGTGGCGGCCATTGAAGAGGGGCGGGGCATTGTTGATAATATCAGAAAAGTGATAACTTACCTTTTGTCCGGCAGCTTTTCAGAAATAATCCTGATTTCCGCCGCCATAATTTTAGGCTGGCCTTTGCCGGTATTGGCGGTCCATATTTTGTGGGTAAATTTAATCGAGGACGGCCTGCCAAATTTCGCGCTGGCTTTTGAGCCGAAGGAGAATGACATTATGAAGCGGCCGCCGATCGCAAGATCCGCGCCGCTCTTAAACGGCGAAATGAAATTTTTAATTTTTGTCATCGGGGTTCTGACTAATTTCATGCTGCTGGGAATGTTTTATTATTTTTACCAGTATTCCGGTTACAGCTTAATCCATACCCGGTCGTTAATGTTCGCCGCTTTGGCGATCGACTCGCGCTTCTTCGTTTATTCCTGCCGGTCATTAAGGAAAAATATTTGGCGCGTCAATTTATTTTCCAACAAGCTATTGCTCTTATCCACTATCATCGGCACCGCCTTGCTCGCGGTTGTGTTTTATCATCCGGCCCTGCAGGCGATTTTTAAGACCGTTCCCTTGACGTTATTCGACTGGAGCCTGCTGGTCGCTCTGGGGCTGGCCAACATCGCTTTTATTGAATTAGGAAAATCATTATATATTAGGCGGAAAGAGGTAAATTAGGTTGTATCGTTAGTTGATGAAGTTAAAAAATTATGGTAGATTATATATAAGTGTTATATTGTTAAATTGCTAAATTGTCGCGCAACGATGTTAAACGATTTTTAGCAATTTAATAATTTAACAATTAATTAAAAATATGAAGAATTTTTTTACCTCGATTGACAAGCAGTTCAACGGCTTTATCGTAAATTTATTAATCGCCGGAAGCTTGCTGCTTGTTTTTTCGGTTTTAATCGTCTGGTCGGATTTTGTTTTGCGGCTGGTTATCGGCCTGGCTTTCCTAATTGCCGCCTGGCTGTCTTTCTATGTGTCTTATAAGTTATACCACTTTAAACAGAAGATAAAAGATTTTTTGCCTAGGATAAAATAAAAAATTTGTAATCCGTAAAAATCCGTAATTAATTCGTGTCTATCTGTGTAAGCGCGACTTAAAACAGCTGAACACAGATTATTTACGGATAAACACAGAACACAGATAACTTTCAATAATGTATGCCTAATCCAAATTTAACCGCCAAGGAGGCGACCGCCTTAATAACCCTGTCTGATTCCGCTAAAGACCTGTTCCGGGCGGTATACCAGAGTCGGCAGAAAAGCGAAAAAGGGGAAGAGGATGAATCAAATTCAAAAATAAGAGTCAATGAAATCATCAGCAAGATGTCTTTTTTTTATGAGAAAATCCGCAACGCCGTGGACTATAAAGAAGAGCATTTGTTGCGCAAAAACGCCATTGAACGCATCCTGCGGCGGCTTTTGATGACCGGGCACGCTCATGAGCCACAGGAGATGGCGAAGACTTTGATAATAGAGTTAATCAGAGCCGGATATTTAGCCAATAATGCGGTTCTGGAAGAAAAGATAGGCGAGGTAGCCGCCGTGATTGATCGCTTTGTAAAATTGCGCCAGCTGATTTTAGCGGCCGGCAAGAAAGAAAAGAAAGAGGTTGAGGGGGTTAAAAAATGGACAATTAATCTGATGGCGACAAATATTGAGGAGATGCTGGGCGACCATAAAATAGACCAGGTTATCGGCACGCACATGTTTGATATTATTAACAGCAACATCCTGGACAAGGGAAATGACAAAGAGTTCAGCCGCGATAAAAAAATTCAAATCTACATCGCTATTTACAGCAAGTTATTCAAGTATGACGACTATATGCTGGAATACATGCTGTTCCGGTATTTTAATTCAAAATGGAATAATGCGACCGACGAGGATATCGCCTTAGCCGCCCAGCATTATAACGAATTCCGCGATGTCGTCCAGCAGCAGCTAAACCATCATTTCCGCAAGCAGATTCAGAAGATCGCCGCCCGCTACACCGTTTATTTTTCCATTCTGGAGGAAGCGATTGCCGAGAACCCGCAGGGGACTTATGATAAACTGAAAAATTCCGCCCCCCAGTTCAAGCGGCTGATAGAAAAAATTTGCGAACGGCGGTATAAAGAGTCGCGCGGAAAATTACGCCGGGGCGCTGTCCGCAGCATCATTTATATTTTTCTTACCAAAATTATTTTGGTGTTTATTCTAGAGGTTCCGGCCATTCTTTTTTTAGGCGATCAGCTGGTTTATTATTCGCTGGCGATTAACGTCCTTTTTCCGCCCTTCCTCCTTTTTCTAATTGTCATGATGACCTCGGTCCCGGGCGATGAGAACACGGCGAAGATCCAGGCCGGCATTGAACAGATTGTTTTTAAAGAAAAGCAGGAGAGCCACCCGGTTAAAATTGAATATCCCCGGAAGCGCAAAGCGGCCACGATGATGGTGTTCCGCTTTTTTTACGCGGTAACTTTCATTTTAACCTTCGGCATAATTATCTGGGGGCTGGCGGAAATAAACTTTAACATAGTCAGCATCATTATCTTTCTCTTTTTCTTGTCTTTAATCAGTTTCTTTGGCATCCGCCTGGGCCGGTTCGCCAAGACTTATTCGGTTACCGAAAACAAAGAGCACTTCCTTTCATTCTTCGCCAATTTTTTCTATGTGCCGGTTGTCGGCGCCGGCAAATGGATGTCGGAAACATTTTCCCAAATCAATGTATTTATCTTCCTGCTGGACTTTATTATTGAATCGCCGTTTAAGATATTCGTGGAAGTTTTTGAACAGTGGACGGCTTATGTTAAAGAGCGCAAAGATCAGGTGGTTGATAAATATTAAAATTTATTTTTAATGTCATTCCCTATTTTTTTCTGTCATCCCCGCGAAAGCGGGGATCTCGTTGATATTTTCACGGGATTCACGTTTTCGCGGGAATGACATTATGGTTAGGATGACACAGATGCCCGCAAGGGCTTTTTTTGTTTTATATTAGCATATTTTACATATATAAATTTGACTTTTTTAAAAATTTATGCTATATTGATATGATGCTTTTTAGCCGAATTTTTGGCGAAAGCAAGCTGTTTTTACATAAAAACACTGATCACTAAAAGGAGATTTCTGGTGAGAAAACAATGGAATGGGATAGTCCGGAATTTTTCGGATTGCGCCAACATGATCGCGAATTGGGACGACGGCCACTATGTAGCCGGCCATCCGTCGCTTGTGGAGCTGGAAGCGAAGATGACCAAAATGCTGAAATGCCCGACGATTCTAACGAACCGTGGCATGACGGCGATTATATCGGTCATTCTCGCCCTTACCGAGAACCGCAGCACCATCGCCTGCTCGGAAGATGTCTATCCGGGCACCCGGGCACATCTGCAGGAACTGGAAGAACAAGGCCGAATCAGTGTGATGTTTTTCGATCCGACCGATGCCAGTCAACTCACCGACATCATTGCCAGGCAAAAAAAGTCTTTTGACAAGGGACAAATGCCGTGTCCTGTAAAGCTAGTTTTCACCGAGACTTTCGGCAACGCTCGGCAGATGCGGGTTGCCGATGTCGGGAAGCTGGCCGGAATTTGTGCCGACAACAGAATCCCGCTGGTCGTGGACACGACGTTCACTCCGCTCTGGTTTCCGTCCACGGAAGTTATGGAAAGCGGGAATGTGATTATTGTGGGCTCGATGACGAAGTATCATCAAGACGGTGATTTCGCCATGGGAGGCTACATTTGCTCTCCCGAGAACCATCTGGAATCGATCCGCGCGACCCGCTTCTTCGGTAACTGCACTATGTTGCCAACGACGGCCGATTACTATCTTAAGGTGGTCGGCGGCACGCGCCAGCGTTATCAGATTCATTGCGATAACGCGCTAGCGTTGATCTATGCCTGTCGAAAACATCCCGCAGTCTCCGCTGTTTTTTATCCGGATTTACAGGAACATCCGCAGCATGCAATCGTCCGGCGGGACTTCGGCGGCCAGGGTGGGGGCGTTCTTTACCTCCAGTTAGCCGGCGGAGAAGCAGCGGCAATTGAGCTCGCGAATACGCTGGCGGCAGGGAGAAACGGCTGGAATATTGCTGTAAGCTTCGGCTCTCGCGATTGGCGCGTTTTTCCATGGATAGGAGAAGATCTGCGCCAGCACGCCGGCTGCGAAGGGCTTGTTCGCATTTCCTCCGGACGAGGGAATGTGTTGGATAACATTGAAGCTTTTCGCGGAGCATTGAATTCGCTTTAAAAGAACAGGAGGTTCTTTGTAAATAATAATAAGGGGTTATGGCAAGGATTGTCAAAACCCCTTTTTTCTTTGACAAATAGCCAAAAAGGTAGTAATTTTAAAGTAAATATGATTAAAATTACGCAAAAATATTTATTACGCTCAGTACGCGGATAAATTAAAAAAGACCGCCGCTTTATTTAAAGAGTGGTACAAAGGAAAACGGCTTGATAAGCGCGGTTTTGACGGACTAATGCTGTATAAAAACAGCAAGAAAGTAGCAACCCTTTTTTCTGAAAAATGGTTTGAAGCCAGGCTAAATAAGCATTTTAAAATAATTAAAACTGATGCTGGCGATCAGGTTTTGAGCAAGTTTTATATTGCAAAAAGATATGGATAAAGATTTTTCTCAGTATAAAATCAAGGAATGGGATGATAAAAATTCGGTTCGGAATATGGCGAGGCGGAAAGGAACGGTGGCGCCGTCTAAGGCCGAGCTGAATTTTTATAAAAAGCATTGTGCGGCAATCGCCAGGCGGGTAAAAAGTCCCCGGATGCTGGTTTTAGGTCCGACACCGGAAATTCGGGACATCGGCCTGCGGCTGGGGTTTAAAGTTACCGCGGTTGATATGAATAAAAGAATATTGGATTTAATGAAGCCGTTTTTGCGGGTGAAAGACAGGAGCGGGGAAACAGTGATGCTTGATAACTGGCTGGCCGTTCCGTTGCTTAAAAATAATTTTGACGTTGTTATTGGTGATGTGTCTTTTAATAACCTGGCGGCCAAGGATATCCCATTTATGTTTAAACGCGTCCACGGCTGGATGAAATCGGGCGGATTTTTTATTCTGCGCAATATAGTTTTGCCGGACCGGCGGGCTGACTTCGGCGATTTTAACAGAAGCATTGAACTTTGGCGGCGGCGCAGGATTAAAACCCGCGAATTCTATTTCCGCTGGCGGTTTTTACATTCTTATCCCGGTTGCTTTAACAAAAAATTAAAAATTTTTGAGGCCGCTAGAGAATTCAAATGGCTGGATGAGATGCACTGGGAGGGCGTGTTTAATAAAAAAGAGTATGGTGAATTAAATAAAGCCCGCAACGTAATATTGCATATTGTCCTGCCGCTAAAACAGTTTTTAAAACTGTTTAATAAATACTTTGCCACTGTGGAAATAAGCGCCGAGGTGCCGGAAAAATTCGGATTTTATCCGGTTAAATTATTTTGCGGAATAAAAAATTGATTCTATGGTAAAATCAAAAGGGTTTACTAAAGCAGAATATTATTTATCAACTGCGGAAAAAGCGATATGTCCAATGAAAAAAGCTGGAGTTATCTGGCGAAAAATTATGATAAACTGGTTAAACCTCCGTCCCGGCCATGCAAGGAGCAGCTGAAAATTTGGGATAAGATTATCAGGCAGAAAATGGGAAGGCCAGCCGGCAATGCTTTAATCGGCAATGCTTTAATTCTAGGCGCCACTCCGGAATTGCGGGATTTAGCGTTGAAAAATAAACTGTACACCTGGTCGGTTGATATTAATGAAGCTATGATGGAAGCGATGACGAAGCTGATGAAACGGGCTAATATCAGGCATGAGGCCAGAATTATAAAAGACTGGCAAAAAGTTTTTTTGCCGGAAAAATATTTTGACATTATTATGATGGATGCCGCGCTTAATAATCTTTTAACCGACGCGGGCAACAAGGCTGTAATTAAGCGGATGGCAAACTGGCTGGCGCCGGACGGCATCGTGCTGATGCGCAACTTAGTTATTAAAAGTTTAAAGAATAAAAAAACAGTCAAATATTGGTTTAATAGAATTCAGAAGAAGGAAGCGATTAATTTTGGAGATTTAAGTTTGCTGTTTCGCGTTGACAGCGGCGCCTCAACTTTAACTAAATCGCCCAGCATAGTTGATTCAGCGGTTAATTATCAAAAAGTGATGAAACAGTTTGACGGCCAAAACAAAAAAGTAAAGATATTTTTAGAAAAGTATTATCAGTTAGTCGGCAAAGACCATAAAAAATTTTTCGCTTACGAAAAAAGCGATTTTGAGAAAATGCTAAAAAAATATTTTAAAATTTTGCCGGTTAAGAAATGCGGCGAGCACTTTAGCTGCCGCGCTATTTTTCCCGCTTATTATTTAAAGAAAAAGCATCATGCCTAAGAAAGATCAGTTCCCCTGGGACACGAAAAAATTAGCTTTCTCCCGCGCCAGGCGGGAAGGGGCTTCGGCGCCGCGGGAGCGGGACTTAAAGATATACGAGAAATTTTTCAGGCAGTCTATTAAAAATAAAAAGAATCCCCGCGTGTTAATTTTAGGAATGACGCCGGAACTAAATGAGTATAGATTCAATAAGCTTAATAGCCGTTTAGAAAAATTTTTGCGAGACGGGAAAGTGCAACTCAACAAAAATGATAAATGGAAAGTTGAAAATGTAATTAAACATACGGGATTAGTTATTCATTCTGCTTTACCTGAGCAGGTGTTTGAGAAAATGATTTCCAGATATTTTAAAATTATAGACAGGAAAGCAAGCACAAAAATTCCCGGAGTAGAGTGGCCGCTGATTTATTATTTTAAAAATAAATGAGAGAAAAAAAATTACAATTTATCGTAACCAACTCACAGGTCAGCATCTGGCCGCTCGTGATGCTCGGCGAAATGCTGTGGTATTATTTTCCCAAATATTATGGAGTAAAATATTCTGGTGAAAAAATGGGGGAGTGGGGAAACCGGACTAACCGCTTTGCCGTTGAGAAAGAAAAGCACAACTTAGTGTCGGAGAAGATTTTTAATAAAGCGATGAAAGATCCTGATTGGGCCTGGGAGCGGGCAAAAAAAATTATTCCGGCATCTGACCGGCTAACCATTTTTACTTATAATAAAATTTTTAAGGCAGACTTAACTAAAAAGACGAATAGGGAATTGTGCCGGTTGTATGAACAGTACCGGAAAGAATATATAGAAATGTACGCCTATGCCTGGCTGCCGAATGTTTTAGAGGGGCAGGAGAGTTATCTTACTAAAGCATTAGAGAAATATTTAAATAAAATGTTACCTGTGGATAAGTTAAAAAGCAAGGTGGGGGAGTACTTAAGCGTTTTAATTACGCCATTAAAAGAGTCTAACCGGATTAAAGAAGAAATCAGCCTGCTTAAAATAGTTGGCGAGGCACAGAAAAATAAACAGGCAAAAGAATTATTTAAGAAGAAACCGGAAATTATTTTAGCGCGACTTCCCCGCCGCTTCCCTGCTCTTTATAAAAAAATTTTGGCGCACCGAAAGAATTACTGCTGGATTACTTTTGATTATGACGGGCCAGCGCAAAGTTTGGAATCATATCTTGACCAGATTCGCGGTTTGATCAAGCAAAATTTTTTCATTGCCAAACGCCTGCGGGAGATTTCACAGGAGAAAGAGCGCGTTAAAAAACTGCAGGGGAAGTATGTTAAAGAGATCGGGCTGGGGCAGGATAAACAATACGCCTTTCTTTTTAAATTGGCGCGCGAGCTGATGCACTTAAAAGATTACCGCAAGGACGCTTTATATAAATCTTATTACCACGCGGATAAATTGATTCGGGAGATAGGAAAACGGCTGTTACTCTCCCCTATCCAAGTCAAACATATTTTGCCTGCTGAAATGAAAGCGGTTTTAGTCCGAGGAAAGTGTCAGGAGCGCGAACTGAACGAGCGGATAAAATATTCCGTCTTGCTCTTCCCCGCTTCCGGCGTAAAAATTTACACCGGCGCTGAAGCGAAAAAGATTGTTAAAGCCAAAGCGCGGGCAACTAAGAAAATTGAAGCAGAGGAAATCAGCGGGCAAGTCGCTTATCCGGGCAAAGCGCGCGGCATAGCTAAATTAATTTTTACCGCCGCTGACATGAGTAAGATGGAGCAGGGAAACATTTTAGTCTCCCCCGCCACTAATCCCAACTTGATTCCGGCGATGAAAAAAGCCTCGGCTATCGTAACTGACAAGGGCGGCATTACCGCCCACGCGGCAGTTATCTCCCGCGAGTTTAAAATTCCCTGCATAATCGGCACTGACATTGCCACCCAGGTTCTGCGCGACGGGGATAAGGTTGAGGTAGATGCGGAGATGGGAATTGTGAGAAAGTTGTAAATTGGCAGATAATTTAGCTTGTGATATAATTTTAGCATATGGGAATTACTCAAGAACAATTTAATAATTTGGCTACTAAGGACGATTTAAAGAATTTTGCCACCAAGGATGATTTAAAAAACTACGCCACCAAAGACGACATCAAAGCGATTCGCGAGGAAATGGCTACCAAAGTAGAATTAAAGCAATTGGATAATCAAGTTAATAAAGTTATTATTAGTTTGTTGAAGACACAGGAGGATGTTAAGGAAATAAAGGAAACGATGGCTACTAAAGAAGATATTGATAAAATATTGACTGCGGTGGATAAAGTAACCAAAGAATACCAAGAAATTAAAACAGAACAAACCTCTAATCTGGCAGCGCACGACCGTTTTGAAACGCGTATTACCCACATTGAAAAACACTTGGATTTAAAACCGGTTGTTTAATTTTATTGACAAATATTAGTAAAAAAAGTAAAGTTAAAGCATAAAAAGCTTTAATTTTTTTGTTTTATGGATAAAGAATTTGAATATTTTCAAATAGGTCAAAAAGGGATTTTAATCAGAGATAATAAAGTTTTAATCGTTAAATTAGCCGACCAAATAGATATTTGGGATTTGCCAGGCGGCAGATTGGATAAAGGCGAAATGGCGGAAAAAGCTTTTAAGCGGGAAATAAAAGAAGAAATTGGTTTTAACGATTTTGCCATTTTAGGCATTGTGGATCACGAGATTTGGCGCACACAAAACGGTACGCCATTTTGTGGCATTGCCAATTTAATCAAAAACGAAAAAGATGATATAAAATTAAGCTTTGAACACACAGAATTTAAGTGGATATGTGAAGATGAAATTTATAATTATAAATATATTTGGCAAAATATGGAGCGCATGATCAAGAACGGATTTAGATATAATAAATTATTCAAACAAAATGAAAAATAAATTTTATATTACCACTCCAATATATTACGTCAACGCTCAGCCGCACATCGGCCATACTTATACTACCATCGCGGCGGACGTGCTGGCGCGCTACCATCGCGATATTTTGGGCGAGCCGACTTTCTTTTTGACCGGTACCGATGAGCACGGCGCGAAAATAGCGGAGAAAGCAAAGGAAGAAAAAAAGGAGCTGCAGGTTTTTGTTGATGAAGTGGCGGAAGAATTTGTAAAAGCTTGGCGGGCGCTTAATATTTCTAATGACAATTTTATTCGCACCACTGATGAAAAGCATATGGCGGCGGTGCAGAAAGCCCTGCGGTATATGTATGATAAAGGGGACATTTATAAAGGCAGTTATAAAGGGCTTTATTGCCGCGGATGCGAGCAGTTTAAAAACGAAAAAGACCTGATAGACGGCAAGTGCCCGGACCATAAAACCGAACCGGAGCAGATGAGCGAGGAAACTTATTTATTCAAGATGTCAAAGTATCAGGATAAACTTTTAGCTAAAGTAAAAAGCGATGAATTAAAAATTAGGCCCGAGGGGAAAAAGAATGAAATGGTTAGCTTTATTGAAAAGGAGGGATTACAGGATGTTTCTTTCTCCCGCAAGAATTTGGCCTGGGGAGTTCCCCTGCCTTGGGACGCCAGTCATACTTCTTATGTCTGGGCGGACGCATTTTTAAATTATTTAACCGGCTTGGGCTGGAAGGGCCCGAAGGATAAATGCCCTAAAATGTGGCCGGCCGAAACGCAGTTAATGAGCAAGGATATTCTACGCGTGCACGCCACTATTTGGCAAGCAATGCTTTTATCTTTGGATTTGCCGACCTCTAAAGAATTATTCATTCACGGCTTCTTTCTAGCGGACGGGCAGAAAATGAGCAAGTCTCTCGGCAACGTAATAGCGCCGCAGGATTTGGTTAAAAAATACGGCATAGACGCATCCCGCTACTTGCTAATGAGCGCCACTGTTTTTGGCAGCGACGGCGATATTGGCTGGCAGAAATTTGATGAGAAATATAATGCCGACTTAGCAAATGGGCTGGGGAACTTAATCGCTCGTGTCAGTAATATATTAGAGAAGGATAGCATTAAAGTTAACATTAAAAGCGGAAATGATCAGGCGTTAAAAAAAGAATTTGGCAAAGCAATGCAGAATTTGAGAATTGACGAGGCTTTAAAAATTTTGTGGGGCAAACTGCGCCAGAACGACGAGAAGTTAAGCAGCGCAAAACCGTGGGAAATAAAGGAAATTGATGCCAAGAAAAAAATATTAGAGCCGATCGCGCAGGATATTTTAAACGTAGCCGAGTTGCTGCAGCCATTTATGCCGGAAACAGCGGAAAAAATCATTAAGCAATTCAGCGCCAAACAGATTAAGAAAGGCGAATCGTTGTTTCCGAGAATATAGTTTTCGTGGTAAAATTCATACATATATGAATATAGGAGGAATTTTTTCAACAATCGGGAGTATCGGCCTGCTGGACGCGATTTTGGCAGTGCTTATTTTATCGGCCGCGGTTTATGGCTTTATGAAGGGTATTATCAGGATGGCCGGTGATTTTTTCGGCGTCTTAATTGGCATTTGGGTAGCGGGATATTATTTTATTACTTTTTACGAATGGACGCAGTCGCTGTATTTAGGTTATGAAAATATCGGCCGCGCCATCAGCTTCCTGTTAATCTTGGCTGTCACTAAAAAATTGGTGTCGCTTGTTGTCGTTGTTATCGACCGCTTTATCGGCTTTATAAATATTATTCCCTTTTTCAGCTTGATTAACCGCTTGGCCGGAGCTTTCCTTGGCTTTTTAAGCGCCGGCGTATTTTTAGGCATCGCCGTTTATTTCTTCAGCCGCTACTCCCTTGGCTTTGCCTTTGATAAAATGTTGGTAGAATCAAGTATGGCCAAATTTCTCTTCTATTTCGGGGAATTCGTTTCTCCGCTGTTGCCGGAAGTTTTGCGGCAATTGCACTCATTGATCTAGTTCCAAAATTATTATAAGATGACGCGATATCATTTTATAGTTGTTATTCCCGCCAATACATTATCATTCCCGCGAAAGCGGGAATCTCTAATTTTTATCGCCGAGATTCCCGCTTTCGCGGGAATGACATAAATAGCAGAAATGACAATCAACGCAAGTATGAAAATAAACACACAAAAGAACATGTATTTAGGAGCCATCGCTATTATGCTGGCGGCTTTTTTATGGAGTTTGGACGGGACGTTTATCCGGCCAAGCTTATACGCCCTGCCGGCCGCGCTGGTAGTTTTTATCGAGCATGCCTTAGGATTTTTAATATTATCACCGTTTATTTTTTTTGGCTGGCAACGGATTAAAAATTTAACCCGCAAAGACTGGGCGGCTGTTTTTTGGGTTTCCATATTCGGCGGTCTTCTGGGAACATTAATGATAACCAAGGCATTCTTCGCCGCTTTCGGCGGAGAAACAACTTTTGCCACCGTAGTTATTTTGCAGAAATTACAACCGGTTTTCGCTTTATCAATGGCCGCGTTACTGCTGAAAGAAAAGTTATCGCTTAAATTTTATAGCTGGGCAGGGCTAGCTATTACTGCCGCCTATGTATTGGCTTTTGGCAATCAGGGCGTCTCTTTTAACATAATTTTAAACAACCAAGCCGCCTTGTTTGCTTTTATCGCCGCTTTTGCTTTCGGCTCTTCTACGGTTTTCGGCAAGCGACTGGTTAATCATATTGATTTTAAATCGGCCGCGGCCCTGCGGTTTGGTATTACTTCAATATTGGCGTTCATCCTGATTTTATTTACCAAAGATATATTGCAGATTAATGAGATTACTGCAAAGCAATGGAATTTGTTCGCTTTAATTGTATTTTCCTCCGGCGCGGTCGCCTTATTCATTTATTATTTCGGTTTAAAGCGCGTTTCCGCTTCAACCGCCACTATCTGCGAATTATTTTGGCCATTTTCCGCCGTGATTATGGATTATTTTATTAATAAAAATGTTTTGACGCCTCTGCAAATTATTGCCAGCATTATTCTTCTGTTGGCGATTTATTTTGTGACCAAAGAGGGCAACAACGGAGGAATAAAAAATTTTCAGGCGGCGGTAATTTCGGGGCGGGGAATAGGCAACCGTTTAGGTTTTGCCACTATTAATTTGGAAAAGAATGATTTAGATATTGAACATGGGGTTTATTTGGCGAGAGCCATTTTTAACGGAAGCAGTTATAAAGGATTATTGCATTTCGGCTATCGGGAGACGTTTGATTCTAAGCCCTCGCTGGAGTTGTACGTCAAGGATTTTTTGGGAGATTTGTCCGGCAGCTCGATTGAAGTGGAAATTATGAAAAAAATAAGGAATGTAAAAAAATTCAAAGACGGGGAGGAATTAAAAAAGCAGATCAGAGAAGACATAAAGAGCATGAAATAATATGTGCAATCTTAGGGGAAAGTCGGCGGAGCAAAAAAAAATATACGGTTTGGCGGCAATAATCGCGGCCTCTTTTTTAGCCAGTTTGGATGGAATATTATTTCGGCCGGCATTAACCGGAGTGCCGATAGTTTTAGTGGTTTTTTTAGAGCATCTTATTGGATTCGTATTTTTAGCGCCTTTTATATATATTGGATGGAAAAGAATAAAGAATTTAACGGCTAAAGACTGGACGTCGCTCGTTATTATATGCGTTTTTGGCGGATTGCTGGGAAATTTCGTGTTGACCAAAGCTTATTTCCTGGCGGTTGAAGAAAACTCCGCTTTGGCGGCGGTTATAGTCCTGCAGAAGCTGCAGCCTTTCTTTGTCATTGTTCTGGCGAATATTTTTCTCAAAGAAAGAATGCCGAAGAAATTTTATCCTTGGGCCGTAGTGGCGACAATCGCCGCTTATTTCCTGTCCTTCGGCGAGGAAGGAATTAGTTTCCGCGATTTAATCAGCATGAACATTGTTAATAAGGCGGCTTTTTTCGCGGTTATCGCGGCCCTGGCCTACGCTTCTTCAACCGTTTTCGGCAAGCGGCTCTTAAACCACCTTGATTATAAGTCAACCGCCGCCCTGCGCTACGGCGGAACATTTTTATTTGCTATTCCATTAGTGTGCGCTGGCGGATATTTCCATGAAATAGGCAACATTTCTTTTTTGCATTGGCAAGCGCTATCGGCGATCGGCCTGCTTTCCGGGGGAGCGATTTTTTTTCTTATTTATTATTGGGGTTTGCGATTTGTTTCCGCGTCTTTAACTACCATCGGAGAATTATTCTGGCCTCTCTCCGGAGTCGCATTGGATTATTTTATCAACGGCAACGTATTAAGCGGCATTCAAATTATGGCGGTAGTTGTTTTGTTAGTCGCTTTTTATTTTGTGACTAAGGAAGGGGATTTACAGCTGCCGACGTTTTCCGCTCTGACTGCCGCGGGAAGCAACACCGGGAGATTTATCGGTTTTAATACCGCTGACTTAAATAATGTTAACTTAGACATAGATCATGGAGTTTATATGGTTCGCGCCGCGTTAGGCGGAAAAAAATACAAAGGGCTGCTCAGCTTCGGCTTCAGGGAAACATTCGGCGAAGGCCAGTATTTAGAGCTGTATCTGCCTGATTTCGTCGGCAATTATTACGGCATTATGATAAAGATTGAAATGCTCAAAAAAATTCGCGACATTAAAAAATTTAAAAGCGCGGAAGAGCTAAGGGAAGCGATAAAAAATGACCTTAAAGATTTGGAGAATATAAAATAATTATGAACCAGTTGAATTATTTTTCAAAAGACGGCATAGTTAAAATCGCCGGGAATTTAAAAAGAAGAAAAGTCGGCGTTTTCCCCGCCGACACGGTTTACGGGCTGGGCGGCCGGGCGGACAAGTCAAGCGTAATAAAAAAGGTTTATCGGCTTAAAAAGCGGGACAAGAAAAAGCCGTTTTTAATTTTAGTTTCCAGCATGTCAATGGCTAAAAAATATGTTGAAATAAATGAAAAGCAGGAAAAATTTTTGCGATCCAAATGGCCGGGAAAATTAACCGCTGTTTTGGAAAGCAAGGGAATATTGCCTAAAGAGCTAAGCGGCACAGGCAAAATCGGTGTACGCTTTCCGAATAATAAATGGCTGCGAAAAATTATTCGCCGATTGGGCGCGCCTTTAATTGCAACTAGTGCAAACCTCTCGGGGCAACCGAGTGTAATAGACAGCAAAGACATTAAAATTAGGCCGGATTTTATTGTTGACAGCGGGAAATTGCCGAAGAGCAGAGAATCTACAATAGTGGATTTGACCGGCGATAAGATTATGGTTTTACGGCAAGGAGACCTTAAAATAAAATGACGAACTTAGGGATTGGGATTTGGATATTGTTTAGAGTAATTAGAATAATTAGGTCAATTAGAATTTATGTTTATAGACACTCACGCCCATCTTAATTTTCAAGCCTACGCGAAAGACGTGGATAATGTCATCCGCCGTTCTTTGGACGAACAAATAGAAATAATAATCCCTTCCACTGAACAAAAGACATCCAAGCGCGCTGTTGAAATCGCGGAAAAATATGACTGCGGAGTTTATGCCGCTATTGGCCTGCATCCAGTGCATCTGCAGGACCAGGAGTTTGAAGAAGAGGGCAGAAAAGTAAAAATGAAAGGGGAAAGATTTGATTATGGTTTTTACAAAAAATTAGCTGAATCTAAAAAAGTGGTTGCCATTGGCGAAGTCGGCCTTGATTATTATTACCTCCCCGAGGAAAGATTGCGGGAGAATAAGCAATTGCAGCAGTTTACGCTGCTGCAGCAACTGGAACTGGCTTATGAGTCCAACAAACCGGCCATAATCCATTGGCGCGAAGCACACCGCGATTTACTGCCGTTGCTGGATAAATTTTATAAGAATAAAAAAAAGCGCCCGGAGGGGCGGGGAGTAATCCATGATTTTTTCGGCGATTGGGACCTTGCTTGGCAGTATTTTAATTTTGGTTTTTTAATTTCATTTACCGGGAACATAACTTTTTCTCCTAAAAAGAGCATATCGCGGACCGCTTATCTTGACCGGGATGAGTTAATCCGCAAATGCCCGCTGAATAAATTTATGGTCGAAACCGACAGCCCGTTTATGTCGCCCGTGCCTTATCGCGGCCAAAGAAACGAGCCGGTGCGCGTGATTGAAACCGCCCGCAAAATAGCCGACTTAAAACACATCAGTTTAGAAAGTGTTGCCCAAGCGACCACGGAGAACGCGCAAACCTTATTTAATTTAAAATAAAAAAAGCATGCCGCGTTTTTGTTTTGCGATATGCCCGGGGAAAGTTTTAAAATTGGAGGCGAGGAGAATTGAACTCCCGACATCCTATGTGCAAAGCAGGAACTCTAACCATCTGAGTTACGCCTCCGATAATGAACGAGAGAAAACAGGAGACGGGATTCGAACCCATGACAAACTGGCTATATGCCAGCTACTCTTCCAAACTGAGCTACTCCTGTATGGAACTTTTATCATTTTAGCTGAAATAAAAAAAGTGTCAATAGTATATTTTACTATGCTTATTTTGTTTTATTCTGTCAATTGACCCGCTCTAATTTTTGCCTTATAATTTAAGCGAAAGTTAATTGTGGATAAAATTTCCCGCTTGTTTACGGGGTATTTATTTTTTTATAAATGGCAGAGCAAAAAAATAAAGCAGAAGAGGAAAATAAAACGGATGTGTCATGGTGGCAACCTTCGTTATTAATGTTTTCCCGGATGTCCGGCTGGATTGTCGGACCGGTAGTACTAGGAATTTTTTTAGGCAAGTGGCTTGACCGGCGATACGATACCGAGCCGTGGCTGTTTTTAGGATGCGTGGGGTTGGCGTTTGCTATATCCATAGTTGGATTGGTGAAGGATACTTTTGTTGAAATGGAGAAATTGGATAGGGATGAAAAAAACAAGAAATAAAATTTTCAATTTACAATAATCAATTTTCATTTAATTTTCAATTACTAAATGTTCAATTTTCAGACATTGGTAATTGAAAATTGGTCATTGATTGAAAATTGTGAATTGAAAATTGAAAATTAAAATGGTAAACAGTGAACAAAATTTACATGATGTAGAAGAGGTTGTGACAGCACAGACAGAAATCCACGAAATAGTTCATGAGCAGACTTTATTCGCCGAGCCATTATGGCAGATTGGAGATTTTCCCATTACTAATTCTTTGTTAGTGAGTTGGGCGGTGGTAATTTTGGTAATTTTATTTTCCATCAGTTTGCGGCTATCGGTAAAAAGAATTCCGGGGAAAATTCAGGGCGCGATGGAGATGGTATTTGAGTGGTTTTTGGAAACTTTTGATTCCATTACCGGCAGCCGCCAAAAGTCATTACAGTTTTTTCCCCTTATTTTCGCCTTTTTTATTTTTATTTTATTAAATAATTGGTTTGGGCTTTTGCCGGGCGTGGGTACTATCGGACAGGTGGTTAATGAATACGGCGAATTAGTTTTTGTGCCGTATTTGCGCGGCGGCACGGCGGATTTGAATACGACTTTGGCGCTCGCTTTAATCGCTATTATCGCCTCGCATTTATTTGGAATTTTTAAAATCGGTTTTTGGCATCATTTTAATAAATTTATCAATATCAACGCATTTTTAGAGATTCCGAAGAAAATAATGAAAGAGCCGACTATTATTTTAGTTAATCCCATAAAAGCGTTTGTTGGCATCGTGGAGGTAGTCGGTGAAGTCGCCAAAGTCGCTTCCCTGTCATTTCGTCTTTTTGGCAATATATTTGCCGGCGAAGTCTTGCTGGCTTCCATGGCCGCCATGGTTGCCTGGCTGGTGCCAATTCCGTTTATGTTTTTAGAGTTAATTGTCGGCGTAATTCAGGCATTGATTTTTGCGATGTTGACCTTGGCATTTTTGACGATAAATACATCAGAGGAACACTAGTATAAATTTCTAATTGATCTGATTTCTAATGAATGTCCAATGATAAAATTTCCAATGTCACATTAGGCATTAAATAATTAAGGCATTGGGATTTGATTAGAAATTAGATATTAGAAATTAGTAATTTATTAAGTTGGTAGTCCAACCGACGTTAAATAAATAAACCCCGTCGAAAGTAATGGACTATCACATAGGAGAAATTGTATGGATTTAACAATGCTTGCCAAAGCGATTGCGATCGGCATCGGCGCTATCGCGCCAGCCTTAGCTATCGGTAAAATCGGCGCGAAAGCGATGGAGTCAATCGGCCGCAATCCGGAAGCCGCGGGAAAAATTTTAGTCCCGATGTTGCTTGCCGCCGCGTTCGCGGAAGCCATCGCCATTTACGCGCTCGTCGTCGCGTTTTCTATCAAATAGTAGTTTTACAGTCGGGAGCTCATTTGGGCTCTCGGAGTAAGATTATTAAAAATTTTCAATTTACAATAATCAATTTTC
>PFAR01000054.1:351-26426 GCA_002773655.1 Candidatus Falkowbacteria bacterium CG10_big_fil_rev_8_21_14_0_10_43_10 | reverse complement strand
TGGCAGATGATTAAATTGGCAAAAAAATTAGGATATGCCAAATATGATTTTTACGGCATTGACGAAAAAAAATGGCCGGGAGTGACGAGGTTTAAACGAGGATTTGGGGGGGGTGAAATAAATTATCAGGGGTGTTTTGACATAGTTTTTAATAACAAGTGGTATGAAATTTATAAATTAGTTAAGTGGTTAAAGAAATTAATGTAGCGATATAATTTTCAATTATCAATTTACGATTCTCATCCAATTTTCAATAAATTAATTTTCAAACTATTTGGAAATTGAAAATTGGTGATTGAATGAAAATTGATTATTGTAAATTAAAAATTTTATTTTATGGACAAAATACTGTATTCAATAAAAAAACTAATCCCTCAAAAAATATTCAGCAAAATCCAACCCGCCTATCATTTCGTGCTTGCCTGGCTGGCGGCTGTTTTACATCGTTTTCCGTCAAATAAATTAATCGTTATCGGCGTAACCGGCACGACCGGCAAATCAACGAGCGTGCATTTAATCGCGAAAACTTTGGAAAGCGCGGGTTATAAAGTCGGCTATACTTCTACCGCGATGTTTAAAGTGGCGGACAAAGAATGGATGAATGACAAAAAAATGACCATGCCCGGCAGATTTTTTACGCAGAGCATGTTGCGTCGGATGGTAAAAGCCGGTTGCGAGTACGCGATTATTGAAACGACTTCGCAAGGAATAGAACAATTCCGGCATCGGTTTATTAATTACGATATTTTGGTATTTACCGGGCTTTATCCGGAGCATATTGAAGCGCACGGCGGTTTTGAGAATTATAAATTGGCCAAAGGAAAATTGTTCGCGCATTTAGCGCGCTGTAAGCCGAAATACGTAAATGCCAAAAAGAAGGTGCAATTGATAAAAAATGAAATAAAAAAAATTCACAGCGAGCGGGTGAAAAAGACGGTGATAGTGAACCAGGATGATAAATATGCCGAATATTTTTTAAGTTTTAAGGCTGAACAAAAAATAACTTTTCAGCGCGCCAAAATAAAATTCGAGAGCAACGAATATTTAGTTTCCAACCGGAATTTATCAGGGGAGGGAATTAGCTTTACCATTAACGAAACTGATTTTAAACTGCGGCTGGCGGGCGCGTTTAATCTTTACAACGCCTTGGCGGCCGTAAGCGCCGGCCTGTCGCAAGATTTGGATCTGGACAAAATTAAAAAAGGGCTGGAGAGCGTCAGCGGAGTGCCGGGAAGGTTTGAGCGCATTGATGAAGGGCAGAATTTTTTGGTAATAGTTGATTATGCCTTTGAGCCGAACGCCGTTAGCAAGCTTTATGAAATTATCAGCCAATTGCCGCACCGGCGGATTATCCAAGTGCTGGGTTCAACCGGGGGCGGTCGCGATATTTCCCGCCGGCCGCTGTTAGGGAAAATCGCCGGCGAGAAAGCGGACATCGTAGTTATCACTAATGAAGATCCCTATGATGACGATCCGCAAATTATTATTGACCAAGTGGCTGTCGGGGCGGAGAAATCCGGAAAAACGCAGAATCATTCAGCCGGTCAAGAACAGAGTTTGTTTAAAATTTTAGACCGGCGGGAGGCGATTAGAAAAGCCCTGCGGCTCGCCCGGGAGGGAGACGTGGTTTTAATAACCGGCAAAGGCTGCGAACAGGCGATGTGCCTGTCCGGCGGAAAGAAAATTCCCTGGGATGATCGCCAAACGGCCAGGGAAGAGCTTGGAAAAATATCCGGTTAAAGCGCCGCAAAAAACAAGCGTTGACATTGAATTTTAATGTAAAATTTTTTTGTGGATAAGTTATAAAAGATAGATGAATAATTAGGGATAAAAATATTTTTTGTTTAATTTTAGCTAAAAATATATGGGACTTGCAATTTTTCAAGAGATAGCCTTAAAATCCTTGACAAATATTTTTTTTATTGTTAATATAAAAAAACAATAGATATAAGTCTAATTTATTTTGTTTGTAGAATGCATATAAACATAAATATAAAATGAACGGTTTCTGCGGGATTTTTCCGCTACAAATAAGAAAGCCGTTTTTTGTTTTTTTGGAACATTTTAATTTTTTTTAAAAATACGTTACACATACTCTGTGCTTTTTTTCCGCCGAATCTTAACTAAATAAATTTTTTTATAGCCTTGTTTTTGGAATAAAAGGTATTTTTTTGTACTCCCGCGGCCGCGGGCCGCGGGAGTTACTCTGTGTTAAAAATAATATTATGCCAACTAACACTCAAAGCATCAGCACTAAAAGAAAAATGTTCGTTGAGGAGCCCACATCTTTGGAAATGCCTGATTTAATCGAGGTGCAAAAAAATTCCTACAAATGGTTTTTAGAAGAAGGGGTAAAAGATTTATTTGATGAAATTTCCCCGATTAACGATTTTATCGGCCGCAATTTGGAGCTTTGTTTTGAGGATTATTATCTGGATGAGCCGAAATTTACCGAACTGGAGAGCAAGGCGAAAAATATTACCTATGAAGCGCCGTTGCGCGTCAAGGCTAGGCTGTTTAATAAACAGACCGATAAATCAATTACTCAAGAGGTATTTTTAGGAGATATGCCGCTGATGACAACGCGCGGCACTTTTATTATTAACGGCATTGAGCGGGTGGTAGTTTCCCAGCTGATCAGGTCCGCCGGAGTTATTTTTAACGCCGAGCTTATTAAAGGGAAGAAATATTACGGCGCGAAAATAATTCCTAACCGCGGCGCTTGGCTGGAAATTGAAACCGACGGCAACAATGTGATCTGGGTTCGGATCGACCGCAAGCGCAAAGTGGCAGTTACTTCTCTTTTGCGGGCTTTCGGCTATGAAACCGATGCCGAGATAAAAAACCTGTTTAAGGAAGTTGAAGCGGACAGCGAAATAAGCTATATCGAAGCGACTATCAAGAAAGACGTGGCGAAGAATGAAGCCGAAGGATTAAAAGAGGTTTATAAGCGCATCAGGCCCGGGGATTTGGCTACCGTGGAAAACGCCCGCAACCTTATCTATTCCATGTTTTTTCGCTTTGACCGCTATGATTTTGACCGGGTAGGCAGATATAAGCTTAATAAGCGGTTTGGCTTTGATATTCCCAACAATAAAGAAACCAGAATTTTCCGCCGCGAAGACATCATCGCCATTTTAAGCGAGGTTATCAGATTAAATAAAATTCAAGGAAAAGAAGACGACATTGATCACCTCGGCAACCGGCGCGTTCGGGCGGTCGGCGAACTGATCCAAAATAAATTCCGGCTTGGTTTATCCCGCATGGAGCGCATTATTAAAGACCGGATGAGCACTATTGATATCGCCGATTTAACTCCCAACAAGCTTATTAACGCCCGGCCGGTAATCGGCGTAGTGAAAGAATTTTTCATGTCTTCTCAGCTTTCCCAGTTTATGGACCAGACTAATCCGCTGGCCGAGCTTGAGCATAAGCGGAGGTTGTCAGCCATGGGGCCGGGAGGGCTGACCCGCGAGCGAGCCGGTTTTGAAGTCCGGGACGTGCATACTACCCATTACAGCCGCATCTGCCCGATTGCCACTCCGGAAGGGCCGAATATCGGCCTGGTGGGGCATATGGCCAGCTATGCCAAACTGAATAGCTATGGCTTTTTAGAGGCGCCTTACCGCCGGATATTGCATGATGTTGACAATAAGGCAAAAATAACTATTGGAAAAATTTTGCGGGAAGATGTTTATGATTACCATCAAGAAGGCAAAAAAGGAGAGTTGGCCGCTAAAGCGGGCGAGAAGATTGATGAAGCTCTCGCGAAAAAATTAGAAAAGCTGGGACCCATTAAAATTCCCATCCGGCCGGTTATCACCAGCGAAATTGTTTATCTTGACGCTTTTGAAGAAGAAAAATACATTACCACTTTCTATAATACTCCTACCGACGGTGAAGGGCATTTTTTGGTCGGTCGGGCCGAGGTAAGAAAATACGGTGAGCCCTCCATTGAAACCGTGGAAAAAATTGATTTTATTGAAGTAGCGGCCAATCAAATCGTTTCCGTCGCGACTTCCTGCATCCCTTTTTTAGAGCATGACGATGGAATCAGGGCCTTAATGGGCACAAATATGCAGCGCCAGGCGGTGCCTTTAATAAAACCGGAAGCGCCGATTGTGGGCACGGGGATTGAAAGGCGGGCGGCGATTGATTCCGGCCATGTGGCAATCGCCGAAGAGGACGGTACAGTTGAATTTGTTCAGGGAGATAAGATAACCATTAAAAACAAGGACGGAGAAATTAAAGAATATTTGTTAAATAAATTCGTCCGCTCCAATCATTCCACCTGTATTAACCAGCATCCGACCGTCAGTCAGGGCGATAAAATCAGGCAGGGCGATGTCATTTCCGACGGAGCGGCGATTGATAACAGTGAAATCGCTATCGGCCGAAATGTTTTGGTGGCTTTTATGACCAGAGAGGGATTTAATTTTGAAGACGCTATTATTATTTCCGAAAGATTGGTAAATGAGGATGTGTACTCCTCAATCCATATTGAAAATTATACCATAGATGTCCGCGACACTAAGCTGGGGCCGGAAGTCGTGACTAAAGACATCCCTAATATTTCAGTCGAACGCCTGAAAGATTTGGATGAAACCGGTATTATCCGGATTGGCGCGGAGGTTTCTTCCGGAGACATTCTGGTCGGTAAAATCACTCCAAAAGGCGAGACCGAACTTTCCGCCGAAGAAAAGCTGCTGCGGGCGATATTCGGGGATAAAGCCAAAGATATCCGCGACAGCTCGCTGTATTTAGAGCACGGGGAGCACGGCAAAGTGGTTGATATAAAGATATTTTCCCGCGAAGAAGGGGACAAATTGCCGGCCGGAGTGATCCAATCTATCCAGATTACCATCGCCAATCTGCGCAAGATTCAGGTCGGCGACAAAATGGCCGGGCGGCACGGCAATAAAGGCGTTGTTTCCCGCGTGGTGCCGGCGGAAGATATGCCTTATCTGGAAGACGGCACTCCGATTGATATTGTCCTTTCTCCTTTAGGCGTTGTTTCCCGCATGAATTTAGGGCAGTTGCTGGAAACCCACTTGGGATTAGCGGCTAAAAAACTCGGCTACAAAGTCGCCACGCCGCCGTTAAATGGCATTACTGAAGAGCAAATCAGGGGAGAGCTTAAAAAAGCCGGTTATCCTGAACATGGAAAGATAAAATTAATAGATGGCAAGAGCGGAGAGGTGTTTGATAAGCCAGTCACTGTCGGCTACAAGTATATGCTGAAATTAAACCACATGGTGGAAGATAAGATGCACCAGCGCTCAATCGGCCCTTATTCGCTTATTACTCAGCAGCCCTTGGGCGGCAAGGCCCAATTTGGCGGGCAACGTTTCGGCGAAATGGAAGTTTGGGCTTTGGAGGCTTACGGCGCGGCCCATTGTTTGCAGGAAATTTTAACTATTAAATCCGACGATGTCCCGGGACGGTCAAAGGCTTACGAATCAATTATCAAGGGTGAAGAAATAAGAAAGCAAAACGTTCCGGAGTCGTTTAACGTGCTGATTCGCGAAATGAAGGGGCTGTGTTTGGACGTGGAATTGATCGGCTATAAAGAGGAGGAAAGTTTAGATCCTAAAGATGAATCAAGGGATAATAATATCCAGGAAACGAAGGTTATCAATAAGAGCGTCTAGGGTGATTCTGCCGCGGACGCAGGAGAAGAGGATAAAGAGAAGGAAAAGGAAGAAAAGTAAAAAATAATTTTTTTCAACTAAATAATCAATTATGTTGAATCCTATAAAGACAACTGATTTTGACGCTATTAAACTTAAGCTCGCTTCCCCGAAGATTATTTTGTCGTGGTCGCACGGCGAGGTAATCCGCCCCGAAACCGTGAATTATCGCACCCAGAAGCCGGAAAAAGACGGACTGTTTTGCGAGAAAATTTTTGGCCCTTCGAAAGATTGGGAATGCTATTGCGGAAAATATAAAAAAATCCGCTATAAGGGAATAATTTGTGATAAGTGCGGAGTGGAGGTAACCCGCAGCATTGTCCGGCGCGAGCGCATGGGCCATATTGAACTGCAGTCCCCTGTTACTCATATCTGGTTTTTGCGGGGGATTTCTTCAAAAATAGGCATTGTGCTTGATTTGCCTTCCACGGCTTTGGAAAAGGTGATATATTTCGCCAGTTTTGTAATTACCGACGTTAATGAGGAACTAAAACAGGCTACATTGCAGCAGGTTAAAGATGAGTTTAAAAATAAAAAGAAGCAGATAGAAGCTGAATTTAAAAAGAAAAAGTCTGAGATCAACAAAGACCAGAATAAAGAGAAGGAAGTGGAGCAACTGGAGAAGATAAAAACCGAAAAAGAAGAAAAGCTGGAGCGGGCTTTTAAAACCGCTCAGGAAGAAATTAAAGAGATAAAGCTGATGTCAATTATATCGGAGCATAACTATCAGAACTTGGCGCTTAAATACGGGCATATTTTTGAAGCGGGCATCGGCGCCGAGGCGATACTTAAGCTTTTGGAAAGAATTGATTTAAAGAAAATGATTGTTAAACTGGAGAAGGATTTAGAGAGCGTGCTTGATTCCAAGCGGGAAAAGCTTTTGCGGAGGCTGAAGCTTATTAAAAGCCTGTCAGCCAATAATTTAAGGCCCGACTGGATGGTTCTTAAAGTTATTCCTGTTATCCCTCCTGATCTCCGGCCGATGGTTCCGCTTGACGGAGGCCGTTTTGCCACTTCGGATTTAAATGATTTATACCGCCGCGTTATCAGCCGGAACAACCGCCTGAGCCAGCTCATTGAGCTGAACGCGCCGGAGGTAATCTGCCGCAATGAAAAGCGCATGCTGCAGGAAGCGGTGGATGCTTTGATTGATAATTCCGCCCGGCACGGCAAAACCGTGACGGCCTCAACCGGCCAAAAAAGAATGTTGAAATCTTTAGCGGATATTCTTAAAGGCAAGCAGGGCCGGTTCCGCCAGAATTTATTAGGCAAACGCGTCGATTATTCCGGCCGGTCGGTAATTGTTATTAATCCTAAACTAAAATTATACCAGTGCGGTTTGCCTAAAAAAATGGCGCTGGAATTATTCAAGCCTTTTATTATCAGCAAATTAATTAAGCGGGAGATTGTTCATAATGTCCGCAGCGCTTCCCGGTATATTGAGTCCGGGGCTGATGAAGTCTGGGATATTTTAGAAGAAATCATTAAAGAAGCTTACGTCTTGCTCAACCGGGCGCCGACTCTGCACCGTTTGGGAATCCAAGCTTTTAAGCCAATTTTAATTGAAGGAAAAGCGATTCAGATCCATCCTTTGGTCTGTTCGGCTTTTAACGCCGATTTTGACGGCGACCAGATGGCGGTGCACGTGCCTCTGACGAAGGAAGCGGTTGTGGAAGCGCGCGATATAATGCTGGCCAGCCATAATCTCCTCAAGCCGGCGACCGGCAGCCCGATTGTTACTCCTTCGCAGGATATAGTATGGGGCGCTTATTATCTGACTGATATCCCCGATCAGATTGAGGAGAAAAAAATGCCTTTGTTCACCGATGAAGAGGAGGCAACTTTAGCCTACCAGATAGGCAAAATCGGCTTGCAGCAGCCTATCAGGGTTCGGATAAAGACCGGCAGCCGCAAAGTTGAACTCTTGAATACTTCCGCCGGCAGAATTATTTTTAACAGCATTATTCCGGAAAAATTGCGATTCATCAACGAAGTTGTGGTAAAAAAGAATTTAAATAAAGTGATAAAAGACTGTTTGGATATTTATGAAGAAGACCGCACGGTGCAGCTGGTAGACGAAATGAAGGATCTGGCGCTTGAATATATAACCAAGAGCGGCTTGTCCTGGGGAATGGGCGACTTGCCCGGCCTGAAGGAGCGCGATAAATTAATCGCGGAAACAGAACACAAAATTGACACCGTGCAGGAGCAATATGAAGAGGGCCTTTTAACACAGAGCGAGCGTTATGCCAAAATTGTCCAGCTCTGGACGGAAACAAAAGACAAAGTGTCCGAAGCCGTTAAAATCAGCATCGACCCCCGCGGGTCAGTTTATTCCATGATCCAGTCGGGAGCGCGCGGCTCTTGGGCCCAGCTGACCCAGATCATCGGCATGAAGGGCTTGGTAACTTCCCCTTCGGGCGAGATTATTGAATTGCCGGTAAAAGGCAACTTTAAGAAAGGCTTTGATGTTTTAGAATATTTTATCGCCACTCATGGAGTGCGCAAGGGCTTATCAGACACGGCTCTAAGGACCGCCAACGCCGGTTATCTTACCCGGCGCTTAATTGATGTCGCCCAGGATGTCGTCATTACCATTGATGATTGCGGGTCTAAGGAAGGCTCGATTATAACGCAGAAGGAAAGCGAAGAAAACGGCACAACTCTGATTAAACGCATTGTTGGAAGGTATTTGGCTGAAGACTTGGTTAATGCCAAAGGAAAGGTTCTATTAAAAGCCAAAGAGCTGGTTAGCGATGAAACAGCAAAAAATCTGGAAAAAGAGGAAATTAAAGAAGCCATTATCAGAAGTCCGCTTAATTGCAAATCCGAAAAAGGAATTTGCGCGACTTGCTACGGCTATGACCTTAGTTATAACAAGCCGGTTAAGCTCGGCACGGCGGTCGGTATTATAGCGGCTCAGTCTATCGGAGAGCCGGGCACCCAGCTGACGATGAGAACCTTCCATACCGGCGGAGTCGCCGGCGAGGATATAACCCAAGGTCTGCCGCGCGTTGAAGAGATATTCGAGGCCCGGCCGCCGAAGCGCAAAGCCTTGGTCTCGGACGTGGACGGGGTCGTTAAAATTGAAACTCTGGAGAAAATGATTGAAGACGAGAAAGGAAGGGTTATCGCTCAGACAACCAACTCCAAGGTATTAAAGATTATTTATCAGGGAACTGACAGCAGTAAATATTATTTTGCCGAAGCCTTGCGGGAGATGCCGTCCGGCAATTCCGACTTCAGTAAAAACGATGGCAAAAAAGCGGCTAAAAAGAAAATAAAACCAGTTATTTTAGTAAAAGACAATGAGGAAGTGAAGCGCGGTCAGGCGCTGTTTTCTTTGGACGGAGTGGAAATAAAATCCAAGGAATCCGGCATTGCCGCCGTGAGCGACAAATATATTAAAGTAAGCTTCACGGCCGATAAAGCCAAGGAGTTTATTATTCCCAAGGGGTATGCTATCTGGGCCAGCGATGGCGATAAAATAACTAAAGGAACCCAGCTTACCGAGGGCAGCTTGGATTTGCAGCAATATTACGCTCTCTGCGGCCGTCTGGCCACCCAGAAATATATTATTCATGATATTCAGTACGTTTATTCATCGCAGGGCCAGCCGCTCAATGACAAGCACGTGGAGATTATTGTCCGCCAGATGTTTTCCCGGGTTCTGATAAAAGATCAGGGAGAGACGGATTTGTTGCCGGGAGAGGTCATCGAAAAGGTAATTTTTGACAGAGCCAATAAGCAAGCCAGACAAAATAAAAAGAAACCGGCAATGGGCGAGCTTCTGCTTTTAGGAATGACTAAGGCATCGCTGACGACCGACAGCTTTTTATCAGCCGCTTCGTTTCAGGAAACAGCCCGCGTGCTGATTGAGGCAGCCATTAACGGCAAGGTGGATACGCTGGAGGGATTGAAAGAAAATGTAATTATCGGCCGCCTGATTCCGGCTGGCACCGGTTTTCGGGCTTATGACAGAAATAAATAAACATTTAGATTTAAAATAAAAAAGTAGGGGCGGGTTTAAAACCCGCCCCTACTTTTTTAATGCAATCTCCGCGACTTTCAGTCTAATTTATCCGGCCGGGGCGACGGATTTAATGATATCCTCTTTTTTAAATTTTTGGAGCTGGCCGATAAATTTTCCGCCGTCCAGGATTTCAATCAGCAGCGGCGCGTTTTTTTTATTGACATGAATTAAAAAATTACCCAGCTCGATTACGTGATCAATCCTGCCTTGGGCGATTTCAATGGAGATTAAATTGGTTTCCGGGTCGTAATTAACCATAGATAAAAAGTTTTACTTATTATGGGCCGGGAAAAAAGTGACGACTTTTTTTATATTCTCCTCCTGCCGGTAAAATACCTTTAAATCGTCTTTTTCCGCGCGCCAGTACCGGTCTTTCGCGGTTATTTTATCTGGCGCTTTAACCGCTTCCTCGACCTCTTCCTTGGTAATGAAAACTTTATACTTATTCAGTATTTCAAATTTATCATTGGCATATTTAGTAAAGTAGATCATATTGTTTTTGGGATGTTTTTAGGATATGATTGAAGTATAGTTATTATAGCAATTTTTCGATTTTATGAAAATTGACAAGAACAATAATCATGATAAAGTGGTAGCAGCTTATGAACGGAAGCTGGGCGGCAGAGACAAGCGCAAGCGGGTAAAAATGAAAGTGAGCGGCGCTAGCGTAAAAAAATTGCAACAGACCTTAAGCCGTCAGTCAAAAATCTAAAATTAATTTATGCAAGCAGTAATATTGGCGGCCGGCAATGGCGTCAGGATGCAACCGCTGACTTATGACATTCCCAAGCCGATGATCCGGCTGGCCGGTAAAAATTTAATTGAACACAAGCTTGACCAATTGCCCGACGGAATTGACGAGGTTATTATAGTAGTCGGCTATTTGGGCGGACAGATTATTAACCATTTTGGCAATGAATACAAAGGCAGGAAAATCACCTATGTTAAGCAGGATAAACTGCTGGGAACCGGCCGGGCTTTATGGTGCGCCAAGGACTTAATCAGGGGAAAATTTATCAGCATGATGGGAGATGATATATACTGCCGCGAAGATTTGGAGAAATGCGCCGCTAATGACTGGGCGGTGCTGGCAAAGAAAGTTGAGGGAAAAACCAGCGGCGGCCGGATAAAATTAAAGCCGGACGGCCACCTGGATGAAATAATAGAGGGAGTCCACCGCCAAAAAGAAAGTCTGATGAACATCGGCTTATTTGTAATGCAGCCGGACATTTTCAATTACGAGCTGGTTAAATTGCCGGGGAAAGAAGAATGGGGACTGCCGCAGACGCTGGTAAAAGCGGCCCAGGATTTTGACGTAAAAATAATTCTCGCCACTTTTTGGCTGCAAGTTACCGACATCGGCGACATTAAGAAAGTGGAAAAAATACTTAAAATGACATCAAGGGATAATAATTTCCCGCGCAATTATCGCCGACCTGGTTGCCGGGTTGCGTGAAATACAATCCGCTTCCCGGCTGGCTTAACCCTTTTCCTAATAATTGCAGAGGATAGGGCATCGGCCGCGAGGCATTGCAGGCCGGTAGCAGGTTTTGGGGATATAAGGCCATTAAAATGCTGGGCGTTGGCATGCCGGTGCTTTCTTTATATTGCTCGTAAGCGATATCGCCGGGTGATTTGTTAACTTCCTGCAGACCGGCAATACTCGCGCAAAAGAAGGTGCATGACATTGGTTCCAACCCAAGTAGGGGGCACGTTTCCGGGCAATTTGCCAGTTCCAGGGGCTCAAGAATTTCTTCCCGGAAAGCATCTCCGCCCGTATCGCTAAGATTTTGAAAAAAATGAGCGATAAATGGTGTTTGTAAAATACATCTGATAACTAAGCAAACCGGAAATTCCGGCGCGGTGGGAACACAAGACAGCGGGCTTGAGCAATCAACCGTCGCTAAAATTTGCCCGCCAAAATTAGATAAAACATTAGCGCCGCCGGGGATAATACTGCTGGCCTGGCTTTTTTTCGGCAGAAGCAGAAGAATAACAAAAATAAAAATCAAGGAAATGAATATAAAGACAGCCGGGATTAATAATTTCAGTTGTTTTTTTAGTTTAAGCATATAGGACGAAGTGAGAAATCTATAATAAGTGTGGAGGTGAAGATGTTTGGATAAAATTATCATAGCATTTTTTTAACTTTTATTAAAGCGGATTTTTTGGTACAATGAAATTAATGAATAAATTTAATTTTTATCAACCAAATAAATATTGGATCGCCGCGATGATTTTTATCGCCGTTGGCGCGGTTTTATTTTTTTACGCCAATCATTTTTCACTTCGCATAGGCGCGGTTAATCCAATCGAAACCCGTTTAAAAGGAAAAATATTATTGCAAGTTGAACAGGCGGGGGAGGCCTGGTATGTAAATCCGGCCAACGAAGAGCGGTATTATTTAGGCCGGCCCAATGACGCTTTCGCCATTATGAGAGCGTTAGCTATCGGCATCATAGATGAGGATTTAAAAAAAATTTCTATCGGCAACATTTATTTTCCCGGCGCTGATTCGGACGGCGACGGTTTGGCGAATGTGTTTGAAGAGGCAATCGGAACGGACATTAATAATAAAGACACGGACGGCGACGGTTTTCAGGACGGAACGGAAATGGTAAACAACTATAATCCCACTGGCGCGGGGAAGCTGGCCTGGGACAGCGCTTTTGCCGGCCGGCACGCGGGGAAAATATTTTTGCAGGCGCAAAAAAACGGCGAAGCGTGGTATGTAAATCCCGACAATCAAAAAAGATATTACCTTGGCCGTCCGCTGGACGCTTTTAATATTATGAGGAGCTTGGGCTTAGGAATTACTGATAATGATTTGGAAAAAATAAAGATAAATAGCGAAATTACCAGAAAAATAATCAAAACGAAGGAACAACCAATAGCCGAAAAGCCGGCGGCAGAAAACAAGACTGATTTAGCCAAAGAAGCAGACGAAACGAAAAATAGCCAGGAAAAAAATGTTGCCGCGCCGAAAGATGCCGTTGCACCGATTAGCAGTCCTATTTCTTCGCCCACAGCGGAAGAAACAAAGATAACAGCCGCCGCAGAAATATTTAATACGGCTTTCACTAAAAGTGAAGCTGGAGCTGTTAGAGATTTGAATATCGTTTCCGGCTTGGCGATTAATTTTGAAATTTTAAAATGCGAAAATGGCTGGTGCGACGTAGCGGTAAAATATTCATCCATGCCCAATCAAAAATGGCTGGGGCAGAGCATGATCTGCAAGTTTGACAACACTAAAGATTTTAGCATTGCCGCGCAGGATCTTAGCGGATGCCAGGGCGGATTATATGATTTAATGCGGGGCAAATAATTTTTATGGATTTTTTAAAGCAAATAAAACAACTTTGCGCTTTATATAATATCAAGCCTGCCCGTTCGCGCGGGCAGAATTTTTTAATTTCAGAAAACGTTTATCAAAAAATTATTACAGCGGCGGGATTAAAACCGGATGATATTGTGCTGGAAGTCGGCCCGGGGCTTGGTTTTTTGACTGAGATGCTGGCGCGGCGAGTGAAAAAAGTTATTGCCGTTGAACTGGATGACCAGCTGGCGGAGGTGTTGAGAGAGAGGTTAGCGGAGCAAAAGATTGAAAATGTGGAAGTGGTAAATGAGGATATTTTCATCTTCAACCCCTCCCGCCTCGCTTCGCTTCGGCACCCCCCCCTTACTAAGGGGAGGGAAGGGAGGGGTAGTTATAAAATAGTCGCTAATTTGCCGTATAATATTACCTCGCGTTTTTTGCGGAAATTTTTAGAGGAGGTTGAGGGTAAACCGAGCATGATGGTTTTAATGGTGCAGAAAGAAGTGGCGGAACGAATAACGGCCAAGCCGCCGCAGATGAGCTTATTGGCGGTGTCAGTGCAATTTTTCGCCGAGGCAAAGATTATGGCAAAGGTATCAAGCGGAGCGTTTTGGCCCCAGCCCAAGGTGGATAGCGCGATAATTCACCTCACCCCCCGGCCCCCTCTCCCGCTCGCCTCGCTGAAGCTCCGGCGAAGCGGGCGGGGCGAGGGGGTGGTTGACGAAAAGAATTTTTTTAAATTAGTTAGAGTGGGATTCAGCGCCAGGCGGAAAATGTTAAAAAATAATTTAGCCAAAGGGCTGAATGTAAAAAGTGAAATTATGGCAGAAATTTTGCGTCAGGCCGGTTTAAATGAAAAAACCAGAGCGCAGGAGTTATCGGTAGAAAAATGGCAGGAATTGTTTATTGTGCTGGATAGGCAAAATATGGTATAATAAATCCAGCACCATTTTTAATGTTGATAAAGTTAAAACCAAATTTGTATTTAAATGGTGCTTGGATAAATTAAACTGTGAGTAACCCGAAGGAGAGTTTTTAAATTCTCAATTTTTCAATTTTAAGATATTTTTTAGGCTTCTTATGGAGGAAAAAAATAACAATATTAATGAAGATTTATTGGTCAATATTCCGGATGAGTATGTTTCCGGCGGAGAGTACCGGGAAAAACTGGACGGCTTTAAGCCGCGCCGGCCGGAAGCGGTAACCTGGAAACAAAAGATTACGGTAGTTTTTTTAATTTTATTCGGCGTCAGCGCGATGATTTTATGGGGCATTCAGTTTAAAAACAGCCTGCAAACAGGCCGGACCGTATCATCGGATAAATCGGCCAGTTTAAACAGCGAAACACGGACACAGGAACAAAGCAAGGATAGCGATGAAGACGGGCTGTCAGATTATGACGAATTGTATGTTCATAAAACTTCAATATACCTTGAAGATACGGATAGCGACGGCCTGGGGGACAGGGAAGAGCTGGAAATGGGAGAGGATCCTAATTGTCCGCTGGGACAGAATTGTTTTTCCGAAAGCGAAGCGGGCGGCAGCGGCAGTACGGAAAATACCCAGCCGGAAGAGCCGGTTTCCAATCCGGAAACATCGCCATCGCCGCAAAATTTAACGCCGGAAGAGGGGAGCGGGGCCGTTTCGCAAGATGATTCGGAACGCCAGTTGATTGAAAGCATTTTATTGGGCGAAGCAGATGCCGCCAGCCTGCGCAAGCTTTTATTGCAGGCAGGAATGGACGAGGAGTCGTTAAACAGGATCAGCGACGAGCAGTTATTAAATACCTATAAAAATACTTTGCAGACCCAGAAATAAATTTTTAATTTCCCCATGCGCAACTCCGGAAAATTTAAAAAAATTATGGTTAAGGCTGTTTTATTTTGCCTGATTTTTGTTGGTTTCTTTTTATTTTCTAAAAATGAAGCCAGCGCCGCGATTCCAGGATTAAGCGAATGCCCGACTTTGCCTGATTTGTCAGTAACCGGCGCCTATCAGCAGAGATTATTCGCCGAAGCGGCCGGAGTCGGCGTCGGAGAGCTGCGGGACGCGTTAAGCGGAGCGATGGCTATTGATACCAGCGACGCATTAGTGCAAAAAATCAACAAAGCGATGAAAGAGCAGGGATGCAAGGACTACCAGTTTATGCAGGGAGTGGAAATGAAGAAAAGTTTAGGATCAAAGCTTTTTCAGACCACCTTAAGCAATGTTTTAAATACTTTGGCGTTTGACGCGGCTAACTGGATCGCTTCCGGCGGCCAGGGGCAGGAGTCGGCTTTTGAAAGGCGCTCTTTCGGCCAGATCGCCTTAGACGCGGTGGATTCGGCCGCCGGCGAATTCCTTTACCAGTGGGGGACGGAAGGGCCGTTAGGGGTTAATTTATGCCAGCCCTCCCTGGGGGTTGACTTGGAAATCGGCTTGGGACTGCGCCAATACCAGCGCCCTAAACCGGCTTGCACTTTCAGCCAGATGCGGGACAACTGGGAAGAGGAATTAAACCGGCCTGATTTTTTAGGGCGCTTTCAGGATTATTTTAATCCGACTTCCAATGATTTAGGCATTGCCCTTTCGGCCCATACCATGAATTTAGAGCGGCTGGCTTTTGAAAAAGAAAGCCAGGTGGAAGAGGCGAAAAATTATACCGGCGGCATTAAGCCGATTAGCGAGATGATCTCCGGCCTGAAGAAAACGCCCTCCCAATTTCTTTATGACGCGCAAAAAGCGCAGTTAATTGAAAATTTAGGCGATAATATCGGAAAATATACCGGCGACGCGCTGATTGACGCTTTAAATATTTTTATCAACCAATTGGCGATTCAGCTGATAAACAGGTTTTTGCAGGAGGGCTTGTTTGGCGGCGGCGACAGCGGCGGCGGCAGCAGCGGACTCGGGGCTTTATATCAGCCGGAAGCGGATGTAACAGCCGAGAGCGGCGGAGTGCAGGCGGCCAAGGACAGGTTCAGGAAAATTACCCAGCCGCGGTTCAACGTGCGGGGGGATTATAATATTTTAGCCGAGCTTTCCATGTGCCCTGATCCGAATAACGTCGGGCCGACCAACTGCGTTATTACCGACAATTTCCGGCAGGCCGTCCAGGAAAGAAAAACGGTCGGGCAGGCGATGACGGAAGGCATGCTTAACGCCGCCGGCGCTTTCGGTTTTTCCGCCAGAAATCAGGAGCCGCGCTATCAGGATGAAAACTATCCTTACCGTTCGCTGATTATTTTGCGCAAATTTAGAATATTGCCGGTCGGCTGGGAAGTGGCGGCAAATTACATTAATGAACATGCCGGCGACGCGGGCGTTTTGGGCAAAGCGCAACTAACTTTAAAAGATTTGGTTGATTGTTTTGATCCTTGCGACCAATACACCGGTTTTGGTGATGGCAACAATAACAATGGCAATTGCACTGCACCTGCACCAGATCCGAATAGCTGGTGCCGCAAATTGGTTGACCCTGATTGGGTATTAAAAGCGCCGTTAAATTACTGCGCCCGCCAAGGGTACGGAGAGACTTTGCTTTCCGCCGGCGCTGGCAGCATCCAGCGCAGCGGAAATTATTGCGCCGACGAACAGGCTTGCATTAAAGAAAATTCCGACGGCAGCTGCGAGGTTTACGGCTACTGCACAGAGGAGCGGAGAAACTGGAATTTCGGCGCCGGTTCCTGCAATCCGCTTTATAATACCTGCCAGACCTTTTACGGCCAGGAGGGAAAATCCATTTCTTATTTAAAAAATACTTTGGCATGGTGCGATTCAAGCGGCGCCGGATGCCGATGGTACAGCACCAAATATAACTACGGCAGCGAGGGCAATGCCCGCTGGGATGAAAGCGAGAAGATTTATTTTAACCGCAACGCGGAGCAGTGCGACGCGGCCGACGAGGGTTGCCGTGAATTTATCCGGGCTAAGGCCGGATTAGGGACTAATTTAATCCCTTACTCCAGCTTTGAACAGTGGACTCCTCACAGCGCTGACCCTAATACCATAGCCACTTTTGAGGGCTGGTCCCATGATAGTAACGTGGAAACCAGGGCGGTTAATGAGGGGATTTTTGGCAATTATGCCATAAAAGTTAAGGAGAAAGATGATGACAAGATTTCATATTTAGAGACAAATTATATAGTCAAAGACAAAAATAATGTTACTTTATACGGCGGCCATCGCTATATTTTATCCGGTTACATAAACCCCAATATTGCCAGAGGAACTGTTTATTTAACAGCAGGCAACCACGGAGTTTCGGGAGGATTTATAAAAAATACAACCGCCTTGACACCAGACGGCAATAACGTTTGGCAGAGGGTCTACGCGGTTTTTGACGCGCCGGCGGACATCAGCGGGGTCCAGGTCAGGATGATTTTAGATAACGTAAAATCGGGCGACACAGTTATGATTGACGCGATTCAGCTGGAAGAAGTGATAAATGAAGACAGCCCGTCTTCATATAAGGATTACCGCGAGACTAATTTAGCTTATGAAAAAGAGCTGCCGGATTATTTAGCCAATGGAAAATATTATGATAATAACGGGGATATTGCAACGCCAAGCCCGCTCCCGGATGACGGCATCCAAGGTTTCTGCTACGAAAAAATCGGCAACAGCTACCAGTCGCGCGACAGCGCTCCGGCCGAGTGTTTTAATTACGCCCGCCGTTGTACGGAAAGCGAGGCCGGCTGCGAACTATATACCAGAGTTTGGGACGGATTTGCGGTTCCGGCCAAGGTCAGCCGGAACGACTACTGTCCGGCCGAGTGTAATGGGTATGACTTGTATATTCAGCAGGAAACCACCTTTGAATCCCCGCAGGAGCAGTATTTTATTCCCGCCACCGCCCGGACCTGCGGCGCGCAGGCCGACGGCTGCGACCAATTTACCAATTTAGACGAGGTGGAAAAAGGCGGTGAGGGGATTGAATATTACTCCCGCCTGCGCCAGTGCACCATCGGCAATACCAATGCCACTTTTTATACTTGGGAAGGCTCGGAAGACGCCGGTTACCAACTGCGGTCCTTTACTTTGCAATATGCCGGCGGCGGCACGATCGTCACGACCGACGATAACGTCGACAGGCCGAATGTCGCCGGAGGGTCCATTAATAACGCCGGCAACCAGATAATAAACAGCGAGGTAGTATGCAGTGAAGTTATTTTTAACGCCAGTATCCGGCATCCGGCCTATAATCCGGACTGCCGGCAGTTTTATTCGCGCGCCGGAGTTATTACTTACGCCCTGTTTAGCCGGACCATCAGTTACGATACGAACTGCCATCCTTACCGCCGGACCGAGGTTAACGTTGATTATAATATCACCCAAGCTGATTGCACGGGCGTGGATAAGACCGACCGGCATTGGGACAGCGGTTTGGGAGTCTGCTATTTATGCAAAAACAACGGCCAATGGAATAATGACCAGCAGGCCTGCGTTTACATGGCTATTCCCCAACAGGGACAGATGTGCAACGCCGCGGAAGCCGGCTGCCGAAAGTATGTCGGAAATTTCGGCAATAATATCCGGAACATAATTACCGATGATTTTAACAGCCGCGCGGTAGAGGGCTGGCAGGCAGGCACTGATTCAAAGGTGGAAAGCAGCAATACTTCTTTAATGACTAACGGCTATTCCTTGAAAGTTTTCCGCGGCAACGGACAGCCGGTTGAAGCGTTTAAAAATATTACCTACGACATAATTCCGGGCCGGACCTATATTTTGGAATTTTTGGCTAAGTCCGACGCTAATCATATTTTGGCTATAGATTTGCAATTAAGCCAAGGTAGCGCTGAAAAACGGACAGCCAATATCGCCCCCGATGTATCCGTTAGCAATGAATGGAATTCATATAAATACAGATTTACCGGCGCGTCTTTGGAAGCTCAAGAGGATACTATAAATTTAAGGTTCAGTTCGGCGAATACTGAAAGCATTTTTTATTTTGATTATATAATTTTACGGGAAATTTCCGACAATTATTATTCAATCAAGTATTCCTGGAACACGCCGCGCGCCTGCGACCAGGACTGGGAAGGCAATAGCGCCATCCACTATATGTCCGGCTGTTATGAGTACAGCGACCGCGACAATCGCAGCCATTATTTAAAGTCTTTCTCCGGCATCTGCACTGAATCGGCGGTCGGCTGCGAGCTGATGATTGACACGCAGAATTATACGAATCCGGACAGCGCGGTGTTCGCCGGCACCTGCCGTTTAGACAACACTTGCTTAATCGCGGGCGGGTGCTCTTGCAAAATTTTTGGCGAAAGAGAACTCTGCCTAGCGCAAAATGGCAAGCAGGAGTGCGAGTTTGACGGCGCGGAAGGGCTGACTGAGCCCCAGTTAAGGGATAAGTATATTATCAATGCCGCTAAAGTAAGTTCTGATAAATTCGTTTATTTGGCTTATGATTCCGGAAAATCCTGCGCCTCCGGCAGTAAGGGCTGCCAGCGCCTCGGACTGCCGAAAGAGTATAATAATAAAGTTATCAGTTATGATGACGTTTATTTAAAAAATAATCCTGATAAATATGAAACAACTCTCTGCCGCGCCAGCGAAATCGGCTGTGAGGAGTTCCGCGGCGACAGCAACAGCCTGTATTACTTTAAAGACCCGGGCGAGCAGGTCTGCGAATACCGCGACGGCTACTTTGGCTATGACTGGTATAAAAAGAGAGTAAAACGCTGCGATTTGCATGGCAATAACGCCGCCGCCGATTCAAGCGCGCCGAATGGAGAAATTTACCACAGCTCAGCCGCCATTGAAGGCGGAGCGGATAATATTTGTTTTAGCAATGACAATTGCGGCTATTACGCGGCGGCGAGTTCATTCTGCGCCACTGACGCCGGTTGCGCGCAGTATGGCGGGGACTTCAGCTGTATTGATAATAAATGCCAGAAACAGGTTGAGTGTATAACAGACACTTGGGATGAGTATTGCCCGGTTGATAAACAGGATGCTAGCCGAAACGGCACGGATTTGGGAGCGCGCGCACCCAAGACCATCGGCTACGGCGGTTCCGGCAATAGGATTATTCAGCCATCCTACGCAGTAGCTTTAGATGGCAAGCCGGTGAAGGTGAATTGGGCTGGGCTTTGCCCCTCGCACCAGTCCGGCTGTACGGAGATTATTGATCCAATGTCCGAGCCGTCCGTTAATTTAGCAGATATAAGAAGTGAAGTTATTAACCAAAATCAGGAAGTGAAGTTAGATTTAAATACGGCCTACGTCGGGAGCGCTGGCATAAATATTGAAGGAAACAATAAAGCTGGGTTCGCGTACCTCAACGCGGACAATCAACTAATAGCGGGCACTCCTCCAAATGCGCAAAATAATTGGCTGATTTTTTCCGCGGACCAGAATATTATAACGTTAAAGCCAACAGGCAATCATAATTACTTTAAAGAAGCGATTGTGAATTATCATATTGCCGGCAACTTAGACCGGACCGCTTGCGGCGGAGTTCCAAGCTTCAATGAAGGCTGTGTTGTCTTTAATGAGCGCTCGGTTACCGGAAGAAACAGCGACGGGACTATTAATTATAACAAGTTGGCATACAACGCCGGCATTTTAACGGCTAATCCTTTCGCCGCCAGCACCCAAAGTTTGCAGACATGCTCCGGCGGGGTTGGCTGTGATTCCAATATAGTGCTGAAAGTTAGTCCGGACCGCGTCTGCGACGAGTGGCTCGCCTGCCGGAGCAAGGTTTTATTAAGCGGTGACGACGGGCAGGATGAACTAGCCTGCTATAATATAGGAGTTTGCGACGGACTGGATGAAAATAACCAGTGCCGGAGCTGGGTGCTGGCGGGGAAGAATAACCAAACAATAGAAGCAGTCGGAAATAATATTAATTATGATTTAGACAAGGATAATATCGCCAATATGACCGGTTACGCGAAAGTCGGTTTTTATAGTTCAGCCGGTGTTAACTCCGCCGCTACCACCGAGGGCTATATTCCGCTGGGAGAAATGGATCAGGCGGGCGATTTAGCCATAGTGCCTAACGGCAGTTTTGAAATGCGAACCGCGCAGGGTAGCCCTTTAGGATGGAATAACGGAACAGTAAACAGAACAGGGGATTTTTTGTCAACCGGATGGGATGATAATATCTCCAAAGTTATTTCCAACGCCGCTGACGCGGAGGTTTTAAAAATAGATTATTCCGGGATAGATGGTCGGTCTTTTGTCCAATTAGGTTCAAGTTTCGCCGTCCAGTCCGAGGAGATAGAAGCTATTCAGGGCGTTGATTATATTTTAACCTTGTTGGTTAATTCAGCTAATTTAGCCCAGGGAGCGATGAGAGTGAAAATTATCGGCGGTAATGGCGATGATATTATTGATAATACCAACAGCAGTATTGATAATCCGGTAATCATTGAGCATCAGCACCGGCAGGGAAATTTATGGCAGCTGAAATTAGGGAAATTTAAAGTTGCCGGCGGCAGGAATTCAATTATTATTCAGCTTTACGCACAGGGCGAACTGGCTGGCGGGCAGTCTATCGGCGGGTTTTATTTTGACAATATCCAAATCCGTCCGGCTTTAGAGGTTCGGGATATTACTCCGGCAAATGTAAATGATAGTAATTTTTGGCTGACGCCGCAGTCCTGCCGGCTGTATCCGGGTTCAGACGCGCTTTCCTGCGATTATATTGACGACAGCGGCGTCCGGCAGAAAGGATGGTACGGCTACTGCCTGGAAAATGACCGCGGGCGGGCGGTCGGAGCCTATGGCGATCCAAACGCCTGCCTGATGTGGTGGCCGGTTGACCGCGTCAAAGGCGACGGCGTTGACGAGGGCGTGGGGTATATTGACCGTTACCCGCTGTATTATTGTCTGGATATGATGGTAGTGGAAAAAAGAAAAATTTATCACGCCTATACTTCAGGTGAAAATAATTGTAGACACTGGGACCAATGTTTGGATGACGGCGTTAATAACGGGCGTTCAGAATACTGCGGAGTGCATTTTTCCCCCAGTGCAAGCACAAAGCAAGCGGGGTGTCCCTTAGGGTATCATAATTTAGGATATAGAAGTACCGGAGTCGCGTCTTGGGGCGGACTCTTTGGAAATGATGAGTCTTGCGATTATGCCTGTTATCCAGACGAAGAAGATTACATGTTTACCGACGAAAAGGGAGATAAATGGTATGTGTATGATGGAGTGTTGTTTGACGGTAAAGTAAGACTCGGTTCGCATTTAGCGTCCGACCATACCGGCGGAGCGGCTGTTTCTGGCGGGAATTGGTTTAAAATAAAAGATGAATTAATGAGCGTCTGCACAAAAGTCGTGCAGGTAGTATCGCCGGTCGGTTCAAACAAATTTTGGGCCGGACGCGTTTACAACGGCAGTGATTATAAAATATCAGTTTTAAAATATACCTACAATAACGATTATGCGCCATTCGGTGGAGCAGTTCCGCCGGCACCTTCATCCAACCCATCCTTATGGGATTCTAGCACTAAAGCCGGCCTACAGCCATTGTCCATTGAGCAAAGCAGAAGCATAGTCAGAGCCGGTTCCCCTTACTATTACGGTTTAGGCAATAAAACCGGATCGGCGGGGAGAAAATGGACCGATCAAATAGGTCGTTGCAGGCTAGACAACAGTATTTGCATTATTGGCGCGCAAACCTGCAGCGACGGCTCAACTTGCGTGCAAGCAGATAATACCAGCGGCGTTGAACAAGGAAGCCAATTATTAAGAAGAATTTTTGCCAGAAGCTATGGCGGTTGGGAAGCAATATATAACAGAACAGGCGGCGCGACTTGCGACGCTCAATTTCAATGCGCTTATGGCGGGGCTACATGCACCACGGAGAATAACAATTGCGCCACAGGGAACAATTTAAGTCTTACTTGCGTTGACAGCGTTTACCAATGTTTAGGCGGAGTTCAAAACGGAAAAAATTGCAATACTAGCGATACCGAAACTTGTACGGAAGCTGTAAAAATTACTGACTGCGCGGCTGCCGCCGGCGCTGCCGAAAAGACCTGCGCCAGCAGGACGAGCAAAAGCGGTGCATTTTGCCGGAATGATACTGCAAAAACAGTAGTTGATAATTTACAAACCATAGCTGAAGATTGCTGGGGCTTTAATAGCGCGAGCGTCTGCACTCCCGTATCGGCGGAATTTGAAAGCGAAAGCAGGTGCGTAGGCGGAACTTTAGATGGAATGGGATGTGAAAATCCTTCAGACTGTGCAAATTATAACGGCAGTGTGTGCCAGCTTACAAAGGTTTGTTCTTTTAACAGTGTCAATTCCAACGCTCCTTGTTCAACGCCAGCAGACTGCCAAAGAAGCGATAATCCTTGTTTGCCGATTGCTGAAGGCATATGCTCAGATAATTCCAGCATCAAATGTTATTACAATTCCCAATGCAGTCCGGACGCGAGCTATGTGAGGTCTAGTGATTCTAGTTTATCCTGGAATATCCCGACCGCGCGCTGCTGGAACAACAGCAGTTCTACCGTTCTGCCGTCCCGCCCCGGCTATAACAGCGAAACCGGGCAATGCTTACGGGGTACGACGGCTGGAGATTGTACGGCAGGATGCGTGGCTTCAGGAGAGGCGGGCCAGTTCTGCGACTATTGCGGCGTGCCGCCGCAGGTTCTAAACATCAAAGTTGATGGAAAAAATAATAATATAGAAATAACCGGCAGTGATTTTGTCAATCTGACATTTACCACCGACGTTGACGAACAGCAGGAGCCGATGATCGCTTACTTTGTTAACTGGGGCGATGACGAGACGACCTCGGTCGCCGGCGTGGAGATGCGCGACCGGCCGCTGGAGGAAAAGCCGCATTCGCTTTATCACCTTTATGATTATTGGGATTTAAAAAGAAAAAGCGCGATATCCGGGTCTGGCATTACCTGTGAAAATTCCTGCCCCGCAATCTACTGCGCGACATTCCGCGGCTCTTATTGCCGGGTACAGCCCAAAGTCTGGATTAAAGACAACTGGGGATGGTATAGCTTCGCCTCCGGATATTATAACGCAGTTCAGCAAAATGTAGCGCCAACCGGTGATCAAATGCCCGAATTTAAAAATGCCGCCGGCGGAGATGCCTGGATAGTGGTTAAGGAAAGATAGTGTTATGTATTTAGATATTAGAATATTGGAAAATTAAGAAATTAAAATATTAATTCGTGATATAATGGATATGCAATCTTTAATTCCCTTGGAAAAAATTGAAGATAAGATACTGTTAATCAGAGGACAGAAAGTTATGCTTGACCGCGACTTAGCCCAGCTTTATAGCGTGGAAACAAAAGTTTTAAATCAGGCGGTGAAGAGAAGCAAAGAGCGGTTTCCAAAAGAATTCATGTTTCAACTTAACAAGAAGGAGGCTGATAATGTGTTACTACAAGTAATGAATGCTTCTTTAAGGTCACAATTTGTGACCTTAAAGAGAGGGCAACACAGGAAATATTTACCTTATGCGTTTACAGAATACGGAGTAGTAATGCTATCCAGCGTGCTTAAAAGCCAAAAAGCAATCGCCATCAATATTAATATTATAAAAGCATTTATCAGGTTGCGCGAATTAGCTTTTTCTTATAAGGATTTGGCGCGGAAGTTGTGGGAGTTGGAAGATAAGTACAGCGGACATGACAAGAAAATAAAGGAGATATTTACTGCTTTGCACGGGCTGGCTAATAAGCCGCCGGAAATTCAAAATACTAAAGAGATTGGGTTTCAATGCAAGAAAAAATAAAAATTAATTTTTATGCCAGAAGCCGGAATAATGACAATTGACGATTTGTTAGCGGGAAAAAATCTGGCGGGGAAAGCACAGGAAGGTTTGGCAACGCGGACGTTGCAAAGTAAGAAGGCAGAAGTAAGAAGTAAGAAGTTAGGAACAATACCAAAACAGCAAGCGCCGTTGCGGTTTCGCGACATTCCAGCCAGCCAGCCAAATTCACCCCTCCCCAGCCCTCCCCTTAGTAAAGTGAGGGAGGAGGACAATGATGATTTCTCACCCTTAACAAGGGGGAGGTTAGGAGGGGGTCAAGAGGAGGAACAGCAAGCCGGACAAAGTTTGCGGGAACAAGTTTTAGCGGCAAAACAGGCAGAGGCAAAGAAGAAAGCGGCGAAAGAAAAAACAGAAGAGCAAACGGGCGCGCAAGCGGGAGAAGAGGCGACCGGCACGAAAAAATGGTCGGCGCGCGCTTTAGCTTTGGCTTTCTGGTTTTTGCCAACGATGATCTTTTTTGTGCCGGCGATACTCTATATTGATATCCATATTTTATTGCGCTGGATTTTTGGGGAGAAATTGTTTTGCAAATTAGGGGATGAGGGAGGCATAACCAAAATAGCGAATATCACCGGCAAGTTAGCCGAAGGCGCAACCAAAGAGTTTAGAAGAATTATTGATATAATAGTCGTTTTGTTTTCCAATGTTGTTTTTCTTTCCACTGTCTTTACGGTCGTAGCAGTTATCGTTGCCGTTACGGGCGCTGGCGGCGGGCAAGGCTGGAAAGCGTCTGATTATTTCGGCGCCGCATCCAATGCTACCGCCGGCGCCGCCGTCAGTGTTTGGGCATACGGCGCATGGTGGGGCGGTCTCCCAGATTGGTTAGCAGGAGGAGGGTTATGGACACTAAGTAATATTCTATGGGGAGCGCAAATGGGGCTGGAGATGCTCGGACAATAGTTTTGCCAAAAAGATTTAAAATATGCTAAATATATTAAAAAAAATTATCAAGTTAAATAAGCTTACTGTAATAAGCGTTGTTATTGTGAGTGTTTTTTTGTCTTTGACTATTGTCCAGATAAATTTAAATGTAACAAAGGAATCTGATAAAACAATAATTGTTAAAAGGTTATTTATTGGTGAAGCGGCGGCAGCAGCACCTGCGGCGGCGGGCAAGGTAGTAGGTGAGGTGGTGGAACAGGGGGGAAAATTTTGGAAATGGCTTGGTAAGGAACTAGGGTGGACTGCGGTTGCGGGGGTAGGCGTGGGAGTAGTAGCTGGTCCGCAATTAGCTACTGCCGGGTTATTTCTTTTGTTAGGGTGGATTGTTTATCTTTTAGCGTA
>PFAR01000054.1:0-340 GCA_002773655.1 Candidatus Falkowbacteria bacterium CG10_big_fil_rev_8_21_14_0_10_43_10 | reverse complement strand
GCATATTATTAGTGCTGGTAAGCATACTAGGGCAAGTGGTTAATTATAATGGATTTATTGATGTGCCGACCGTTATTACCGGCTGGGTGATTGTGCGCGATATTTCTAATATGCTCTTTGTTTTAATACTGCTCGCGATTGCTTTTGCCACTATTTTGCGCATCCCAAGCTACGAGATGAAAAAGGCCTTGCCAAAATTACTAATTATGGCCGTGCTGATAAATTTTTCCCGAACTATTTGCGGTTTAATTATTGACGCTTCCCAAGTTGTCATGGCGTCTTTTATTGGAGCTTTTATCGGCGGCATTGACGGCCATTTCGTGGATTTATTTATGGTGGA
>PFAR01000027.1:5262-26858 GCA_002773655.1 Candidatus Falkowbacteria bacterium CG10_big_fil_rev_8_21_14_0_10_43_10 | reverse complement strand
AAAGATTTACAGTCAATCAATTTAGGAATAAAAGAAGGGATAGAATACATCGCCGCTTCTTTCATGCGTTCAGCCGAATATGTAAATAAAGTCCGCCAGGCAACAGAAGGAAAGATGAAAATAATATCTAAAATTGAATGCATTGACGCTCTGGATAATTTAGATGAAATTATTGAAGCCTCTGATTTTCTCTTATTAGATCGGGGAGATTTAAGCAAGGAAATCCCAATTGAGAAAATACCCTTAACCCAAAAAATAGTTTTAGCCCGAGCGCGTCGGGCGGGAAAAGGAGTTTTCGTCGCGACGAACCTGCTTGAGACAATGGTTGAGCATAAAAAACCGACCCGGGCGGAGGTTAACGACGTCATTAGCACAATTATAGACGGGGCTTACGGCCTTACCTTATCGGCGGAAACGGCGATAGGAAAATATCCGATTGAGTGCATTAATATGATGAACAGGTTGATCAAGCAGGCGGAGCTGGCGCGGGAGAGCGGCGATTTTAATAAAAAAGAAGACCAGGTTGTTAAAAAATTAGAAGATATAAATTACCTGCTGAATATAAATTTATCCTCGGATTTAATAGAGCCCCACGGAGGGAAGCTGGTTAATAGAATTTTATCCGGCGAGCCGGACCGGGTATACTTATCATCCCTTCCTAAAATAACATTGAATGAAAATTTGCAAATGGATGTGGAACAGATAGCTATTGGCACTTTCAGTCCGATAGAAGGATTCATGAACCAGGATGACTTTGCCGGCGTGCTGAATAATATGCGACTGGCCAGCGGCGAGGTTTGGACAATTCCCATAATCCTTGATATGTCGGAGGAACAGGCTGAGGGCATCGCCGTTGGCAATGATGTCGCTTTAACAGATCAAAGCGGGGAACCGGTAGCCATTTTACATGTGGAAGATAAATATTATTTTGATAAAAATGATACCTGCCTAAAGCTTTACGGCACTGCTGACGTGGCACATCCGGGAGTGCGCTGGATTTACGGCCTGCAGTCGGTTCTTTTGGGAGGAAAAATCAGCCTAATAAAAAGGAGAACGACCGAATATAAAGAATATGAGCTTACTCCCAGACAGGTCAGAAAGCTTTTTGTTGAACGGGGGTGGTCAAAGATAACGGGGTTTCATACCCGCAATGTTATCCATCGCAGCCACGAATTCATTCAGCTAGAAACAATGCGCCGGTATCATTGCGACGGCCTTTTCATTCATCCGGTTATAGGGAAAAAGAAACTAGGAGATTTTCAGGCTAAGTTTATCATTAAGGGATATGAAAAAATGATGAAAGATTTTTATCCGCCCGACCGGGTTGTGTTAGCCGCTTTTTCCACCTTTTCCCGTTATGCCGGACCGCGGGAAGCGGTTTTCACCGCGCTCTGCCGGAAAAATTTTGGCTGCAGCCATTTTATTGTCGGGCGGGATCATACCGGAGTGGGAGATTTTTATCATCCCAAAGCTTCTCATGAAATTTTTGACCAGCTGCCAGATTTAGGGATTAGGCCGGTAAAATTCGATAAAGTATTTTTTTCCCAAAAGCAAAACAGGCATATTCATGAGTCGGAGTCTCCTGAAGTTCCGGAAGAAGACAAACTCCATATCAGCGGAACTCAGGCAAGGGAAATATTGGAGAAAGGCGAGTATCCTCCCGAATGGTTCATGCGCCCGGAAATCGCTAAAATAATAATAGATGCGGTTAACAATAACGAGGAGGTTTTTGTAAAAGGAGAAACTAAAAATAAGGGGAAAATAATTTGGTTTACCGGTTTAAGCGGCTCCGGTAAGACGACCATCGCTCTGGGATTAAAGAAGAAGCTGGAGTTTTTAAATAAGAGCGTCAAAATAATTGACGGCGACGATGTGCGCAGCGATCAGCATAAGCACTTAGGTTTCTCCCGAGAGGATGTGAAAGAAAATAACAGATTGGTTGCTGAACTGGCAAAAGAAGAGGCGGAAAAATTTGATTTTGTATTAGTGCCAATAATTTCCCCCTATCAGGATGACAGAAAAATGGTTAGGGAAATTAACGGAGAAAATTTTATTGAATTATTCATTGACGCGCCGCTTGAGGTATGTGTTAAAAGGGATGTGAAGGGGCTGTACAAGAAAGCGCTGGCCGGAGAAATAGATGATTTTATCGGCTTAAGCGAAACGAGCCCTTATGAAGTCCCGCAAAATCCAGACATAAGACTAAAAACCAACGAGTTAAGCATAGCAGACGGCGTGGATGCAATAGTAAATTATCTGAAAATAACGAATACATTATGAAAAAAAATAAACAGCAAAACCTCCTCGGTCGGCGGAGGCCTCTCGTAAAAAATCTATTGCTCGTAGACGGTATTTCCCGCGCCGGAAAATTTTTGCTGACCAATATATTAAGCGGTTTGGACGGCATTGAACCGGTGCAATATAATGCGGTTTTGGAGCATGTTGTCCGTTTACGCAGATTCAATCTTATTACCATCCCGGCCGCTAGCGAGTTATTGCATACGGAGGTGGATATGGCCTGCTACGGGATGTTAATCGGCAGGAATATGAATTACCGGCGGTCGGATAAATCGTCGATTTTCAATAATGCCAAATATAAAAGTTATCTGTCGCGGTTAAAAGAAAAAGACGGCTCGGGCGTTTTAGATAATTTTTATGGAAGCGGTTTATATAGTTTATTTATTATCCATGAATCACTGCCTAATATAAAAATATTTTTAGATACATTTCCTCAGGTTAAAATTATCGTGATTCAAAGAAGTCCGGCCGATCTTGTTTATTCCTGGTATAAGAGAAAACTGGGGCAGAGAATTGGCAAAGACCCACTAATGGGCGAGATTCCGCTCAAAGGGAAAAAGGGACCGTTGCCCTGGTATATTTATGACCATCAAGAAGAATACTACTCTCTTTCGGGAATCAACCGGGTTATATTTTCTATCAGCACTTTATTTAAATTATACGAAGCGGCTTATAATGTATTATCACCGAAAAACAAAAAGAATATCCTTTTTGTCCGCTATGAGGATATTCTCTCTGAACCAGAAGCGGTAATAAAAACTTTAGCCCGATTTTTAGGTAAGAAAATTTTACCAGTAATGAAACAGGTAATAAAAAAAGAAAAATTGCCGAACAAAAAGCACTTTGCTCTTAAGGCCGCTAAAATGGAAAAAATAAAAGGTCTGGCGGCGGAGAAATATTATAAAATTATTATGTCTTTGGAGAAACGGTATTTCGGCACTAACTAATATATAAATATATGGAGATGGAAAAGCCAAAAACTTTAGACAAACAACTGGCCAATCAGCCAACTGAAGTAAGATTCTGCAAAAAGTGCGTGGTTTCCAACCAGCGTCCGCGGACTGCTTTTAACGAGGCCGGCGTTTGTTCGGCCTGCCAGTATGCCGAACACAAAAATACCATCATCAACTGGGATGAACGGGAAAGACAATTACGTGAGCTTTTAAACAAACACCGTTCAAAAGACGGCAGTTTTGACGTGATTGTGCCAGCGAGTGGCGGCAAAGACAGTGCACTGGTCGCACATCAGCTTAAACATAAATACGGCATGCATCCGTTGACCGTCACTTGGGTTCCTTTTTTATACACCGATATCGGCTGGCAGAACTATCAGAACTTTGTTAAGGCCGGTTTTGATAATATTTTAGCTAATCCCGACGGGCAGTTGCACCGCAAGCTCGCCAGAGTCGCTTTTGAACTGAAAGGTGATCACTGGGAGCCGTTTACTTTTGGGCAAAAAGCGTACCCATTTCAGATGGCGGTAAAATTTAACATTCCTTTGATCTTTTACGGTGAAAACGGCGAAGTGGAATATGGCGGCTCCATGAAGAATGCCGACCAGCCTTTTGAATCACCGGCAGATTGGGAAGAGCTATATTTCAAAGGAGCCGGTGTAGATAAACTCGTTTCCGAAGGATTACAAATGGGAATATTTTTGCCGGCGGAAATAATGCTAAAAAGTTTTGCACTATACAAAGCGCCGCCAATGGCAGAAGTTGAAAAACTCGGTTTGCAAATGCACTGGTGGTCTTATTATCATAAGTGGGTGCCACAAGAAAATTTTTATTATGCGGCCAAGCATGTTGGTTTTATCGGCAATCCAGACGGCCGTTCCGAGAGCACTTATTCAAAGTACGCGAGTTTGGACGATAAGACCGACGGTTTTCACTGGTATTTAGGTTATATAAAATTCGGCTTAGGTCGGGCATCGCGCGACGCGCAGATGGAGATTCGTTCCGGCCATATTACGCGCGAGGAAGCGGTTGCCCTGGTGCGCCGTTATGACCACGAATTCCCTCAAAAATATTTTAAAGAGTTTTTAGAATATTTGGATATAAGCGAGGAGCATTTTTGGCAAGTGGGGGATTCTTACCGCCCGCCACATCTCTGGGAAAAGGTTGGCGGAGAATGGAAGTTAAAACATATTGTGAGTTAGATTTATGAAGAATGATAAAATATTAGCTATTATTCCGGCCCGTTCAGGGTCAAAAAGGATTGCTAATAAAAACATTAAGAATTTTTTAGGCCAGCCCTTGATCGTTTATGCGATTAAGCAGGCTTTAGCGTGTAAATTAATTGATAGGGTAGTAGTTGATACTGACTCTAAAAAAATTGCTAAAATTGCCAAAAAATACGGGGCAATAGTTCCCTGGCTCCGGCCGAAAGAATTAGCCGGCGACAAAGCCAAAGTTGTTGACAGCATAATTTATAATTTGAAAAAAATAAAACAAGAAGAGGGGTATGAGCCTGGCTATGTGATAATTTTACAGACAACTTCGCCTTTGCGCGAAGTTAGCGACATTAGGGACTGCTGGCGGGCAATGAAAGCAGGCGGAGCGACTACTGTTTTAACAGTTTGCCCAACCCATCCGAAACTGTATCACCTCACAAAAGACAATTTTCTGAAGCTGGTAAATGGGTCTGAGGGGAAATCTAACAACACCCAGACTTGGCCGGCCGGATACATATTGAATGGATGTTTTGTATATATTATAAAGACAAAGGCGCTACTAAAGGAAAAGCGGGTGATTACTAAGAAGACTAGGGCGGTAATCTGCCCGAAATGGCGTTCGGTAGATTTAGACACTCCTGAAGAATGGGCAATGGCAGAGGTGCTCTATAAAAATAAAGCAAGAATAACTAAACGCATAAAACAAATAAACAAAAATTAAATATATGAATAAAGAAGACTTAAAATTTTTGCAAATCGGCCTAGGGTCCATGGGCAAGAGGCGCATCCGCAATTTGCTCTTTAACGGCATTAAGCCGGGGCAGATTGTCGGCGTTGATATCCGCCCGGACCGCGAAAAAGAAGCGTTGAGCAAGTATGGGATTAAAACTTATCCTGATTTTCAGTATGCGTTAAAGGATTTCGAGCCAGATGCCGTTCTTATCTCGCCGCCGCCGGACGCGCATCAGGAACATTTTTTATATGCCGCCAGGAATAAAAAGCATTTTTTCGTCGAGCATACTACGACCAATAACGGTTATCCGGAGTTATTTTCTTTGCTGGATGGCAACTTTGTGGCCGCCCCCTCCTGCAGCTGGCGTTTTTCTTCGGCAGTAAAAAAAATGAAGGAGCTGGTTGACAGCGGCTCAATCGGCAAAATTCTAAGCTTCCAGTATTATATGGGGCAGTACCTGCCTGATTGGCACCCCTGGGAGAATTACCGCGATGTTTATTTTTCCAAGAAAGAAACCGGCGCCTGCCGAGAGATGTTTACTTTTGAATTAATCTGGCTGTTAGACTTAATCCAGTCTTATCCAAAAGAGATTAGCGGCATTAATGCCAAGTTATCCGATTTAGACATGGACGCCGATGATTTTTATTCCGCTAACATTAAATTCCAAAACGGAATAACGGGCGACATTGTCATTGAAGTTATCGCGCACGCTCCTTTAAGAACATTGCGTTTAATCGGTTCGGAAGGAATATTGCAGTGGGAGTGGCAGGAACACAAAATAAAATTATACCAGGCCGCCAATAAAGCCTGGCAGGATATTTCCTTTCCGGCCGGAAGCATAGAGCCGAATTATGTCGTCAGTGAGGAAATGTATCAGGAAGAGATTAAAATGTTTTTAGATGCCATTTTAGGCAAAGCCAAATATCCTTTCACTTTTCAGGAAAATCAGCGTATTTTAAATATTATTTTTGCCCTGGAAAAAAGCGTTCGGGAAGGGAAAGTTATCAATTTATAAAAGTTATGATAAAAATCGCCAACAAAATAATTTCCCGCAAGTCGCCGGTTTTCATAATCGCCGAGGCCGGAGTTAACCATAATAACAGCTTAAAAAATGCCTTGAAATTAGTAGACGCGGCCGCGGCGGCGGGGGCGGACGCTGTCAAGTTCCAGACTTTCAGGGCGGAAGATGTCGTGACGGTATCGGGGAAGATGGCCGCTTATCAAAAGAAAAATATCGGTCGAGAGGAAAGCCAGCTTGAGATGCTGAAAAAGTTAGAGTTAAAAGAGGAATTTTACCGGCCGATTATCCGGCGCTGCCAGGAGAAAAAAATAATTTTTCTCTCAACGCCGCACGGAGGCTTTGCCGCGGTTGATTTTTTACAGTCGCTTAAAGTATTGGCATTTAAATTCGGTTCCGGCGACTTAACTAATCTGCCGCTGTTGCAATATGCGGCCAGGCTGAAGAAGCCGATGATTCTCGGAACTGGCATGGCTACGCTCCCGGAGGTAAAAGAAGCGGTTAAATGCATAGAATTAGCCGGCAATAAGAAGATAATTGTTTTGCACTGCACTACTAACTACCCCTGTCCGGAGAGAGAGGTGAATCTGCGCGCCATGAGTACTCTGACGGAAGAACTGGACGTGCCCGTCGGCTACTCCGACCACACTCTCGGAATCCAGACTTCGGTTATGGCGACCGCTTTGGACGCGCGCGTTATTGAAAAACATTTTACTTTGGATAAAAATATGGCCGGGCCGGACCATAGGGCGTCTTTAGAGCCGGCGGAGCTTAAAGAAATGGTTAAGGGCGTCAGGCAGGCGGAAATTATTTTGGGATCAGGGGTTAAAAAACCAAATAAAAGCGAGATGCCGATGATAAAAACAGTGCGCAAAAGTTTAGTAGCGCTTAAAGACATTAAAAAGGGAGAAAAGTTTGATGAAAAAAATTTAGGAATAAAAAGGCCCGGCACCGGGCTCTCGCCCAAAATTTATAATGAGATTTTAAATAAACGGGCGAAAAGCGATATTAAAGCCGACAGTTTAATTAAAGAAAAGCATTATGCCTAAAAATAAAAAAATAATTTTAGTGGTTACCGGAACCCGCGCCGAATATGGCCTGCTGGAATCAACAATCAAAGAGATAATGAAGAGTAAAAAGCTGGAATTAAGGTTGCTGGTCACCGGGATGCACACGCTTAAGAGATATGGTCTAACCATAAATGAGATTAAAAAAGACAAACTGCCTATTACTAAAGTAGTGAAGATAAAAGAGAGAAGCGATATGCTGGACGCGCTGGCGCAGGAAATTATCGGAATTAAAAAATATTGCGAGAAGAACCGTCCGGATTTGATTTTAGTTTTAGGGGACAGGGACGAGCCTTTTGCCGCCGCGATTACTGGCGGGCATTTAGGCATCCCCGTCGGTCATATTCATGGCGGAGACGTTTCCGGCGCGGTAGTCGATGATTATATTAGGCATGCCATAACTAAATTTTCCCATTTGCATTTTACAGCCAGTAAATACAGCCGCCAAAGAGTATTAAAATTAGGAGAAGAAAAGTGGCGGGTATTTAACGTGGGCGCGCCCGGCTGGGATAATTTAAAGGAGGAGAAGTATTTAAACAGGCAGGAGCTGGCTGATAAGTTTAAGTTAGATAAAAATAAAAAATGGTTTTTAGTACTGCAGCACCCCGCGCCGCTCGAAAACATAAGCGTTATAAGGCAGATTACCCCTACTTTAAAGGCCATTGCCCGTCATGACGCGGAAAAAATAATCATTTATCCGAACTCCGATACCGGTAGCGATATAATAGCGCGGACGATAAATAATTACAGAGGCAGGAAAAATTACCACATTAACAAGAGTCTGGAGCGGAAAGTATATTTAAGTTTTTTAAAGCATGGCGATCTGCTGATCGGAAATTCAAGTTCTGGTATAATTGAGTCGGGGTTCTTTAAGTTGCCGACAGTTAATATCGGCAACCGGCAGTCAGGCAGGGAAACCGGCCGCAATGTCATCCATGCCGGCTATGAAGAAAAAGGTATTACGCGCGCCATTAGCCGGGCGCTATCAGCCGATTTTCGCGAGAATATTAAAATGGAAAATAATATTTACGGCAGCGGCGCCGCCGGCAAGAAGATTGTTAAAATATTGGAAAGAGTTGCCTACGATCATAAATTATTAGCAAAGAAATTTACTTATGCCAAAATCAAATAAGATAAAAAATGTTATCTTTCTGGGCCGCAAGCCTCTGGCAACCGAAGCGGTAAAGCACCTGCTGGGAAAAGGAATAAAGGTGAAAGCCATAGTAGCTCCGGAACAGGAAGAATACCGTCCGAAACTGCGGGATTTAGCCGTAGAAGAAGACATTCCTTTTTTAAGCGACGAAGAGATTTATAAAATGATTGCTGAAGAAGACAAGTTATTATCAGATGTTGATCTGGTTATCTCTTATCTATTTTGGAAAAAGATAAAAGAGCCGTTGATAAAATTAGGGAAGTCAGGATGCATTAATTTTCATCCGGCGCCTTTGCCGGACTATAAAAACAGGGCCGGGTATAATACCGCTATCTTAGATCGAAGAAAGAGTTACGGCGCAAGCGCCCATTTTATTGATTCGGAAAATTTTGACAGCGGGCCGATTATTAAAGTAAATAATTTTCCCATTAACCCCGATAAAGAAACAGCCATGTCGCTAGAGCAAAAGACCCAAAAGTTAATGCTGGAATTATTCAAAGAGGTAGTAGATATTTTTTTGGCCGGCGATAAGATTAAAACTTATGAAAATAAAGGAGGCTTATGTTTGAGTCCCAAGCAGTTGGAAAAATTGAAGGAAATTGATTTGAAAAGTGATTCGTCGGAAGAAATTAATAGAAAAATAAGAGCCTTTTTCTTTCCACCGTACACCGGAGCGAAGGTAAGCATTAAGGGGCAGGATTTTACTTTAATTAATAACGATATTTTAAGCTATATCCATAAATTAATAAATGATAAAAAATGAAAAAATATCCCTTAGCCAAACCATACATCACTAAAGCAGAAGAAAAGGGAGTATTAGAAGTTTTACGCTCCGGCAGTTTAAGTTTGGGCCCGAAATACGAGGAGTTTGAAAAAAGATTCGCTAAAAAAGTCGGCGCAAAATACGCGGCTGCTGTTTCCAGCGGCACGGCCGGTCTGCATTTAGCGATTATAGCCGCCGGTATTGGTCCGGGAGATGAAGTAATTACCAGCCCCTTTTCTTTTATCGCCTCGGCCAACTGCATTTTATATGTAGGAGCCAAACCTGTTTTCGTTGATATTGACCCGCTTATTTATAATATTGACTCGCAAAAAATAGAAGCCAGAATAACCAAGAGAACTAAAGCGATTTTAGTAGTGCATATATTTGGTCAAACTGCCGACATGATTCCGATTATGAAGTTGGCAAAAAAATACAAATTAAAGATTATTGAAGATGCCTGTGAGTCAATCGGTGCGACTTATTGTGATTGCTCTGCCGGCACGTTCGGCGAATCGGCCGTATTCGCTTTTTATCCCAATAAGCAGATGACCACCGGCGAGGGCGGCATGCTCGTAACGGATAAAAAGAATATCTATAATCTATGCTGCAGTTTGCGCAATCAGGGCCGGTCGGAAAATATGCGATGGCTGGACCATAAGTATTTAGGGTATAACTACCGGATGGACGAGATGAGCGCCGCTCTGGGGTTAGCTCAGCTTAAGAAGCTCGATTTTATGATTAAAGAGAGGCGAAAGATAGCCGGCTGGTATAATAAGCATCTGGCCGCTTATGCCGATATTATCCGGACGCCGGATACGGCCGCGGTAAATACGCATACCTGGTTTGTCTATGTTGTACAGTTATTGTCAGACAAGATAAGGAGAGACAGAGTTATAAATTTATTAAGGTTGGAAGGAATTGCCACAAAGCCGTACTTGCCGCCCATTCACCTGTTTGATTTTTATAAAAAAAGATTCAATTATAAAAAAGGGGATTTTCCCATAGCCGAAGATGTTGGCAGCCGGTCTTTAGCCCTGCCAATTTATATTGGATTGAAAGAGAAAGATATAAAATACATAGTTAACAAATTAATTAAGCTATTGTAAGTCTGTTCCGACAATAATTTATATTTTTACTTTACTAATTATGAATCACATACGAATATACTAGTAATGCTGTATAAATAGGAAAGTATAATAATATCAGTTAAAGTAATCAAATTATATTTGTATATTAGTAAAAAATTAGTAGGAGGAAAAGTTTGTTTATATAATTTAATGTTATTAAAATTTTATGGAAAATGAATTTAAAAACAAAAGAATATTAGTAACCGGCGGGACCGGCTCGATTGGGTCGGCGATTGTTAAAAAATTGCTGGATTATAATCCGCGGCAGATAAGGGTATACAGCCGCGATGAAACGAAGCAGTTTGAGCTTGAGCATGATTTAAACGCCGGCGCAAAATTAAGATTTTTAGTCGGCGACATTAGAGATAAGGAAAGGCTTAATATGGCGATGGAGAATATAGATATTGTTTTTCACGCTGCCGCCCTAAAGCATGTAATATCCTGCGAGAATAACCCTTTTGAGGCGGTAAAGACGAATGTTCAGGGAACGCAAAACGTTATTGACTGCGCTTTCGCCAATAAAGTGGACAAGGTAATCGGCATCTCCACTGATAAGGCGACCGACCCGACCAATGTCATGGGCTGTACCAAATTATTAGCTGAAAAAATAATGCTGGCGAGTTACTTTTATAAAGGCATGCACAAGACTAAATTTTGTTTCGTCCGTTTCGGCAATGTGCTGGGTTCGCGCGGTTCAGTGGTGCCGCTGTTTCTGAAACAAATCCATAACGGCGGGCCGGTGACGGTCACTGACCGGAACATGACCAGATTTTTTATGACTATTCAGGACGCGGTTAGTTTAGTGTTAAAGGCGACCGCGTTGATGCAGGACCGGGAAATTTTTATTCTTAAAATGCCGGTGGTAAAAATTATAGATTTGGCCAAGGCGCTGGTGGCATTAGATAAAGAAGAAAAAAGTGAAGAAGTAAAAATAAAAATTATCGGCAAAAAGAACGGCGAGCGCATGCACGAAAAACTTTTAACTATGGAGGAGGCGGAAAGCGCCCTGGAAACGAAGGAGATGTTTATTATTATTCCGGGAGAGAAGTTAGAACTGCATCAGAGCAAGAAAATATATCTTGATACCAAAGCCGTCGGAGCGAAAGAGTATAATTCAGAGAGCCAGAAAAAATTAAGCGTCAAAGAAATAAAAACAATGTTGAAAAGGATGGAGTCTGAAAATTAATTAGATATGAAAAATATCCGCATTATTCCGCAACTGAATATTAAGGGGCCTAATGTCGTAAAGCCGGTTAATACCGAGGGGCTAAAAGTCGTTGGCAATCCTCGGGACTTGGCCATGCGCTATTACCAAGAGGGAGCGGATGAAATAATCTATTTGGACGTAGTCGCCAGCCTTTACCAGAGGAACCTTGATTTTGACCAGCTGAAAAAAGTGTGCGCGGGAATTTTTATTCCTTTTACGGTCGGGGGCGGAATACGTTCTTTGGACGATATTAATAACGCTTTGCGCGCCGGAGCGGATAAAATAGCAATTAATACCTATGCCGTTAATAATCCAAATTTTATTTCCCGGGCGATAAAAATATTCGGTTCCCAATGCATCGTATTGTTTGTAGAGGCGAAAAGAACCGGCAATAAAAAATGGGAGGCGTATACTGACGGCGGCAGGGAAAAAACCGGAGTTGACGCGATAGAATGGATAAAAAAAGCGATTAAACTGGGCGTGGGGGAAATATTGATTACCTCTGTTGACCATGATGGCCGGCGGCAGGGATACGAAATTGATTTAATGAAAGAGATAGCTTCATTTTCCCCGGTGCCGGTTATCGCCCATGGCGGAGCCGGAACTCCGGAGATGATAAAAGAGGTGATTTTAGAGGGGCGGGCGGACGCGGTTTCCGCTTCCTCCATTCTCCATTACGGCGAATATTCCCTTAAAGAAATAAAGCGGCATCTGGCCGGCAATAACATTAACGTGCGGTTAATATGAGGAAGAATAGCAACAAAATTATTATTATAGATTATGGGCTGGGCAATCTGCACAGCATAAAAAAAGCAGTGGATTATTTTACCAAAGACTGGACAGTAAGCGGGGACCCGGCAGCCGTTAGTTCCGCCCGGGCCGTTATTCTTCCGGGCGTGGGCGCTTTCGCCGCCGGCATGAAAGGGCTGGCCGAACGCGGTTTAATCGGGGCACTAAGAGAATTTGCCGGGAAAGGCAAACCGATTTTGGGGGTATGCTTAGGGGCGCAGATGCTTTTAAGCGAAGGTCATGAATTCGGCGCGCATCAGGGGCTTAATATTATAAAAGGAAAAGTGGTTAAATTTCCGGAGCTGGCAAAAGGAGTAAAAATTCCTCATATCGGCTGGAATAAAATTTATCCCGCTAAAGATAGCTGGCAAGGCACGATACTTCAGGATGTCCCGGCGAAGTCAGATATGTATTTTGTCCATTCTTATATTTTACAGCCGGAAGATAAAAAAAATATTTTTACCCTGACAAACTATGAAGGATATGAATTTTGTTCGGCGGTCAGGGAAGAAAATGTTTACGGCTGCCAGTTTCATCCGGAAAAAAGCGGCGAGATTGGATTAAGAATTATTAAAAATTTTATTTATAACTGTCATTGCGAGCGCAGTAACAAAGAACTTTATTAATAAAAGGGATAAAAAATTATATGAATAAAGTAGAGGTAAAATATGGCCTCCCGGCCGAAGTAAAATTTTGCAAAAAGTGCGTTATCTCTAACCAGCGGCCCAATTCAGTGATAGAGCATCTGCATACCAAAGATGCAAAAAAACCAACCATGCATTTTAACGAGGAGGGGGTTTGCGAAGCCTGCCACATAAATGAAATGACGGCCGTTATGACTGCGTTTTGCCCGGTTCGGGCGGGAAAGACAGCTTTTATGCCTCGCACTTGTTAAAGACAAAATACAATATGCACCCCCTGACCGTAACCTGTGCCCCCATTTATATACCGATTGGGGCTGGAAAAATATGCAGGGATAGATTCACGCCGGTTTTGACAATATAACCTTTACGCCCAACGGACGCGTGCATCGCCTGCTGACCCGGCTGGCGGTCGAGAATTTATTTCATCCTTTCCAGCCTTTTATCTTCGGGCAAAAATCGCTTGCGCCTAAATTTGCGATAAAATATAAAATTCCGCTGGTAATGTACGGCCAGGCCGAAGCTTCAATGGCTGACTATAAAAGATGCACGCAAAGGGAGGAATATTATACTATCGCGGATAAATCGAAAATTTCCCTGGGAGGAGTATCAATTAAATATTTAGTAAAAGAATACGGGTTAGACGAGTATGAATTGTTGCCTTATATTCCCTCGGTGCTGGAGGAGATTGAAAAAAATAAAATCAAGGTGCATTTATTGGGTTATTACGTCGATTGGTATCCGCAGAAGCATTATTATTACGCCGTTAAACACGGAAAGTTTCAGGCATCTCCCGAGAGAACACCGGGTACTTACAGTAAGTACAACAGCATTGACGATAAAATAGACGATTTTCATTACCAGACGACCTATACGAAATTTGGCATCGGCCGCGCGACTTATGAGGCTTCGTATGAAATCCGCGAGGGCGTAATTACCCGCGCCGAGGGAGTAAATTTAGTTAAACGCTATGACGCTGAGTTTCCTGAACGCTTTGCGGAGGAATTTTATAAATACCTGTCCGTGGAAAAAGATAAGATGCCCAAAGCTTACCGGCGGTTTAAACATCCCAAAATGGACCATGATTATTATATGTCGCTAACCGATAAATTCCGTTCGCCTCATCTCTGGGAGAAGGTGGGCGGAAAATGGAAATTACGCTATCAAGTAAGTTAATTGTATGACAATTTTTATTACAATTTCCCGCGGCTCTATTGTTCGCAACTTGTTGCAGAATGAATTTTTTAATCTTCTCAAAGAGAAGTTTGACAAGGTTGTTATTTTGTCATTTGCCGCCAGCAATGAAGAGTTTCTCCGGCAGTTTCAAAAAGACAACGTGGAAATAATTCCCCTGCTTGAGTCGCAGAGTAGCCGCTTTGACCAGCTCGTTTGCAATATTAATAAGTATTTAGCGTACAATAGCAGTGTTTCCAGCCGCAGCCGCTGGGGATTTTACCCCGGCCAGAATGAACTGTCTCCGGCTTTAAGATATTTAAAATACATCGCGCTTAAGATTATTTTTCAGCCCCTGACTAAAGTTACCGCCGTGAGGAAATTTTGGCAGTGCTTGGATTATCTTTTTTTTCAGCGAGATATCGTTCAGGAATACCAAAAAATAATTAAGGAGTATAAGCCGAATCTGGTCTTCGTCAGCAGTATTTTAGACGAAACGGAAGTGGCCTTATTAAAAGCGGCAAAGAAAGAGCGCGTATATACCGTGGCGATGCCTAAAAGCTGGGATAACCCTTCTAAGAGATATTTTAGATTTAAGCCCGATAAACTGGTAGTCTGGAGCCCTTTCATGAAAAAACAGGTAAAAAAACTGCAAGACTATAAGTCAGATGAAGTAGAAGTAATTGGTATTCCCCAGTTTGATTATTATATAGATAAAACTAGAATTTCTTCACGGGAGAATTTTTGCAAAAGTTTAGGTCTTAATCCGCAGCGCCGAATACTTCTTTATGGCTCTGAAGGCAGAATAACGCCTGATGATCCCAGAGTTGTTGAAATTATCAAAGATATGATAAAAGGAGGGGAGCTCATTAAGGATTGTCAGATTTTAGTCAGGCCGCATTACGGTTATGCTAATGACGAATTAAAATTTAAAGAATATTTTAATGATAATAAAGATGTATTTGTTGATTTAAATTTTAAAAAATCAAATTTTTCTGATAATTGGGACTATTCAACTAACCAGATGAACCATTTTTTAAATAGTTTATACCACTGCGATGTATTATTAAATGTAGCTTCAACTTTAACTATTGATACCGCGGCTGTTGATAAGCCGGTAATATTAATTTATTTTGATGGTTATGAAGAAAAAGATTATCGTCATAGCGTAAAACGCTTATATGAAAGTGATTATCTTCAGGAATTAGTAAGTTATAATGCGGCGCTTAAGGTGAGCAATCCGGAGGAGTTAAAGAGAGCGATCAACACCTTTTTAGTAGATCCGAAGTATTTAAATAATGAGAGAATTAAGTTGCGGGAACATTTTTGTTATAAGTTGGATGGTATGGCCGGAGAAAGATTATTTCAGTTTATTTATAAAATAGTCAAAAATAGATAATAATATGTTGGCTAATAAAAAAAGAAAAATTTGCGTTTTTTCCGGCAAGCGGGGAGGCTTTGGCGCTTATGTGCCTTTAATGAAGTTAATTGAAAATGACCCAAAATTGCAATTGCAAATTTTATTGGGGGATATGCACGTTGCCAAAAAATTTGGCAATACGATTAAGGAGGTGCGCCGGTTATTTCCCAAAGCGAACATAAAAGTGATAGAAATGGGCACCGGCCGCGGCGACAGTCCGGTTATCAGAACGGAAAATTTAGGCGTTTGCCTGCAAAAATCAGCTAAAATTCTGCAGGCATTAAAGCCGGATATTGTCATGATTCATGCCGACCGGGGAGAGCATTTAATCATCGCGCTGGCCGCGCTTAATTTAGGCATTCCCGTTACGCATTCGCAGGGCGGCGACATTTCTGGAAATATTGACGATATTCAGCGCCATGCCATAACCAAGCTTTCCCATATTCATTTTCTAGAAACTAAAGAGGCGGCGGGACGCCTTAAAAAAATGGGCGAAGAAAGCTGGCGCGTCCATAATGTCGGTTCGTTATATATCGATCGGATCGCGCGGAAGATGTACACGCCTTTCCCCAGGGTGCGAAAAAAATACGGCCTGAAAAAAAATGAAGATTATTTCATTATTATTTTTCATCCCGACACCTTCGAAAGCAGGCAGACAAATTACGAGCACGCCAGAAATTTATTTAAAGCAATAAAGCTGTCGTGCCGGCGTTCATTTGTAATTTATCCCTGTTCCGATCCCGGCTACGAGGGAGTTCTTAAAGCGATAAAAGAAATTGAAAAGGATGAACAATTTTTGGTCTACAAAAATATTGATAATCTAGACTTCTTAAGTTTAATGAGCTGCGCCCGGATACTTCTCGGCAACTCATCAAGCGCCCTGGTTGAGGCGCCGTATTTTAAGCTGCCAGCGATTAATATCGGCCGGCGCCAGCAGGGCAGGGACCGGGAAGCTAACGTAGTGGACGCCCGTCCGGCCGCTAAAAATATTAAAAACAAGATCGATTTCGTTTTAACTAATAAGAGTTTTAGAAGCCAATTAAGAAGAGGCGGCTATCGGTTGGGCGACGGCCGGGCCGCGGAAAAGATAATAAAAATTTTAAAAACAGTTTCGTTGGATGAAAAATTATTAAGAAAAAAAATAACCTACTAATTAACGCGATTATGTCTACCAATAACTTTGAAAAACAGACCGGACGGGATAAATTTTTTGATCAGATTGACGGGGAGCTGAAGAAAATTACCAATCCTGCCACGGGAGAGGTTTATAGTAATTTAACGGCCGCGATTGATTGCCCGTTATGCGGGGTACGAAAAGACGAGCCGCTCTTTACTAAACAGGGTTTTAGATTCGTGCGCTGTCAGGATTGCGGCATTATTTACGTTAATCCGCAAATGCTTCCCGGGAAGCTGGTAGATGAATATCGCGAAGATTCGGCCGCGAACCGCTCCTGGAAAGATATTTTACTTTCTCCAGCCCAGGTTGAATTTAATAATAAGAATTACGGGATAATTTTGGATGTTGTTGAGCGGTATCAGCGCAAAGGGAGAGTCTTGGATATCGGCTGTTCATTCGGACATTTCTTAGACTTGGCGCGCCGTCGCGGCTTTACAGTTGAAGGGATGGAGTTGGAAAACGAGGCGGTTAAGTACGCCCGCAAAGAATTAAATTTGACGATTCATCAGAAAGTTTTGGTGGAAGCTGGTTTTGCCGGAGGAGAATTTGATATTGCCGCGGCCCTCGGTGTTTTAGAGCATGTTTCCGACCCTTTGAATTTCCTGAAAGATATTAACCGTATTTTAAAACCGGAGGGGGTGTTGGTCTTAACGCTGCCTAATGTAGTTAGCCTGGTCTGTATGGTTTTAAAGGAAAAGGCGCGTTGTTTTACCGGACGAAATCATTTAACCTATTTTTCCCTGCCCACCTTAGATAAGATGTTAAATAAAGCGGGGTTTAAAATAGTATATCAGGAGAGTTATGTCTCCGGAATTAACAGCATTACCAACGAACTCCAATCCCTTAATCCGTTCGCCGATCTGGAGTTTAAATACCTGCCGGCCGAATTTTCCGGTCTGTTGCAGGACAGAAATAAAAAACAGCAGCTGGAAGATTTAATCTGTCGGCTGGGGCTCGGCTATAAATTAAGAGCAGTCGCTAAGAAAATAACTTAAAATTTATGAATATCGTTGCTATTATTCCGGCCCGCGGAGGCAGTAAAAGGTTCCCGGGTAAAAACATTTATCCCTTGAATGGCAAACCTTTAATTAGCTATCCGATTGAAAGTGCCAAAAAAGCAAAATTGGTAGATAGGGTAATTGTTTCGACAGATGATAAGGAGATCGCGTCCCTGGCGGAAAAATACGGCGCGGAAGTTTTTATGCGTCCGGCTGAACTGGCTACGGACCAAAGTCCGGTTATAGACACAATCGTTTATACCGCGGAGAAACTGGCGGAGGAGGGCGATCGTCCCGACTATATATTATTATTGCAGGCGGCCTCTCCCTTAATTGAACCAAAACAGGTTGACCGGGCGATTAAGCTGGCTCTGGGAAAAAAAGCCGATTCGGTGGTGGCCGTGTCGGAAGTGGGAAATTTAAACCATCCCTATAATATCAGGGAGATTATGCCTGATGGCATGGTGCGTTTTTGGCAATACGATTTGCACTATAAGGATTTAGGCAAGCCGAAGCCGCTGTTTTACAAAGCGGCTAACATCTGGCTTTCCAGCTATGAAACACTGGTAAAGGAACATAAACTGGAAGGCAAAAGAAATTACCCAATAATCATTGATGAATTCTATTCCCTGGATATTGATTACAAAGAAGACTTAGATTTTATGGAGGTTTTAATGCAGCATAAAAGTATTGACAAAAGTAAAAAAAGTTGATAAAATTTAGAGCTATTTTTTATGAAATTAAGCGAAAAAATAGAATTAAGCAAGATAATAATGCGGTATGCTGTTGATAAATACAGCCATATTTTCGCGGCCTGTTCATTTGGAAAAGACTCTCGCGTTATCGTTGATTTAGCCATACAGGTTAAACCGGAACTGGAGTTTATCGGCATAGATACCGGATACGAATTTCCGGAGACCTTGTCGTTTGCCAGCCAGTTAGTTAAAGAGACCGGAATGAATTTTCACTGGGTTAGGCCGTCCCGCAAAGAGGCGGCGAAGATTGACGCCGCCTACGGCGCTGATTTTATAAAAAACGACCAGTATAAATGCTGCGCGATGAAGCTGCCGGCGATAAAGCCGGAACTTAAAAGCCATAATGCTTGGATTAGCGGCCTGCGTCGGGATGAGGCGGTTACCAGAAAAGACACGGCCATAATTGAAGAAAGCGGCAGTATTGTTAAAATTAACCCTATCGCCTTTTGGGCTAAGGATGATGTCTGGCAGTATATTAAAGAAAATAATCTAAAATATCATCCCTTATACGACCAAGGTTACGTTTCTTTGGGCTGCCAGCCCTGTACTAAAAAAACCGATGCTGCGGCGGGCGAGGCGGAAAGGTCAGGCCGGTTTATTATGACTAATCATCAGGGGAAAGAATGCGGACTTCATCTGCAGCAGTCATCAACATAAATAAAAATAAAGAAATAACCAATTTCCATGTCCGAATATAATCTTAATTATTTAGAAAAATTAGAGGCAGAAAGCATTCATATTATTAGAGAAGCGGCGGCTGAGTTCCAGAATCCGGTTATGCTTTATTCTATTGGAAAAGACTCCTCAGTTTTATTAAGGCTGGCGCAAAAGGCGTTTTATCCGGCTAAAATACCTTTTCCCTTATTGCATATTGATACCGGCTATAAATTCAGGGAAATGATAGAGTTTAGGGATTACTATACTAAAAAAATTGCCGCGAATTTAATTGTTCACAAAAATGAAGAAGCAACCGCCCTGGCTTTTAAGCCCGAACAGGCGCATACGGATGAGTATATTTATTATAAAAAAACCAAGCCGCTTTTAGAAGCCATAAAAAAGCATGATTTTGACGCGGCTTTCGGCGGCGCGCGGCGGGAAGAAGAAAAATCAAGGGCCAAAGAGAGAATTTTTTCCATCCGCGATGCCAACGGCGTTTGGGATCCGAAAAACCAGCGGCCGGAGCTCTGGCATCTTTACAACACTAAATTAAAAGAAGGGCAGACCGCCCGAATTTTCCCTTTATCAAACTGGACTGAGGCCGATATTTGGATGTATATTAAACAGGAAGATATTGAAATAGTGCCGCTTTATTTCGCCAAGCGGCAGAAAGTAGTGAGAAGGAATAATGTTTTTTTGCGGCTGGATGAATTTGTGCAGGTGAAGGAGGGCGAAGAGGTTATTGAAGGGATGTTCCGCTACCGGACGCTAGGCTGTTCGCCTTCAACAGGAGCCGTGCCGTCTGAGGCAATTACCTTGGAAGAAATTATTGCAGAAGTTATATCTGCCAAGAATTCCGAGCGGGAAAACCGGGCGATTGATTATAGCTCGGAAAATTCCATGGAGCAAAAGAAAAAAGAGGGATATTTTTAATTATTATGCAGGATATTAAAGAGACAATAGATAGAGATCTGCTGTGGCTGGCGACGGCCGGCAGCGTTGACAACGGCAAATCGACTTTGATCGGGAGATTGCTGCATGATTGCCACGCCATCTATCAAGACCAGCTTTCTTCCCTGGAAAAAATCAGTTTTAAAAAAGGGCTAAGCGAGGTTGATTTGTCGCTGTTGACCGACGGCTTGTCAGCAGAAAGGGAACAGGGCATTACTATTGATGTGGCTTACCGCTATTTTAATACCGACCGAAGGAGAATAATTATTGCCGATGTTCCCGGGCATGAGCAGTATACCCGCAACATGGTAACCGGCTGCTCTAACGCCGACGCGGTTCTAATTTTAATGGACGCGCAAAAGGGCCTGACAACCCAATCCAAGCGGCATCTTTTTATCGCCAGCATGATGAAGATTCCTAACATTTTAATAGTGGTGAATAAAATGGACGCGGTAGATTACCGCCAGGATGTGTTTGCTAAAATTAAACAGGATTGTTTAAGTTATATATCCAGATTAAATATAAAAGAAGTGGATTTTATCCCAGTTTCCGCGATTAAGGGAGATATGGTTGTTTTCAGGGGAGAGGCAATGCCTTGGTATAAAGACACAACTATTATTGAGTATTTAAATAAAATAAAGGTCAGCTTAAGCAATAATGAGGATAGTTTACGATTGCCGATTCAGCTAACGGTCAGGGGAGAGGGAGAACCGCGCTGCTATACGGGGAAAATGGAAAGCGGAGTTCTAAAAAAAGGCGATGAAGTTTTAATACTGCCCTCTAAGATAAAAACAGCGATCAAAGCTATTTTTATCGGCAAGAAAAAATTAGAAATGGCGTCAGCGGGACAATCGGTTTCGGTGATGCTCGTCGATGAAGTTGATGTCGGCCGGGGGGATTTGATAGTTAGGCAAAGTGAACTTCCTGAAAAGGCTAATGAAATAGAAGCGATGCTTTGCTGGATGGATAACAATCCGCTGGAAATGGGACGCAGTTATTTAATTAAACAAATGAACAAAACCTGCCGGGTAGACATTAGTAATGTTTCCTATCGGGTTAACATAGATAATCTATATCATGAGAGCGCGGCCAGTTTGCGTCTTAACGAAATCGGGCGGGTATTTGTAAAAACAAATAATGAATTATTATTTGACGCTTACGAAGACAACAAATATACCGGCAGTTTCATCTTGATTGATGAGATTAATAAAAGCACAGTAGCCGCCGGCATTATTTTAAATTAATCCAAGCACCACTTTTCGTGTATAAAAAGTGGTGCTGGATAAAATAAAATAAAATTAATAACTAAACAAAATTTATGAAAATTTTAATTTTAGGAGGAGACGGTTATCTAGGCTGGCCGACAGCCATGTATTTTTCCCGCCGGGGACACGAGGTGGCGGTTTTAGACAATTTTAATAAAAGGAAATGGGAGCTTCAGATGGGCGTCAGGCCGTTGCTTCCGGTTTCAACTCTGCACGAGCGGGTAAAAATTTGGC
>PFAR01000027.1:0-5190 GCA_002773655.1 Candidatus Falkowbacteria bacterium CG10_big_fil_rev_8_21_14_0_10_43_10 | reverse complement strand
TTGAGGAATTCAAGCCGGACACGATTATCCATTATGCCGAACAGCCCTCCGCGCCTTATTCCATGCTTGATAATGCTCAGGCGGCAGAAACCCAAATGAATAATGTAATTGGCACTTTAAATGTATTATTTGCCATGAAAAGAAACTGCCCGGACGCGCATCTGATAAAGCTGGGGACTATGGGAGAGTACGGCACGCCTAATATTGATATTGAAGAGGGATATATTACCATTGAGCATAATGGCCGGAGAGACACTTTGCTTTTCCCAAAAACTCCAGGGTCTTTTTATCATCTCTCAAAAGTTCATGACAGCAACAATATTTATTTTACCTGCCGTGTTTGGGGCTTGAGGGCGACTGATTTAAATCAGGGTGTAGTCTACGGCATTGAAACCGAGGAAACAAAGGTGCATGAAAAATTAAATACCAGCTTCCACTATGACGAGACTTTTGGCACGGCCTTAAACCGCTTCTGCACTCAGGCGGTCGCCGGCATGCCGATTACCCCCTATGGCAAGGGCGGGCAGACCCGCGGTTATTTAAATATAATTGATACTTTGCAGTGTGTGGAGATAGCCGCCCTTAATCCGGCGAACAAAGGCGAATTTAGGGTATTCAACCAGTTTACCGAAGTGTTTACTATCAATGAGCTGGCGAGTTTGGTAAAACAAGCGGGAGAAAAGATGGGGCTTAATGTAAATATATTTAATATAGATAATCCTCGCAAAGAGGCGGAAGAACATTATTATAATCCGGTCCATACTAAACTGTTGGATTTGGGATTAAAGCCGAGCAAGTTGTCCGATGTTTTATTAAACAGCATGCTGAAAAAGATTATGGATAATAAAGGAAATATTGAAAAAGACACGATAATGCCGAAAATTAAGTGGGAACAGTAAATATATGCCTAAAAAAGTAAATTTAAACGGCCGTTTGGTAGGCGACGGGGAACCGGTCTATATTATCGCCGAAGGCGGTTTAACAAATTGGGGTGACTTAAATCTGGCGAAGAAGCAGGTGGACGCGGCGATGGCGGCCGGTTGCGACGCAGTTAAATTTCAGGCTAATACCACCGAAGAGCTGATTTCAAAGAAGGTTAGCCCGTATTGGTATCGGCGGGTGAAATATAAAGAGCTGCCGCACTCGCAGCTGCGCGAACTTTGGGATTACTGCCAAATCCGCAATATCCAGTGCTTTATTACCGCCCATGTTGACGTGGACTTAGATTTTATTGACAAGGAACTTAATGTCCCGTTTTTTAAGATCGGCTCTGGCGAATCAATGAATTATGAATTTTTGCGCAATGTCGGCTCGCGCGGCAAGCCGGTTATTATGTCTTTAGGGCTGCATTTAACCGACGAAGAAATTTTAAAATCCGTGCGCACGTTGGAAGAGGTTGGCTGCAAGGATATTATCGTCTGCCACTGCAATACTATTTATCCCACCCCGCCGGAGATAAACGATTTAGGGATGATTACGCGCTTAAAAAAGCTGCTGGATTATCCAATCGGTTATTCCGACCATACTGTAGGACGGCATATTACGATAGCGGCCGTGGCTATGGGCGCCTGCTTGATAGAAAAACATATTTCTTTTGATAAAAACGATAAGCGTTCATTAGACTGCCCGGGCTCCTGCCTGCCGGAAGAAGAGAAACTGTTAGTTAAGGAAGCTAGGGAGGTGGAGGCGGCCATGATTTCCAATTCGTCCGAGCGGCTGGAAAAAATAAAAGAGGCGCGCAAATGGGCGCAACAAAGCATTGTCGCCCGGCGCGACATTAAATCCGGCGAAGTTATAACCCGCGAGATGATCGCTTATAAACGTCCGGGAAAGGGACTGTCGCCGGAGAAGGCCGGAGTTGTTATCGGCAGAACCGCGAGAAAAGATATTCCGGAAGACGAACTTATTTTAGAGGTAGATGTTTTTTAAAGCATGTATTATTATGAATTACTCGCTTCCCGGCCTAAAAGCACCGTGCGGACGGTTTTAAGTATAATGACCAGGTCTAAAAATAAAGACCTGTTTTTTATATAGTATAAATCGTACTGCAGTTTTTTTATCGTATCCTCTTTAGAGGGAGAATGGTATTCGCCGCAGACCTGATCCCAGCCGGAAATGCCCGGTAATACCAGCGAGCGCTCATTATAAAAAGGGATTTCCGCCTGCAGCCTCTCCGCCAATTCCGGCCTTTCCGGACGGGGGCCGATAATGCTCATCTCGCCTTTGATGATGTTGATCACTTGCGGTATTTCGTCAGCGCGCGTTTTTCTTAAAAAGCGGCCGAAATTAGTAACGCGCGGATCATTAGGGACAGTCGGCCGGCGGCTGTTTCCTTCCTCAACCATTGAGCGGAATTTAATTAAATAAATTATTTTATTTCCCTTGCCAATTCTTTCCTGGCGGTAAAAAACAGGGCCGCGGCTCTCTATTTTTATTACCGCCGCGATAATAAGCCAGAAGAGGCCGGTAACGGCCAAAATAAAAAAGGCCATGATTATATCATAAAGCCTCTTTAATTTATCAAACCATAGTTTTCCGCCCTCGTGCAAATTCTCCAAAAACCACATCTGGTTGATTGACTCAACCGGCACCCGGCCGGTTATTTTTTCGTAGAAATGCGGCAAACTCACAAAATTAATTCCTAGATTAATACAGTTGAACAAACTAGAGCGTATTTCATCAGAAGCGTGGACATCATCAGTTAAAATTACAGTAGAGATATTTTCTTGAGATAGACATTCTTTAATTTTGCTTATATCTTTAAAGTGTTTTACATTATACAAACCTTTTTCATATATATCTTGACTGGAAAGAATAAAAGATATTTTTAGGCCTAAATGGGGATTATCATTAAAATATTTGATTAATTCTTTAGTCTGTTCGTTAAAGCCGATAATTGCCACTTTATTCTGGGGCAGGTAAGACTTCAGCGTTTTATTAAATAACTGCCGCCAGACCAGGAACAAGGCGGCGGTAACGACTATGTCGATTAATAAATTTCTTTTAGGGGCGATGTTCAGCTGGGGATTTAAGTAAAAGAAAGTGGTGCCCAGCAGGAAAGCGAAAAATAAGGCTTTAGCCGTCAGGGAATAAAATTTCGCGTTGTTAATAGCGGTAGTCAGGTCATAGAGGTTGCTAATATAAAAAATAACCAGCCATAAGAAAAAAATAGCGGTAAATGGCCAAAAATGGCTTCCCCAGTGCCCATCAAGCGGGTCTGTCCGGTAGCGCAGAAGCAGGGTTAAATAAAGCGAGGCGTATAATATAATAATATCGCCGAATAAAAGAATATACTTTTTTGTCTCCAGTGAATAATAACTCATGGAGAAATTATAGTGGATTTACCGAAAATAGTCAAAAAATCCATTTAATTAAACGAAATAGATTTTTTAAATTAAAATGTCCTGTTTTTTTTGGCAAGCAACTGATGTTTGGCTTGAGAAAGTTTTTTCAGAAAGTCACCTTTTTTAAAGTTTTTAAACCAGCCTTTTACTACAAACCAGCCGCCGAATTTAATGCTTTGGTTACGGAATAGTCTTTTTCGCCACCATTTAAAAGCAAATACTATATACCTTGTTTTAAAGGTAAGCAGAGTCAATGTCGCGGGGAAAATGATTAGCGGAAAACTGAACAATATATTAACCGCCAGTTTCCAGAAGTGGCGGAAGCCGTAAAAGTTACTCATTATTTTTTTCATCGCTAACTGCAGGTCTGCCGGATCATAGCCGTCGTCCGGCTCAAATAAAGGGAATTGTCCGTCATAATATTCCCAGCCTACTTGTTCCAAGGGAAAAATTTTGCCTTCGTCAATCAGTCTTTGGCGCAGTTCTGTGCCGGGCAAGGGGACAGCCATTAAAATTTGTATAGTGTCTATCTTTGCCTCTTTAATGAATTCTTGAAATCGCCTCATTTTTTTTTCAAGCGGCATAATTTTTGTTGATTTGCTAATTTCTTTTTTATGGGGGTAGCCGAAGATAAACATGCCGTGCACGAAAAATCCGTGCTGGCGGAAAATTCTTGTTTTAGCCACCATGTCTTTATGCAAAAATCCTTTCCGCATGGCTATTAATTCCTCGTCAATAGGCGATTCGTAACCAATACAAACCATTTCAATTTTTGCTTCCCGCATCGCTCGCAGCAGTTCCGGATATTCAGCGGCGTTAAGCCTGATCTGGACGGAAAATTTTAATTTTTTTCTAGTCTTTTTTTGGTATTCGGCAATAAGACTGCAGAATTTTATCGCTTCCTGGCGGTGAGTTTCATCATATAAGTTACCGCCGAAATGATCATCAACTAAAAAGAACTTTTTTGCACGCCTAGTTTCAACTAAATAGACTATCAAGTTAAATAATTTTTCCGCCGAAGAACAGCGCGGCTCTCCTTTAACCGCGCAAAATTCACAATTAAAAGGACAGCCCCGCCACCAGCTGACCGGGTAGATTTTTATTTTAGCGTAGCGCAACAGATTAAAATCAGGGAAGGGGAGGTCCGCTAAATTATTAATTAAAGGCCTATCTTCTGTTTTTATGATTTTTCCATCTTTTTGATAAGCAATTCCCTTAATGTCAGCCAGGGACCGGTTATTTAGGAATTCCTGGATAGTTTTTTCTCCATCGCCGAAAATAACCACATCAATGTTGTTTGCCAGCGCTTCTTCCGGCAGACTGTCAGTATGTTTGCCGCCGGCAATAGTTTTTATCCCCATTTTTTTATACAGCGCCGCTAGTTCATAAACGCGGGGCATGGTAGAGGTCAGAGAACAATAAAAACCGACCACATCCGCTGGCCTTTGGCGTTGTAATTTAATATGGTCTGGTTTTCCATTTTTATCTTTCGGACAGAATTTGCTACGGCAATTATTTTCGTCAATAACCTCCACATCCCAATCTGATAATTTATTAGCTGAAGTCGCTACGCAAATCGGTCCCAGCGCCGTAGTCATTTTAGCCGCTCGTTTGTAAATATTAAATTTTGAAAAAGCGGGGATAATTAACCTCAATCGCCTTCTTTGTCCTTCATCCATATAATTAATTTAAAATAATTTATTGCGCTTCTGATATATAAAAGATATTACTTTTTTTACTTTTTGTCCATTTTTATCCAGTACCGTGCCCGAATACCCTGCGGTCTCTGCCGCAGGGATGAAGGGCTATCATCATTCTTGCCGCAGGGTTTAATACCCTGCGGTCA
>PFAR01000034.1:201-6526 GCA_002773655.1 Candidatus Falkowbacteria bacterium CG10_big_fil_rev_8_21_14_0_10_43_10 | reverse complement strand
AACTATAATCGTCCTAAGGTAGCGAAATTCCTTGTCGGGTAAGTTCCGACCTGCACGAATGGCGCAACAACTTGGGGACTGTCTCAACGAGGGACTCGGCGAAATTGCATGGCGAGTAAAGATGCTCGCTACCCACAGCCGGACGAAAAGACCCCGTGAAGCTTTACTATAGCTTGATATTGTGTTTCGGTTTGTTATGTTCAGTATAGGTGGGACCCCGCAGTAATGCGGGGGCCAGTGAGATACCACCCTTAACATGTTGAAATACTTACCTCCTTCCGTTATCCGGAAAAGGGACAGTATCTGGCGGGTAGTTTGTCTGGGGCGGATGCCTCCTAAAAAGTAACGGAGGCGTTTACAAAGGTTGGCTATCCCGGAATGGAAACCCGGGAGATAGTGTAAAGGCACAAGCCAGCTTTACTGCGAGACGTACATGTCGAGCAGTCGCGAAAGCGGAACTTAGTGATCCGACCGTCCAATATAGGATGGCGGAAGCTCATCGGATAAAAGTTACTCCGGGGATAACAGGCTAGTCTTGCCCAAGAGTTCATATCGACGGCAAGGTTCGGCACCTCGATGTCGGCTCGTCGCATCCTGGAGGGGTAGCACCTTCCAAGGGTTTGGCTGTTCGCCAATTAAAGCGGCACGCGAGCTGGGTTCAGACCGTCGTAAGACAGGTCGGTCTCCTATCCGCTGTGGGCGTAGAAACTTGAAAAGGCACTTCCCCTAGTACGAGAGGACCGGGAAGTACAAACCTCTAGTGTGCCAGTTGCCCTACCAAGGTCATTGCTGGGTAGCTACGTTTGGTTAGGATAAGCGCTGAAGGCATATAAGCGCGAAGCCGTCTTTAAGATTAGGTTTCATAGGTTCGTCGGAGACTACGACGTTGATAGGCCCTAGGTGTAAGCCCCGTGAGGGGTTCAGCCGAGGGGTACTAATAAACCATTTAACTCTTCACCTTATAGTTTTTATAAGGCCCTGCCCTCTTTGGGGAGGGGAAATGAATTTGTAAATTTTTTTTGATTTATATTCCGCTATAATTATTTCTATCGCTATAATTATTTCTATATTTTTATAAATAAAACGCACAGTCTTGGTGCTTTGAGCGGAGTGGGTACACCTGATCCCATCTCGAACTCAGAAGTTAAGCACTCCAGCGCCGATGGTACTTGGGCTAGTTCCCCGGGAGAGTAGGCCAGCGCCAAGACCGTGCGTTTTATTTTTTTTACCCCGTGAAATGCGGGATATTATTATTTTACGGGGTTTACTTGAAATCTAGCATAAACTAGTCTACGCTTAAGCTTCTTAGATAGAAGATAGACTTTTATTTACGCGTCATTTTTTATTTGACCTTTTTAATATTTATTGATAGATTGATATCGCATTAGAACTTGAAAGAAAAAGAAATGATGATAAAAATTGTAAAAAATTTGATTAAAACATAGCTATGCGGCAAATCCTAGACCTCCATATTCATTCCCGCTATTCACGCGCCTGCTCCAAAGATTTAACGCTGGAAAATTTGGATAAAGCGTGCCGCGTTAAAGGCGTGGATATAATTGCCACGGGTGATTTTACGCATCCAGCTTGGTTTGATGCCATCAACGACCTCACCCCCAGCCCCTCTCCTTATAAAGGAGAGGGGAGCTTTGGTTTGTATCAATTAAAAAACTCTGACGGGAAAATTAAATTTATTTTATCAACGGAAGTCGCGTTAATTTATAAACAAGGCGAAGGCCCCGGCCATAAAGGCGGGGCAAGCCATGCCCGTCGCTTGCACATTGTCGTTTTGGCGCCGAATATCGCGGCGGTTAAAAAATTAAATAAATATTTGGACGCGCATTATAATATCCGCTCGGATGGGCGGCCGATTTTAGGTATGTCAGCCGTTGAACTGTGTAAAATATTATTTGATATAGACGAAAAATTTATGGTTATTCCGGCGCACATCTGGACGCCGTGGTTTTCGATATTCGGATCCAAGTCCGGCTTTAACAGCGTGGAAGAGTGTTTCGGGGAATTCACTAAATATATTTACGCCTATGAAACCGGATTATCAAGCGACCCGGAGATGAATTGGCGCGTTTCTGAATTGGATAATTTTACTTTATTATCAAATTCCGACGCGCACAGCCTGCCTAATATTGCCCGCGAAGCCAATGTATTTGAAATGAAAGAAATTAGTTATGACGCTGTTTATGATATTATCAGGTTGAATTCGCCTTTTAAACGGACGCGGGGCGAAAAGTCAAAATTCGGTGAATTATTATATACGATAGAATTTTATCCGGAGGAAGGGATGTACCATTACGACGGTCACCGCGCCTGCAATGTGCGCCTCTCACCCGCGGAAACAAAAAAGCAAAAAGGAATTTGCCCGGTATGCAAAAAGCCTTTGACGATTGGCGTTTGCTATCGCGTGGACGAACTGGCGGATAGGGAACTAGGGTTTAAACCAAAGCACGCGGCCGGCTACAAAAAGCTGGTGGAACTGGATAAAATTATCGCCGAAAGTTTGGATATACGGAGCCGCAGCTCGCAAAAAGTGCAAATAGAATATAATAAAATTATCCAAAAGTGCGGGCCGGAATTATCAGTGCTGATTGATGCGCCCCTGGAAAAGATTGCCGAATATGCCCTGCCGGAAATTGTGGAGGGCATTAAGCGGACGCGGGAGGAGAGGCTGATAATTGAACCGGGCTTTGACGGCCAGTATGGGACGATAAAAATTTTTAATGAGAAAGAAAAAGCGAATAATAAACAAGTAAAATTATTTTAAAAAAACTACGTCTGCAATTAAAAACCCCCACGTTATAAAATTCTATAATTATAGCATCTTATAGCATGGGGGTTTTAATTTATCTTTTTTTTCTTTTTGTTGCTCTCTTCTTTCTCTTAGGAGCCGCCTTGCGCTTTTTTGTTGCTCTCTTCTTTCTCTTAGGAGCCGCCTTGCGCTTTTTTACTGCTCTCCTTCTTTTTTTAACTGGCATTTATATCACCTCCTTTCCTTGTCTGTCCGCCATTTTTAAATTTCAGCTGACAGAAAATAATATAAATTTTTTGTCTCTGCCGTAATTATAAAATATATTTTTTATTTTAACAATAGCAATTAAGCAAAAAATAAAGGATTAAAATATCAAAAATAAAAATTATAAATTAAATATTAGAATTATTTTTTTGTTTGCATTCATAATTTTTACTATTTATTTTTTCCCCGCCACATTACTGAGCGCGGTCTTTTTGTTATCAGCGGAGAATTTTATTGCCGGTTGGATAAATATTTTGTCTATTTTTATTTTATTTGCTAATATTAGCAAAGTAGTTTGTATTTTTTTGGTTAATTCTTGACAATTAAAATTTAATATGCTAAGATAGCTTGTTGTATCAGAAGATAAAAATTAGCCTAAGCGGGATAGGCACGACAAGCATGGGGAATTTTTCTCTCTTGTCTTTGGCTTCGCGCTCAAGACACCAGAAAGAAAAATTTTTTTGCCTGTCCCGCTTAGGCTAATTTTTTTATTGTGAAGATTCCATTAAGTTATCCACTGTTTCCGGAGTAGAGGTTGCGCCGATTAAACAGACTTCCTGCCAGGGCCGGTAATGGCTTAAAAAAGTTTCTTCTTTTATTTCTCCGCCGGAATATTCAACTTTATAATAGAAACTGGCGTCAGCTCCATTGACGGCGTGTTCGGTGCATTTTTTTTCTTCCGAAGGCAGTTCGTCGGTAATAATAATTTTAGTCGGCGGAGGAGTTTTAATGTTATAAATTTTCGGTTCGGTTTTAGTAACTTTGCGCCCGTCATCCGTTCCCCAGACATCAAAATAGAGATCGTCGCCTATAATTCTTCTCTGGATAAGTACATAGTGGCCGGTATCGTTAATAAATTTAAAGTCAGGGGCCGGACTGTAAATAGTCGCGTCAGTGCCGGCCGGCTCATAATATCTTACCCGGTAAGAATGGTTGCGGCGCTCGGCGATTGGCAGGCCGGAATCAAGGGCGGCGCGGAAAGCCGTTGTGCCTATTTGGCATAATCCGCCTCCGTATTCAGGAACAGTTTTATTTTCCTTAATGACCAACTCCGGCAGATAACCCGTTTCGGCATTAACTTCGCCCAGAGTTTTATTTAAAGAAAATGTTTCCCCCGGCTTAATCAGCGTGCCATGCACCGCCCTGGCGCCTACGGCGATATTATGGCGCCGATTGGACGGGGAACCGGCGAAATTCGAGTGGCCGGTGCCGATAACTTCTTTTATCCCAAGATCGTTTACATTTTCATTGGTAATTTCACTCGCCACCTCTTTAATAATGAGTTCAACCGCAAAATTTTTCAGGGCGGTTGCTGCGGCCGCTTCAACCACGGCATTTTCTAAAAGTTTAAAGGTGCCGTCAATATCTAATTTTTGCCCTTTTTGGCTGCTGATAAATTCCGCTACCTTGTTGCCTGATATTGTAAATTTAGCGTCAACCGGCTCAATATCAACCGCCGGAGATATTTCTTCCCGAAGATATTTTTCCGTCTCTTTTTTCTTTAAACCGATATAAAATTTTTTATTAAGCGCGGAAAACAGCCACTTAATGTTGTATTGAAAAGAGATTTGCTTCGCCGTCAGGAAGCCGACCAATCTTTTTTCATCAATTTCCCATTCCGTATTTTTACTGTTTTTATTTTTAATTTCCGCCGGCAGTTTTAATTTAATTTGAGTTGTTGCCAGCAATTTTTTAGCTTGCGGCAGGATCAGAGCCAATTCTTCGGCATAGACTTCAGGATAGTCGGTCTTTAAGCTTATCTCTACCGGCCGGCTGTCAAGGTAGGCAATCCGCTTTTTTATTTGCCTGACAATATCATTATAGTTAAATATTTTGCCGATAATTTCAGGACGGATAGTTATCTTGTCATTAATAATGGCAATTTCGGCGCTTTGCGCCTTCTCTTCAAAAGGATAAAAGCCGTCATAAAGCATGTTTCTGATTCTTTCTTCATCAAGATAAAACTCAATAGGTTTATCAGGAGAAAGGATAAAAATCAGGAGCTGATCTTTAGCGTTCTTTATTATATTTTCTCTGCGTCCGGCGGAAAAAATATCCGCCAAAGTTTTTTCCACCTTGAAAGAGAACAAATCAACGCTGGAATCAGGGGCAGAGGGGACGGGAGCGGCGGCGATATTAACCTTTTTATCTTTATATATTATTACCAGACCCTTTCGGCTGAATTCATCCGCTTTATTCAACAGCTCCTCCCGGGACGCAGCTATTGTTTTATTTCCCAGATCAATGCCCCCGGCGCTTAATCCGATATAAAATTTTTCCCGGCAGGCCTTTTGATAAAAGAAATAAAGCCCGCTGATTATTGTCAGAACGGCAAAAAAAATAACGCCAATTGACAACAGCTTTTGAAGTTGCCGCTGCGGCGCTACTAACTCCCTTATGCTGGCGGAAAATCGGGAGCTTATTTTTTTCCGGCCGGAGGCAAGGGCTTTTCTTGTCTCGCCAAATTTATTTAAAAAATCCAGCTTGTTTGTTATTTTTTTTCTGGTCACGGCATGGGAAAGTTATTTCTAATTGGAGTGGTTTATTATTTCATTTAAAATTTCTTTCGCCTGTTTTTTGCTGTCCGCGGTTTTTTCCCCGTCGCGGGAGATTGACAAATTTAAAATATCGCCCTCGCGGACGCCGGCGGGCAGATATTTAACGGGTAAATTTATAGTGGAGCCATTTGTTTTAAGGACTGCCGTTTCGCCCTCAAGGCGGTCGACTGTTAAAGTGAACATTTTTTATTAAGTTATATTAAAATAATTCAGCGCCTACTCTTTAATTTTCACCGATATTTGCTTGGTTGTCTGGGCTTTCGGCAAAACAACGGCCAGCACTCCGTTTTCAATAGTCGCTTCAATTTTATCGGTTTTAACCTCTACCGGCAGGATAATAGAGCGGGAAAAACTTCCCCAGTAGCACTCCTGGTAAAAATAGTCTTCCTCAATTATTTTTTCTTTCATTTCCCGTTTGCCCCTGATAGTCAGCATATCGTTATTAACGGAAATATCAATATCTTCCGGCCTGACGCCGGCGATAGTTGATTTTACCACAATCGCGTCTTTGGTCTGATAAACGTCAATCGCCAGCTGTCCCTCATCATATTCATCTGAAAACCATTGCTCGTCAGCCTGATGCGCCGGTGCTGTTTGTTCTTCCGGTTCATTATTAATGTTAATGTTGGTTTTTTTATTAAGTCCCGTTAGGTTTTTAAAAAAATCCATATTCTTAAAGTTACCCGCCGTCGGCGTCGGCCGCAAGTTGATTAATCGCTTATTGCTAATATATAGATTC
>PFAR01000034.1:0-173 GCA_002773655.1 Candidatus Falkowbacteria bacterium CG10_big_fil_rev_8_21_14_0_10_43_10 | reverse complement strand
AAGACAAGATAATCAAGAGCGTCAATTGATTGATTTGCAAAAAATAAAATGCCGCCTGGCGTTTTTATTGTGGGCATAAGTGGACTCGAACCACTGACCTCCACGATGTCAACGTGGCACTCTAACCAACTGAGCTATATGCCCCCCAGTTTTATTATTATATCATGCGATAA
>PFAR01000029.1:6236-13114 GCA_002773655.1 Candidatus Falkowbacteria bacterium CG10_big_fil_rev_8_21_14_0_10_43_10 | reverse complement strand
CAAGGTGCTGGATTTATTTGTGAGGGGAGTCACCGTCGCATTAAGACATACCAATGGACCCAGCGGTCCATGAAGTAATGCTTCTGCAGAGTGACCTGGAATGTCCACGGCTCGCCTATTTGTTGGTTGTCATAATAGACAGAGCATTGGTAGGCGTCAGGAAGCAAATAATACTCTTTTTGCTGTCCCGGTCCCAGCAGAAACGCAACCGACTCACTTTTCCCGCCAATGATGAAGTTATAAGTTTGATATTCGGAAAAGTTTTTAACAATTCCGAGATATCCCTGTGTGGTGCCATCAGCGGAGCGGCCGATTTCTGGCGGATTGCTGTTAAGCTTTTCAACCGCCATCCGTTTGGTTTGCAGATTTAAGCCGCGTTCCTCTATTGATAGTTGATTATTTTCCCATCGCGAGTAATCCTGCCGGGAAAATGTGCCGTGGTCCGGAGTGCCGTTTCTGGCCGATTGGATATTATCATACCGGGCCGGTAAATAGGCGCAGCTATTTAGAAAAATACAGATAACTGCGATATGAGAAAAACCAAATTGTTTCATGATAATCCTCCGGAATGGAATATTTTTTGCTCAAAAGAGCGATGTTATAAAATAGCATATTTATTAAAAGATGTCAAATAATAAAATAAAATTTTTATAGCCCCAAATTACAATCGACTTTAATTTTCTTCTGCAAAGCGGATTTTTTATATCTCTGCAAGAAATATCCGGCGGCCGCGATCATCGCCGCGTTATCAGTCGTGTATTTTAAATCAGGAATATGGTAGGAGGGCGCGTCAAGCTGGGTTTTAAAACCCAGCTTAACAGCCTCGCCAAGCTGTTGGCGCAGTTCCTGATTGGCGGCCACGCCGCCAGACAGCATGACTGATTTTACCTTATATTGCTTCGCGGCTTTAAGCGTTTTGGCGATTAAGACATCAATGACCGCCTGCTGAAATGAAGCGCAATAATCAGGAATTTTCCCCTCCCAATCAGAGTCTTTTTGTATTTGATAAAACACGGATGTTTTAAGGCCGGAAAAAGAAAATTCCAGGTTATTATCATTAATCATCGGCCGCGGCATTTTAATCGCTTCAGAGTTTCCTTCCTTGGCGTATTTAGAGACAATCGGCCCTCCCGGGTATCCCAACCCCAGAATTTTTGCCACTTTATCAAAAGCCTCGCCGACCGCGTCGTCTCTGGTTTGCCCCAGCATTTTAAACCGGAAATGGCCTGCCATTAAAATTAATTCCGTGTGCCCGCCCGAGACGATTAAAGCCAGCGCCGGGAACCGCGGCGGCTTATCTGCATTTACCCAATTACTGTAAATATGTCCGGCTAGGTGGTTAACTCCGATAATTGGTTTATTCCAAACATAGGCCAGAGTTTTAGCGGTTTCCGTGCCAACCAGCAGCGCGCAAATTAATCCCGGACCTTGGGTAACAGCAATAAAATCAATACCTCCCTCTAGCCCCCTCCTTAGTAAGGAGGGGGAGCTCTTCGATAAAACTTTTTCTATAACAGACATGATATTTTTTATATGATTGCGGGCGGCTACTTCCGGCACTACGCCGCCGTATTGCTGATGGATTTTTATCTGCGAAGACACAATATTAGAAAGCACTTTTATTTTGCCATTCTTTATTTCAATTATAGATGCCGCGGTTTCGTCACAGCTTGTTTCTATACCGAGAATATACATAATTATATCATTCCCGCTTTCGCGGGAATGACAATTTAAAATAATTTTTTACTTTTTTTCTCCCTCCATTTTTTAATTTCCGCGTGATTGCCGGACAATAAGGCTTTCGGCACTTTGTAGTTTTTGCCATTTATTTTTAGTATTTCCGGCCGGGTATAATGCGGATACTCCAATACTCCCGCCTCAGAGTGAGATTCAAATTTTGCCGATTCTTTGTTGCCTAAAACTCCGGGCAACAGCCGCGCTATGGAATCAACTATAACCATAGCCGGAATTTCTCCTCCGGTCAAAACATAATCGCCGATTGATATTTCCTCATCCACGATTTTTTTTACCCGTTCATCAACTCCTTCATAGCGCCCGCAAATTAGAATGATATTATTAAATTTGGCATATCGTTTTGCCATTTGCTGGTCCCATTTTTTGCCTTTAGCAGAAAGAAGAATAATTTTGGAATTTTTCGCTTTTCGCTTTTGGCGCAATGATTTTAAGGCTTGATAGATTGGCTCAGCCATCAGCACCATGCCCGCCCCCCCGCCGTAAGGCCTGCCATCAACAGTTTTGTGTTTGTCCTTAGTCCATTTGCGCAAGCCATGAATTTTTATTTTTATTATCTTTTTATTTTGGGCGCGTTTAATAATACTCTCATTAAAATAGGAGTTAAATATGTTTGGAAAAATTGTAATAATATCAAATCGCATACTTAAAATCAACAAATCTCTTCGCGGATACATAAATCCCGAGTACTCAGGATTTGTAAATTTGTGGGAGTACCAAAAAAGCCACTTTTTGTTTGTGGCCTTTTTAGAAATCTATTTTAATTTTTTAGATTTTTAAGTCATCAACCGCGTCAGTTGAAATTTCATCGCTTGACTCCCGGCGCGGCCGTCTGGTGCTTCCTTCCGGCTCCTCAATTTTGAGGTTAACGCGCGCGTTGTTTTGGGCGCCAATGATTTTTAATAAAGTTCTGATTGACTTGGCGGTTTGGCCGCGTTTGCCGATCACATAACCCATGTCTTCCTGGTTAATTTTCAGAGTTAAGAGGACGCCTCGCTCATCAATGGTTCTTGTTGAAGAGACATCTTCCGGATGAGAGACAATTGTTCTCACCAAAGACTCTAAAAATTTCTGGTCTTTCATTTCTTCTGTCATAAAACTTTTTCTCCATTACTCTTTTGCTGCAACCTGTCGGCCAGCCAAAAGGGTATTATTTATAAATTTATAAAGATATTCATTGGTTTCAGAATGTCGTTATATTATAGCATAATTATAAAAAATGTCAAGGTTCTATTTATTATTTGCCGGATTGGCCTCTGTTTTTTCTTTTGACTGAGCCGTTTTTTCCTTTTTTTCGGCTTGGGCTGCCGCCTCCGGCTTGCTTCCTTTTTCAGCCGCGTTTTTTTCTTCCGGTTTAGCTTTTTTTGCCTCCTTAAGATGAGTGACCGCTACCTTTTTGCCCTCAATAATATTATTATTAATAAGTAGATTATGGATGGTGGCTGATGTTTGGGCTCCCTGGGAAAGCCAATATTTTACGCGTTCCTTTTTTATATCGGTTTGTTTGCTTCGGGGGTTATATGATCCCAATATTTCCAGCGCCCGGCCGTAAGTGTCCCGTGCCTGTTCGGAAATAACTATGCGGTAGTAAGGCTGTTTTTTTTTGCCAATCCTGGCTAATCTTATCTTTAACATTATATTTTTTTAAAAAATATTTTAATTATTTATAGCGTAGTATTTATCCAGCACCTTTTTAAGTAATCACCAAAACAAAATATAGAATATTAATTAGGTGCTGGATTTAGTTTAGCTTATTTTTAAATTATGTCAAGATCATTTTTCTTGACAGCTTTTAAGCATTATGATAACTTTAATTCATACAATTTAAGCCTCTTAATTCAGTCTTCCAATCCCGAGGCGTTGGAAGGACTTGCGGCCATTTATAATGGCAGAACCTTTTTTAAAAGGAAGCGAGTTAAATATATTTTTTTTGTGCATGGATAGACAGCTAAATTATATATGCGCAAAAATAATTTAAATAAATGCCAGAAGAAAAGAATAAAACAGACAACAACAAATTCGCGGAACTTGTAGGAGAAGACAAGTTGGCGATACCCAAGGTAGGCGATATTATCAAGGGGACGGTTATTTCTTCCGGAAAGTCGGAGATAAAACTTGATATTGACGGAGTAATGGTCGGTATCGTCCGCGGCCGGGAGCTGTATAAAGAATCTCCCGAGTATGCCAGCCTTAAGGTCGGGGACGAAGTGGAAGCGACTGTTGTTGATTTAGAAAATGAGAACGGAGAACTGGAACTTTCTTTCAGCTATGCCGGACACCAGAAAGCGTGGGAAGCGCTGACCAATGCTTTTGAAAGCCAGGAGATTATCAAAATAAAAATAAAGGATGCCAACAAAGGCGGCTTGATTATTAATTTCGGCCAGATCGGCGGCTTTTTGCCGGTTTCCCAATTGTCCCCGGAAAATTATCCGCGGGTAGGGGGAGGCGATAAAGGGAAAATTTTAGAAAAATTAAAAAGCTTCGTTAATAAGGAGGTAGAGGTAAAGATAATGGATTTGAGCGAGAAGGATGAAAAATTAATTGTATCGGAAAAGTTAGCCTGGAGCGACCGGCAAAAGGACGTGATTTCCAAATATAAGCCCGGCAACTTAGTGGAGGGAACGGTTACGGCAGTAACCAATTTCGGCGCTTTTATAAGTTTCGGCGAGGGGATGGAAGGCTTGATTCATATTTCTGAGTTAGCCTGGCAGAGAATTGATAATCCGGCCGATATTGTCAAGGTAGGCGATAAGATTAAAGCGGAGATAATCAACGTGGACGGGGCGAAAATATTCCTTTCCGCCAAAAAATTAATTGATGATCCCTGGAAGAAAGTAAAAGAAAAATATAAAATTAATGACAAAGTAGAGGGAAAGGTGATAAAAATAAATCCTTTCGGCCTGTTCGTTAAATTAGACGACGATATTCACGCCCTGGCCCATGTTTCCAGTTTAGGGTTAAAGACGGGCGAAAAGATGCAAGATAAATTTGAGGTGAATAAACCTTACGAATTTTTTGTTATTTCCCTGGAGCCGAGCGAACATCGGCTTGGTTTGGGGCTGAAGCCTATGGGGGGCGATAAATTTGAAAGCGCCGGCCCGGAAGCCGGCCAGCCGGAAAAGAAGAATCCGGAAAAGAAGAATAAAGAGGAAAAACCGGCAGCCAAAAAGGCAAAAAAAGCGGATCGGGCGGATAAAAGTGAAAAAGAAGAAGATTAATGATAAAATATTAACAGAGTATGAAAAGTTTGCTAAAAAATTTATTGATATTCTTTTTTATTTTCATAGTCATCGCCGGTTTATTTTATAATGCCGCTCCTTCAAACCAGGAAGTTGAGCGGATAAGCATTAATAAATTGGTTGAAGAAATAAATAACGAAGAGGCGGAAAGTATTGTCATCGAAGGCAGCATATTGAAAGTTTCCCTCAAGGGAGGCGGGAAGCAGTCGGTGAAGAAAGAAGCAGGCGAGTCGTTTTCCGAGCTTTTAAATAATTTTGGCGTCCCGGCGGAAAAAATAAATAAAGTTAATATTGAAGTGAAAGAGGAAAGCGGCTGGCAATTCTGGCTGTCAAACCTTTTGCCTTTTTTATTTCCCTTGCTGTTAATAGGGCTGTTTGTTTATTTTATGTTCCGGCAGGTGCAGGGGGCGAACGGGCGGGCGATGATGTTCGGCCAGTCCCAGGCGCGGGAGGTAAATAGGCAGGATGAAAAAAATAAAAAAAAGCGCACTACCTTTAAAGATGTCGCCGGAGTCAGAGAAGCCAAGGAAGATCTGGAGGAAGTAGTGGAATTTTTAACCAGCCCCAAGAAGTTTATTGAATTGGGAGCCAATATACCTAAAGGAGTTTTGCTGGTCGGCGCTCCGGGAACCGGAAAGACATTGCTGGCCAAGGCCGTGGCCGGAGAGGCTAATGTTCCCTTTTTTCATATTTCCGGATCGGAGTTCGTGGAGATGTTTGTCGGCGTTGGCGCTTCGCGCGTCCGCGATTTATTTAAAAAAGCGAAAAAGAGTTCCCCCTGCATTGTCTTTATAGATGAAATCGACGCGGTCGGCCGCCAGCGGGGATCGGGCCTGGGAGGGTCTCATGATGAGCGCGAACAGACTTTAAATCAGATTTTAGTGGAAATGGACGGTTTTGAACCCAATATTAATGTGATAGTTTTAGCGGCTACTAACCGGCCCGACGTGCTGGACCCGGCCTTATTGCGCCCGGGGCGCTTTGATCGCCGGATAGTGCTTGATGAGCCGGATATCAATGATCGGCTGGAAATATTAAAAGTCCATTCTAAAAATAAGCCGTTTATTAAAGATGTAAGTTTGCGCCGCGTCGCTGAACGCACTCCCGGATTCAGCGGCGCCGACCTGGCTAATTTATTAAACGAAGCCGCTATTTTAACGGCGCGCAAAAATAAAAAAATGATCGGCATGGACGAACTTTTTGACAGTATTGAAAAAGTTATGCTTGGCCCGGAGCGCAAAAGCCGGATGTTGTCAGAAAAAGAAAAGAAGATAACCGCTTACCACGAAGCCGGGCACGCGTTGGTCGCTCATCTTCTGCCTAATATCGATCCGGTGCAAAAAGTGTCCATTATTTCCCGCGGCCTGGCCGGCGGCTATACCCTAAAAGTGCCGCTGGAAGACAAGCACATGCATTCTAAACAGGAATTTTTGGAGGAGTTGTCGGTATTATTGGGCGGCTATATTACTGAGCAAGAAATATTTGGCGATATTACCACCGGCGCGACCAGCGATTTGCGAACGGCCACTAATTTAGCGCGGCGCATGATTACTGACTATGGCATGAGCAAGAATCTGGGACCGCGCACTTTCGGCAACAGGGAAGAGTTGGTATTTTTAGGCAGGGAATTGCATGAACAGAGGGATTATTCGGAAAAGATCGCGGAGAAGATAGATCAGGAAGTGATGGATTATATTAATGAAGCGGGAGTTAAAGCGCGGGAATTAATTAATGGCAATAAAGAAAAACTGGATAAAATTGTGGAATTGTTATTAAAGGAAGAGACAATTGAGAAGGAAGAGTTTGAAAAATTAATGTCATAGCCATAAATCATAAAAATTCGGAGTTTAAAGCTCCGGATTTTTTATCCAGCACCGTGCCCGAATA
>PFAR01000029.1:0-6194 GCA_002773655.1 Candidatus Falkowbacteria bacterium CG10_big_fil_rev_8_21_14_0_10_43_10 | reverse complement strand
ATGAAGGGCTATCATCATTCTTGCCGCAGGGTTTAATACCCTGCGGTCAAGGTGCTGGATTTATTGGTTGTTATTTTTATTTAAAATTGTTATAATGACAGCAAGTCGCCCTGTTTAATAACAGTCGTCGACTCATTTAATAATATAAGGAGGCAATATGATCAGTTATAAAAAAATAATAATTTCCGCCGTACAAATCGTGCTGAACAATAAATATCTTTGGTTTTTCGGACTGTTTGCCGCTTTTATTTCCAGCAGCATTTATGGAAAAATATATGGCAATGAGACCAGCCTGGCGGAAAGTTGGGGGAAAATAAAAGAAACCGGTGTTTTTGATTTTAGCGTTTTTAGCCGGATGGCGGGGCTGGCTTGGCAAGATCCATCGGGGCTGGCTTGGCGGTTGTTAATATTATTAACAGTTTTAGTCCTGGGAGTTTTTATTTTTTGGCTGGCGGTGGTTTCTCAGGGAGCTTTGATAAACAGCGCGGCTAAGCTTTACATAAGTAAAAAGACCGATTTTAAAGAAGGGCTGGATGAGGGTAAAATTCATTTTTGGCCGGTATGTTTTTTAAAGATACTTGAAAAAGTTATAATTTTTTTCTTATTTGCTTTATTGTCGATCCCCTGGCTTTTAAGCTGGTATTATTCTTTTAATAATTCGCTGCGGATAAGTTATTATATAATCACTGTTTTGGTCTTGGCGGCTTCAATCCTGGTTATTCTTATTACCAAATACAGCCTGTTCTATAATGTCATTAAAGGGTTTCGCTTTATAGATGCCATAAAGTCGGGCTTGGCTTTATTGAAAAGCAGACTTTGGATCAGCTTGGAGGCGGGAATTGTTATTTTAATAATAAATTTCATCCTGAGTTTTTCCATCTTGATGCTCATTTCCGCTATCGCGATTCCCTTTGTGTTTTTAATGTTTTTATTTTATAAGTTGGCTTTTGTGGCGGGTTTGACGTTTGTTTTAATGCTGGGAATGTTGATTTTATTTATAGCGGTGGCGGTAGCGGGAGGAATTTTATCATCGCTCAACGAAGTTTTTTGGACAATATTTTTTATAGTGCTGATCAAGGGGAACCCAAAAAGTTTTGCCGGCAGCTTAGTGGTTAAAAAATCTTAATAAAAATTTTAATAATGGAAAATAAATTTTGTTTATGACCGATAGTTTTCAATCAATTGAAGATCTGGCGGAGGGGAATGATGCCGAACAAAAAACTAAAGGCCGGGAAACTGTTCAGCAGAAGCTTAAAACTAAAGAAACCGAGATAAAGGTTAAGGAAGTTGAGAAAGAAATAGAAGAAAAAGCTAAGAGCCAGGGGTTGCCCTATATTAATCTCGTTGGTTTCCCAATCAGCCCGGAAGCGCTCTCTAAAGTTTCCGAAGAGGAAAGTAGGCGGTTAAAAGCCGTCTGTTTTTTCTATGACGGCGATAGCTTTCGGCTGGGGGCGGCGGAGCGGAATAACGCGGCGGCTGAAGCGGTGGAAAAAATATCCCAAGAACTCCATTGCCAGGGCAGGATGTATCTCATATCCGAAAACAGCCTTAAGGCCGCGCAAAAGCTTTATAAAATTTTGCCTAAGCCGCGGGAAATTGTGCGGGGAGTTAAGGTCAGCGAAGAGGAATTGAATAAGTACAGTGAAAGTTTTGACAGCTTTAAGGAACTGCAGGATGTGATTGCCCGCACTGATGTCAGCCAGATAGTTTCCATGATATTAGCCGCCGCCGTCAAGTCCCGCTCCTCTGACATCCATATTGAGGGCGAAGAAAAAGACATAAAAGTCCGTCTCCGGATAGACGGCGTCCTGCACGACGCGGCTATTTTAGAAAAGAATATTTGGCCCAAGGTTATTTCCCGGATGAAGCTTCTGGCTAAAGTAAAAATTAATATTGATGATCGCCCGCAGGACGGCCGCTTCGCCATAATTATGAAAGAACGCAAGATTGATATCCGCGCCTCTTTTCTTCCTACGGCCTATGGCGAAAGCGTGGTTATGCGCCTGCTTGATTCGGCCAAGGAAAATATTTCCTTTTCAGATTTGGGCTTATGGGATAAAGCCTACCACGAATTAAAGCACCAAATTGAGCGGCCTAACGGCATGATTATAACCACCGGTCCCACCGGCTCCGGCAAAACAACCACTCTATATTCAATTTTATTAAAGCTTAATAAGCCGGAAACGAAGATTATTACCATTGAAGACCCGATTGAATACCAGCTCACAGGCGTAAATCAGAGCCAGGTAGGCGATAATTACACTTTTGCCAAAGGGTTGCGCTCGATCGTGCGCCAGGATCCGGACATTATTATGGTCGGTGAAATTCGCGATTTAGAAACAGCCGAGATTGCTATTCAAGCGGCTTTGACGGGCCATTTGGTTTTATCTACCATTCATACGAATGACGCTTCCGGCACTATTCCCCGCCTGCTTTCCATGGGAGTAAAGCCGTTTTTGCTGGCGCCGGCCTTAAACGCCATGATCGGCCAGCGCTTGATCCGCCGGATTTGTGAAAAATGCAAGCAGGAGGCGCCTTTAACCGAAGAGCAGAAAAGAAAAGTTGGAGAGATAATAGCCAGTCTGAACGAAGAGAACCGCCGGAAGTTTGACATAGCCAACGCTAAATTTTATAAAGGCAAAGGCTGCGAAGCCTGCCAAGAGCTGGGTTATAAAGGGAGGGTCGGCATTTATGAAATAATGGCTATGGACGCCGAAATAGAAAAATTAATTCAGGCGGGCAAGGTCAGTGAGTTTGATATCCAGAGAGTAGCCGCCCAAAGAGGCATGCTGACTATGGCGCAGGACGGAATATTAAAAGCGATGCAGGGCATTACCACCGTGGATGAGGTGCTTAGAGTGGCAGAGTAAATTATAATGCAAATACCTCAAATGAGCATGCAAATACTACAAAAGTTCTTAGGCAAATTATAGAAGAAGATAAATGCGTATACAAAGAATTATCTTATGAAATAGTCGGATTACTATTTCAAACGCATAAAGATTTAGGCCATTTTCGCAATGAAAAACAGTATGGGGATTATTTTGAAAAATTATTGCGGCAACAAGGAATAAAGTATGTACGAGAATATAGGTTTGAAGATCATCAATACGGGATTGGCAACATAAGATGCGTGGTTGATTTCATAATTGATGATAAAATTGTGATAGAATTTAAGGCAAAAGATTCTTTAACAAAAGAGGATTATTATCAAGTTAAAAGGTATTTAGTGACGTTAAACTTGCATTTAGGGATTTTGGTTAATTTTCGGCAACCAAGGTTAGTGCCCAAAAGAGTTCTAAATAGTCTGTATTATAAAAAAGACCATTTGCATTAATTAATTTTTGCAGTATTTGCATGTAATTTGCGGATTTGCATTATAAAAAGTATGCTTAACAAAAAATTTTTTCAAAAACTAAAAAAAGACTATGACCAGAATACCGGCGAGCGGCGGCAAATTATCAGCCGCGCCAATATTATTTTGCACGACTCCAAGCGCGTTATTTTTTCCCTGCACCGCGGGGATGTTAAAACCGCTGAAAATTCTATAAATGAAATAGAAAATACTTTAAAAGAAATGGAGAAAAAATTCGGCTATAGCCGACTGATAAAAGAAGGCGCTTATAACGCCGGCGTGGAAGAGTATGTTGAGGCAAGGATGTTTTTTAATATAATCAACGGAGAGAAAATTGATAAAATAAAAGATATAACTTTAAGCGTGGACGCTTATCTGGGCGGCATTTCCGACACTACTGGAGAATTGGTGCGCCTCGCTACCAACGAGGCGGCCAAGGGTAATTTTAAGGAAGTGGAAAAAATTAAAAATATCATTACGGACGTTTTAGCCGAACTAGTTGAGTTTGATATTACCGGTTATCTGCGCACCAAGTATGACCAGGCGAAGCAGAATTTAAGGAAAATTGAGCAGATTATGTATGAGGTAAAAATTAGAATGAGGAATTAGGAATTCAGAGATATACGAGGTATTAATTGGGATATTAGAATTTTTTTTAAATATTTTTATGCCAATTAGAAAAATACTGGATTACGTTATCACTCACAAAATCGCCGCGTCAGTGACAGTAGCCGTAGCAGTCGTCGCGCTCTGCGCCGGCGGCTTTTTGTTTTTGAGTCATAATAATACTGGCACTAATAGCAATAATGCAGAAAGCGAAGGCAAGACCGGCCTTTTTTATTTTTCACTAACTCAGCCGGTTTTTGCTCAAGCGGCCGCCGCCGGTAGCGATGTCAGTCCGCAGATACCGCGTACGGCTGTAAAAATAAACAAACTGGCAAATTTACAGGATTTCACCGGCGATGGTATTAATTTGAGCGCGGCGCAGCAGGCGGCGCTGGAGGAGCAGGGACTCTTTTTGACTGATAACAATATCATTGGCGAGCAAACAGATTATGGGCAGACTGATGACTTTGTGGATACATATCGTTCTTTTGCCGGCAGTTTTAGTCCGTATTACCGCAAACCGCAAAACGCTATTTTTATCTCCAGCGATTTTGCTTTGCATCTGTATCATATTTTAGCTGATCGCAGTTTCCAAAAAATAGAAGAAACAAAATTTCAGCCGATGCTGACCGAAATGGCCCGGGCTTTGTTTTTGGATTCAATCAATAATTATAACGCCGCCACGGATCAGAAATTAAAAGATTCTTATCAGCGTTTGGCGGTTTTTCATTTGGTGCCGCTGGTAGCGCTGAATGCCGGCAGCCAGTCGGCTGAAGTAAGCGTATCGCCGGCGGATTATGAAACATTCGCTCAATATTTAGACGCCATAGCGGCGCAGAAAATAAAAAACAGCGAAGGCCGGTTTAGCTTTAGTTTATTAGATAAAAATTATGCCGGTATTGAACTCAGCGATGATATTTATGAGACGGCCAAGCGAGAATTGGGTTTAATCAGCGAAGCTAAAGGTGTTGCACCATCGCCGCTTTTTTCTCCATTGCGTCCGGAATTTGAAAACGATTACACGCAGTTTACGCCCCGCTCGCACTACACCAAAAATGACGTTTTAAAGAGCTACTTTGTCGCCATGATGTGGTACGGCCGGATGGGGTTTAGCTTGAACAGCGCTGAATTGACGCGCGATGCTATTTTAGCTACGGCTCAAATCAATAATATCAAAGTCAATGACACGACCGCCGCCGCTATTTGGGCGGATATGTCCGCTACCATTGATTTTTTTGTGGGCGAAACTGATGACGCAACCGCTTATCAATATACGCCGCTGATTAAAACTGTTTATGGCGATGCGGCCAGCATAAATCGGCTAGCTGATGATAATTTGTTACAGCAGTTTATTGCTCAAGCCGTAAAAGAATTGCCTGTGCCGCGCATTTTATCCGAAGTTATTGACATGAAAAATTACGACAGCGCCACCAAAGACGAATTATTAAAAAATACTCTGCAATTTCGCTTCATGGGCCAGCGATTTACGCCGGACGCTTACATTCTCAACCGGTTGACGCAGGGCGATGAAGCGCCTGACCTGGAAACCGGACAAAAACTGCCGACTATGCCGACCGCGTTAATGCCGGTCTCTCTGCTTAACCCCGATAATACCGTTGTTAAATCATATTTGGATGAGTGGGTTAACAATCTAGAGAGAATTGCCCAACAAGGCAGGCAGTCTGATAAAGTTATCGCTAAAGTTTATACCCAACTGCAGAGTGAATTTGCCGGCTATGGCCAGGATGTTTGGACTAAAAATATTTATTGGAGCTGGTTGAACTGTCTGCGTCCGCTGTTGTCGGCTTATGCCGACGGTTATCCGTTGTTTATGACTACCCCGGCCTGGCAGAAGAAAAGCTTGGGAACAGTACTCGGCTCTTATACTGAGTTAAAGCATGATACCTTGCTCTACGCCAAGCAATCGTACGCGGAAAAAGGCGGCGGCGGCGATACGGATATACCAATGCCGCCGGTGGTGAAAGGATACGTGGAGCCGGATTTAACTTTTTGGAATCGGCTGAGCGCGTTGGCTGAAATGACGCAAACCGGTTTGGCGCAGAGAAATTTAATGCCGGAAGATTTTTCATATCGGTATAAAATTTTAGTTGAATCTTTGCAATTTTTTAAAGATATTGCCGGGCAGGAACTGGCAAATCAAACTATTAGTGATGACGATTTTGAAAAATTGCGCACGATAAATTTTTCACTGGAACAATTGACGGAAGCTTTG
>PFAR01000002.1:1345-8331 GCA_002773655.1 Candidatus Falkowbacteria bacterium CG10_big_fil_rev_8_21_14_0_10_43_10 | reverse complement strand
TAACGGCGTCAATATTCTTAAGGGCGATCATCAACCCTTCTAGAATATGCGCCCGCGCCTTGGCTTTATCCAATTCAAACTGGGTCCGGCGCTTAATAACTTCAACCCGGTGCTTAATGTGCTCCTCTAAAACCATCTTTAAATTAAGCAGCTTAGGCTGAATGCCGTCCACTAAAGCGATTAAATTGACATGGAAGGTCGTCTGCAGGGAGGTATGCTTATACAGGCTGTTTAAAATCTTTTTCGGATAGGCGTCTTTCTTCAATTCCACCACGATACGCACGCCATCCTTGTCTGATTCGTCGCGCAGATCCTTAATCCCTTCTATTTTTTTATCCTTTACCAAATCGGCGATCTTCTCCACCAATTCGGCTTTATTAACTTGGTAGGGAATTTCAGTAATAATAATTTTGGAAACTCCTTTTTCTTCCATAATCTCGCTCTTGGCGCGTATCACAATCCCGCCTTTGCCGGTCGCGTAAGCCCTTTTAATTTCGCTATTGTCATAAATTATTCCGCCGGTAGGAAAATCAGGCCCTTTGACAAACTGCATCAGATCATCGACGCTGGCGTCCTCGTTATCAATTAAATATTTTATCCCTTCGCATAGTTCGTTTAAATTATGCGGCGGGATATTAGTAGCCATGCCGACCGCGATTCCCAGCGCGCCGTTTAACAATAAATTCGGCAGTTTGGCCGGCACGACTGTCGGCTCTTTTTGGCTGCCGTCATAATTAGGAATAAAGTCAACTGTATTCTTTTCAATATCCAATAATAACTCTTCCGAAATTGATGCCAGTTTGGCTTCGGTATAACGCATCGCCGCCGCGCCGTCGCCGTCCATGGAGCCGAAATTTCCCTGGCCTTTAACAAGCATATAGCGCATGGAAAAATCCTGCGCCATGCGCACCATCGCGTCATATACCGAACTATCGCCGTGCGGGTGGTATTTGCCCAAAACTTCGCCGACAACCGTCGCTGATTTTCTGAATTTGGCGCCCGGCTTCAGGCCCAAGCTCCACATAGCGTAGAGGATGCGCCGATGCACCGGCTTTAAGCCGTCGCGCACGTCCGGCAGGGCGCGGCTGACGATAACCGACATGGCGTAATCAAGATAAGAAGCTCTCATTTCGGTTACCAAAGACTTCGGAGAAATCAGCCCGTACTCGGTCTTATATGCCGCTCCGCCCGGATTAATTCTTTTATCTCCGTTGGCGCCGGAATCTTTTTTTTCCTCTGCTGGCTGGCGGCCGCCATTTTTTCCTGCCGAATCTTTTTTCGGCGGCGCTGGCGGCGCTTTTTTGTCATTTTTTTCCTTGGGCATATTTAATTACATTCGTTAAAAGTTTTTATTATTTTTGCTCTATTATATCTTCTTCGCTTAAACTATTATTGATTTTTGACAACATTTTTTCCAGCTCCACCCTTTTTTCCATTTCCTCCAGCCGCTGGCGCAAACTGGCGATTTCTTCTTCTTGGGATATTTTTTCATCCGGAGACAGCTCTTCGCTGTTGATAGTCTCCCGCAGGCCGCCCAAATCATCTTCAACTTCTTCAACGGCTTGGCTGAAATTTTTAATTATATCGCCTAACTCCCCGCCGCCATTTTGAGCCGGCTGATTGATCGCCTGAAAATTATTTTTAAAACTGATTAGCCAGACAAAAACAATGATTGCCATAAAAAACATCACTCCGGCCCACATGGCAATATATTTTTCCCGCTCCGCTTTTATCTGCTCTTCCGGAGAAACGCTGGCATCTGCCGCGGGTTTTTCTCTATTTTTACCCAACTTGGCTGTCTGCTTTTTTCTAATCGCGGACTTTCTATCAGCGGCAGATTTTTTATTAATTGCGATTTTTTTATTGGGCATAAATTTAATAAACTTAAAACCCTAATATCTAAATTCTAAATAAATACAAAATCCAAATAAATAAAACCAATTTTTGAATTTTGGCATTATTTTGGATTTAGAACTTAGAATTTAGAATTTAAAATTTGAATATTACTAACTCCATATCCTCGGCCGATAAATCTTTCTTGTTAATTTTTAGTTTTTCCTCTTCCGTCGGCTTAATGCCGATTTCTTTAATAAATTTTTCCACACCGTCAATATCGGCAATTTTTAATCCCGTAATTTTATAATGCATCGGGATAACCATCCGCGGCTCAATTTGGTTTATTACCTCGATCGCCCTCTTTGAATCCAGGGTATATTTGCCGCCAACCGGGACAAGCAGAATATCGGTTCCCTGCATTTTTTCTGATTGCTTATTGTCCAATAGGTGCCCTAAATCACCCAGGTGCGACACTACCAAGTCTTCGATGCTAATGCGAAAAATTATATTGCTGCCGCGCTCTTTGCCTTCCTGGCTGTCATGGAAAGAATCAATCCCCTGGATAAAAGCATCTTTAATTTCATATTCTCCCGGAGTATCAATCACAAAAGGCTTTCCCTTAATGGCGGAAATATTATTATGGTCTTGGTGCTGATGGCTGATAGTGACAATATCCGCCTCTGCCTGCAGCGGCCGCAGGCCGTATTCCTTGCCGTAAGGATCGGTTATTATGGTTATGTTTTCCCCTTTGTTGTTTTTGCCCTGCAGCTTAAAGCAGGAATGGCCTAGATATTGGATATACATATAAAATAATTTTCAATTTCTAATTTTCAATTTTCAATAACCTCGCCTCCGGAGAGAATGTTTGAAAATTTAGTCATTGGAAATTGTTTGAAAATTGTAAATTGAAAATTGAAAATTTATCTTGAGTATAGTCTTTCCATCTCTTCATCTTCATCTTTATTTTCATCATCGCCTTTAATCTTCTCTTTACTTTCTTCTTCGGCCACCGGCGGCAAATCATTATTTTCATCATTGCCATCTTCGGCATCAACCACTACCGCCTTTTTTTCTTCCGTTTCCTCTTTAAGCTTGTTATCTTCTTCTAAATCCTCGGCCTCATCCTCTAAATTGTTATTATCTTCATCTTCGGCGCCATCGTCTGATTCTTCCTCTTCATCCTCATCTTCATCATCACCGCCTAAAATTTCATGGGCGTTAAACTCGCTTTCTTCCCGGTTATGCAGCGGCAGACCGGATATCGCCATCGCACCTACCTTAGCATATTCTTCCTTGGTGATCAATATCTCGCGCGGCCTAGCGCCGTTGGCGGAACCGACCACTCCGCCCTCTTCCAGCAGGTCAATCAAGCGGGCGGCGCGGGCATAACCGACGCGCAAACGGCGCTGGAGAAAAGAAGTGGAGGCTTTGCCGGAATTAATGATAATTTCTTTGGCTTCTTCATATAAATCATCGCCGTCTTCATCGTTAAATCCCATTCCGGCAACTCCTCCCACCTTATGTCTTTCCACTATATTATCATCATATTCCACGTTCCCGGCCTGCTCCTTAATATATCTGACAATATTCTTTATTTCTTTATCGTCCACAAAAGCCCCCTGAATTCTTTTTGGCTTGGAAAGCTCGGCGGTTATAAAAAGCATATCGCCCCGCCCCAATAGTTTTTCCGCCCCTTGCGAGTCCAAAATAGTGCGCGAATCAATTGAACTGGAAACGGAAAAAGCGATGCGCGCCGTAATATTGGCTTTAATCAGTCCGGTGATAATATCAACCGAAGGCCGCTGGGTGGCTAAAACCAGATGGATGCCGACCGCGCGCGCCATTTGGGACAGCCGGACAATCGCCCCTTCTACGTCTCTGGCCGCCGCCACCATTAAGTCCGCCAGTTCATCAATGACAAAAACAATATAAGGCATGCGCTCTCTGGCTGTCAGATTGTAACTTTCAATATTGCGTTTTCCCGCCGCGGCTAAAACATCAAATCTCCGGTCCATTTCATTTAAGCACCACTTTAAGGCGTTGATTGTTTTAGGGACATCGGTAACCACCGGGGTTAAAAGATAGGGGATGCCGTTATAAACCGGCAGTTCCACCCTCTTCGGGTCAACCAAAATAAATTTTAAATCGTCCGGATTGTTTTGATATAATAAACTGACGATTATAGTGTTTAAGCAGACGGACTTCCCCGAACCGGTAGTCCCCGCCACTAACAGATGGGGCATTTTGGCTAAATTGGCCATCCAGGCGGTTCCGGCCACGTCTTTCCCCAGGGCAATCATGGTGTTAGAGGAGCGGCCGCGGAATTCCTTGGTGTCTAAAATTTCGCGCAAGCCCACGCGGGCGATAACCCTGTTGGGAACTTCAACTCCGACCAGGGATTTCCCGGGGATCGGCGCTTCAATTCTAATTGGATGCATTGCCGTGGACAAAGCCAAATCGTTGCTTAAACCGGTAATGCGGGTCAATTTAATTCCTTCCGCCGGTTTAAAGGTATATTGGGTTACTGTCGGGCCGACTTTAGTCTCTCCCATCTCCACTAAAATGCCAAAATTTTCCAATGTCCTTTTTATAACTTCGCGGGTTGTATTGACATCGGCGCCGGACGGCCGGCCGATCTTGCTGCTTAATAAATCCAGCGGCAGGGATATTTTAATATTGCTTCTATTGCTTCGCTTTGACTCTGTTTGTTTTTGTTTGGTCTTTTCCGCCGCTTCCTCTGTTTCTCCCTCTTCATCATCAGAAACCTCGCGTGAACTGAACGCGTCATCTTCCTCGCCTTCCCTGTATTCAGCCTCCTCTTCATCAATTTCTTCTCCTTCCTCTAATTCTTCTTCATCTTCATCATATTCCTCTCCCTTCGTCCTGTTCCAGAGCCAGCGAAGCGGCGCGAAAAGTTTGCCAAAAAAACCATTCTCGCCCAAAATCCCGGAAATAGTGGTGTTGAACATTAACACCATGGATATAATAAGCAGGCAGGCTAAAGCCAGTAAAGAGGCCCAAAACCCGATTAAACTGACAAAAATTTTTGCTAAAAATAATCCGACATATCCGCCGCCCTTGCCTAAGCTGGCGGCTATTTCCGGATCTTCAGTGAAAAAAATGTGGAGCAACGACTGGAAGCTTAAAACAAAGAAAAGCAACCCCACGTAAGTATAGCCGTGGATCCATTTTTTGTCCTCGTTGTAGAGTAAAAACCCGAAAAGCAGAAGCAGAATGGGAAATATGGCTTTGCCCCAGCCGAACAACAGGGCAAGCCCCTGATTAACATAGCTGCCCAAAAATCCCGCTATCCCAAAAAGGCTTAGCAGACTAATGCCGCCGGCGGCAATTAGAATAATGACCAAAATGCTTTTCTTAACTTCCGGATCCAAATTTAAAGAATAGCCGTCGGCGAACCGGTCATAATGCCTGATATATTTTCTTTTTCTCATTCTTCGCGCCATGTATTAAAAAATAATCACTTAAAAGTGACTTTATCCACGTTCTAATTATAACAAGTTTTAGAGAAAAATAAAAGCCGCCTTACATTGACAAACCGCTTGTATTTTCTATAATAAAGACACATGTAAATTAGCACACTGCTAAATATAAATCTAAGAATAATGGTAAAATTGCGAGATATATTCGTATATTTGTACTTAATTTGTAATTCGTAGGAGTATGCCTAAAATAATTATCGCCTCCGGACCGGTTATTGTGGAAGACAATAAAATTCTTCTTAATCAGCACGGAGATACAGCTTTTTGGAAATTCTGCGGCGGCCGGGTAGAAAATTTTGAGGAAAATCTGATTGAAGCCGCCAAGCGCGAAGTAAAAGAAGAAATGGGAATTGATATTGAAGTTCTAAATGAAACGCCGTTTTTAATATATACAAAAAAAGAGACCTCTGAAGGTTCCCTTGATGTAATTTTAGTCCACTATCTGGCTAAACGCATCGGAGAAATTAAGCCGGGGGATGATATTAAAAAATGGGACTGGCTGGATATAAATAATCTGCCCGAGAATGAACTGGCGCCCAATATTATTCCAGCGCTGAAGCATTTTGGGTTTATGAAATAAAAACTTCAGAGCTTATTTGTAATTGACAGTTACACTATTAGAGTATATTATGGAGTTACGTTTATATATAAATAATTTATGTTAGAAAAAGAATACAAATATTATAAAAAAAATAAAAAAGAGTTGTTAGAAAAATACAACAATAAGTTTATTGTTATAAAAAATGATGAGGTCATCGGAGCGTACTCTTCCGAAGAAGATGCTTATAACAATACAATAAAAACAAATAAATTGGGCACTTTTTTAATTAAACAATGTCTCGCGGATGATAAGGAAGAAATACAAACATTTCATTCAAGAGTTGCCTTTAGTTTATAAAAATATGGCTTCCATTCCTTATAGTGCTTTTACTACAGACTTTCATTGTAGAATTAACACATTAGCTACAAACGTATTTCTATCTTTACCTTATAACCCAACAAATGATAATAAAATTGCAGAACCCAAGCGCATTGAATACACAGCTATATGGGATACGGGTGCGTCATCGTCTGTAATAACAAAGCAGGTAGTAAACGATTTAAACTTAAAGCCTATCTCGAAAGCGGAGGTTCATGGTGTTGGAGGTACAAAAATAGAGGATGTGTATCTTATCAATATTTACTTACCTAACAAAGTAGCGATAATGTACACTAAGGTTATTGAGTGCGAAAAATTGACTGGCAACTTCAATGCTTTGATTGGAATGGATATTATTGGAATGGGAGATTTTGTGGTTACTAATTTTGAAGGAAAAACTTTAATGTCATATAGAGTGCCTTCAGTTAAAAGAATTGATTTTGTAGAAGAAATTCGATGGTTAAAAAGGGAACAAAAAGTAGGTCGCAACGATTCTTGCCCTTGTGGAAGTGGCAAAAAATATAAATAATGTTGCGGCAGTTATTAATAAAATACTCTTCTTCGTTAAAAATTACCTATTATAGGTAATTTTTATTTTTTAAAAAAATTTAACAAAATCCTATCTCTACCTTTTGCCTTTCCATAAAACTCCCACCAAAACCGCAATTAACCCGCCCGCTAAAATCAACAAATACTTCATTAATTTTATTTTCTTATTATTCTGCGCCAGC
>PFAR01000002.1:0-1321 GCA_002773655.1 Candidatus Falkowbacteria bacterium CG10_big_fil_rev_8_21_14_0_10_43_10 | reverse complement strand
CATCGCTCACGCTAACTTCGCCTAAAACCTCGCCTTCCCTGTTTGCCCCTGCAAAAATAATATCAGCTTGCGAGCGGGGCATAACGCGGTAGCTATCATCTTTTTGCGACACGATGCCGATGACGGTTATGTTATCGCCCTCGTTAATATTCGCTTTATTAATCTTAACGCCGGTTTTTATATAAACTTCAATTTCGGAATTGCCGTCATCCAGCCAAATTATTGAGCCCTGCTTATCAACCACCTCGCCTTTAACCCGCACCAGTTGCGCCTCCATATTTTCTCCGATTTTATCGCATTCAGTCATCACCGGCTCCGGCGGAGTACTGGTGGCTATTTTTTTAATATCTTCCGCCGCCGCTATTTTTAATCGCAATTCGCCGTAAGTTTCTGACAACTCGCCGTTAATTTCAATCTGATCGCCAATTTGCAAATTCGGAAATAATTTTTTACTGCTGTAAACCTGTACGCCCGGAGAACCAACAATATAAAAATATTGGCTGGAAAATACGCCCGGCAAAACCGCTACCGTACCAACAACTTTAACTTTATCACCCGGCTCAAATTCCCTGATTTTTTCCAAAGTGGTCTCAACTGCCGGCTGATATTTTTTACTGCCGGCGGAAACTGTTGTTTTTGCACTAGTGGACGCGGAGGCGACGGAAGCAATATTTTCCGCCGTTAACCAACTATTTCCCTGCCGTTTAAAACTGACTCCTTCTTTCGTTTTGCTATAGCTATATTCGTCTGCCAATTCGCCTAAATTGTTGAACAAACGCACGCTGTCAACCGTATTATTTAAAGCGATTTTTGTTTCTTCCCGTTCAAAAATTTTAGATTCCTGCGGATTGATAAAAATATCTTTTTTAATAACATACGGCTCGCTTCCGCCCTCTTCATCGTCTAGTTGCCAATTTATTAAATTCACCGTGCTACTGCCGATATTTTTCAGTTCAATCCATTCGCTTTCATCCGGCCCTTCCGGATTCGGCATAAATTCAAAAATAATTACCTTATCGGCGGCTCCCCTCTCCTTACTAAGGAGAGGGGCTGGGGGTGAGGTCGGGGCGGAAACAATGTTTATTATTTTTTCCACCTCCGCTTTATTTTCTCCGTCGCTCACGATTAATTTAACTTGCTTCATCCCCGGCGTAAAATATATAAAAATCGGGTTGGGCTCGGTTGAACTTGAATTCAAATTGCCGGTACCAAAATCCCATAGGTAATTTAATTTATCACCATCCTCGTCAACCGTGTCCGAACTGTCAAAAGATATAATCTGTCCCACGACCTGCTCGCCGGAAAAAGAAAAATCAGCCAG
>PFAR01000030.1 GCA_002773655.1 Candidatus Falkowbacteria bacterium CG10_big_fil_rev_8_21_14_0_10_43_10 | reverse complement strand
CATTGCCGACCGCACTTTGGTTTTTGATTTCAAAAATGCCTTCAAAATTGCGGAAAAATACCATGCCGAGGCGCTTTGCGCCGAGGCTGTTTCTTATGATTTCACAAAAAGTGAAAATTGGCGGAGGAGGTGGGATTTGAACCCACGAGGCGCTTGCACGCCTACCGCTTTTCGAGAGCGGCGCCTTCAACCACTCAGCCACTCCTCCGTTAATAAACTTAATTTCTTTTTAATTTGTCTTCTTCCTTGCCCTGTTTTATAAAAAATTTCTGTTTTGCGCGCTAATGTTTTATTAACATAGGCTTCATAATAAACCAATCTCCATGGCTTTCCGAGTCTAGTTGATTTTACTCTGCCTGCGTTATGCTCTTCAAACCTATTTCTTAAATCTTCAGTCGAGCCAGTATACAATTTATTATTTTCTAAACTTTGTAATATATAAACATAATACATATTTATCCTTTCCGCTCATGGCGCTACGCGCCGGAGCGGACAACCACTCAACCTCTCCTCCTACTTTTTGTTTGTATTATTCGTAGATGATTCGTTGATTTGCGGGAAAAATTCTATCCTGTAAACTCCAATAATTCCCACCAGTATCCAAAATAAAACCGCCAGATCATTCTTGAAATAAGGCACATCCACTAGACCATGGACAATAATAACAATCATTGCGCCGATCAATCCTAGAATAATACTGCTATAGTCTTCATTTTTAACATATAACTTATAACCTATAACAAAAAATTTTCCAATAATCCAAATAAACAACAACACTCCTGCCAGCCCTAACTCAACCCAAAAGTTAAAAAACAAACTGTGCGGATATAAATAAATTTCCACCGGCTGCCAGACCTTTGCCCGGTACTCGGCATTAAAAACTGTCTTCCGGTGCCAGTCAAGGTCATTATAGTCTCGGACAAAGATGCCGTCTTGATGATAGGGAGCGACCGCGCTTTGATAATTCGCCAGCCCCGCGCCGAAGATGAAATTTTTTGGGTTGCTGGCCAGCATTTCCCATGTCTCAACCCATATTTGCCGCCTAATCTGACCGTCTAAATCCCTTAACATAATCTTGTTTATGGCGTAATCCCTGGCCTGGCTGTTTATAGCTATTCCTCCTGCCGCCAATACTGCTAATCCCGCTATAACCCAGCGTGATTTTTTATTATACAATAATCCAAAAATAAATAAAGCCGCCGCGACTCCGGCTAAAGCGCCTTCGCTTTTAGCAAAATAAATTGCCAATAATGAAAGAATAATTGTTATAGAGAAAAAAATATTTAATATTAAATATTTAATATTGCGCAACGCTGCGAACAACCTGCCAATCAATATCAACATTATCGGCCCTAAGTACAACCCTACCGCATTAGGATAGGCAAACACTCCCGTAACGCGTCCTGTATTTTGCCAGGTCGCCGGCATTAAATTACCGGTAATCCTCTGATAAATAGCGATAGCAGAAACAAAAAGAGCGGAAATTGCCAATGCCCAAAATATTTTCTCCCGGTTTTTTGGTATCTTTCCGCTCATGGCGCTATGCGCCGGAGCGGATCCGCTCGATCGCGTAGCGATACGAGCGGAAAATATATTTACAAAAACTATAAAAAACATGGCTGGCTCAATAAAATACGCTTTTAAAATTCCCAGGGCAGAGCTATTAAAACCGGCTGTCGCCGCGGAGATAAAAGCAATAACTAACAATAAGATTATTTCCAGCCAAAAAGGATAGCGTTGAACGTTCTTTTTAGATTCCCGCTTTCGCGGGAATGACAAAAGTAATGGCAGCTCATTAGCCCGCCAGGATTTAACAAACCACGCGGCAAATAAAACTAAAATCATCGCTTCCAGCAACGTCATCGGCAGAAATCCGATCTGGAATCTTATCTGGTAAACCGGCAAAACCGCGATTAAAAAAGCCGTTGCCAAATCCAGCCTTTTCCATGCTAAAACTGTAAATAAAATTGTGAAAAACAAAATTAACCATCCCATACTTTATAAATTTCTAACTTTCAAAATTAAAACTAATTTTAAGATACCACTTTTACTGTTATTTGTATATTTGCAGTAAATCCGTAGATTCGCGGGCGCAAAAAAACAGACCCGAAACTTGGATCTGTTTTTAAAAGATATTTATATAATTCACTACTTCAAAACCGAGGTCAAAACAAAGTTGGTGATCGCGTAAGAGGATACTATAATAACAATGCCGATAATAGCCGCGGTTAATATCTTCTTCGCCTTGCCGACCTGGTCGTCATTGCCGGCCGCGGTCATCCAAAGAAAGCCGGCGAATAAAGTTAACACTAAAAATATAACTCCCAGCAGGCCTAAAATGGCGTTTATGACCTTTGTCAAAATTTTATCAACTGTTTGGGTATCCGCTTGATTGCCAAAAACATTATTTTTTACCTCGGTAAATTCAGTATTTCTAATAGTGCTGTCCAAATCAACGGCCCCTGCGCTTTCTGCTAAGACAAATACACCTGTTGAGAAACACAGGGAAAATAAGACTAAAAATGATAATAATTTTTTCCTAAACATAAATTTAAGTTAAATCTAATTTAAATTATTTAAAATTATCTTAATATCTTATTTAAAATTAACTTTAGTTGCTTGCACCCCAAAGTCCCGAAACTTCGGGAAGAAGGGGTGTGGAAAAAGCTAATATTATTATACCATAAATATTTGACAAGGTACAACTAACCTAATAACATTAAAATAGCTGTCATTCCCGCGAAAGCGGGAATCTCATTATTTTTTAGATTCCCGCTTTCGCGGGAATGACAATAAAAAATGTTCAAGAAAATTGCCTATAATACTTCTATTAACTTTTTTGCCCGGGCTATTTCCACCTTGCTCGGCCTGATTACAGTTGCCTTAATGACCCGTTATTTGGGAAAATCCGGCTATGGGGAATATACTATTGTCCTCACTTTTGTCCACTTCTTCGGGATTTTAGCCGACTTCGGCCTGACCTTGGTTACCGCGCAGATGCTTGCCCGCTCTAAAGGGCTTGCCCGCCATAACGCGCAGAATTTAAATGGACTGGTTAAATCCGAAGCGGACCAGAATAAAATCATCAGTAATATTTTTACCTTGCGCTTCTTCTCCTCCTTGATATTTTTAGGTTTGGCTCCGCTAGTTGTTATTTTCTTCCCTTATGATCCGATGATAAAATTCGGGGTGCTAATTATGACCTTCTCTTTCTTTTGCATCTCCCTGAACCAAATTTTTATCGGCTTCTACCAGCAAAAGCTCCTGATGGGACGGGCATCTGTCTCTGAAGTGGCGAGCCGCATTATAATGATCGCGGCCGTATGGGCGGCGGTGTATTATAACACCGGCTTGACGGGAATAATAGTTGCCACCGTTGCTACCTCGCTTTCCCAACTTTTAATAAACTATCTGCTGTCGCTGAAATTAATCGCTTTGCGCTTCGCTTTTGATAAAAATATCTGGCGGGAAATTATTAAATTATCCTGGCCGATGGCGGTTACCATCACCCTGAATTTAATTTATTTAAAAACAGATACTATTGTCCTGTCAATTGTCCGGCCGCAGGCGGAAGTGGGGCTGTACGGAGCGGCTTACCGGGTAATTGATGTTTTAATCACCTTGCCCTTTATCCTGTCCGGCATCGTAATGCCGCAGCTTACCGCCGCCTGGTTTTCCAAAGATAAAGAAAAATTCAAGCAATTTATCCAGTATTCTTTTGACGTTCTGTCTGTTATCGCCCTGCCGCTGATAGCGGGGGCGCAGTTTGTGGGAAAGCCTTTAATGGTTTTTGTGGCCGGGCCGGAGTTCGCCGAGTCGGGCCGAATACTCCAGCTCTTGATAATCGCCTGCGGAGCAATCTATTTCGGCTCAATTTTCAGCCACGTGATTGTCGCGATTGAAAAACAGCGGCAGATCATCTGGGCCTACGTATTCACTTCAATCACCGCTTTTATCGGTTATATAATTTTCATCCCCCGTTACTCTTATTTTGGCGCCGCCGGCATGACTATATATTCGGAGGTTTTAATTACTGTTCTGATTTTTATCACTTACTATAAATACATTAGATTCATTCCCAAATTAAAAACATTTTTAAAATCCCTGCTGGCTTGCCTTATAATGTCCCTCTTCCTGTATTTTACCAGGAATATTAATGTCATGGCCTCTATTTTGCTGGCTGTTTTAATATACTCCGCCGTGTTATATCCCATGGTTGGCAAAAAAATATATGCAAAAATTAAAAGTTAAAAAAAATGATTCTGGCCAGCGCCTAGATATATTCTTAACGGATAAATTAAACTTGTCGCGCTCTAAAGTGCAAAAATTAATTAAGCGGGGTGCGGTTTTAGTTAACGACAAAGTTGTTAGCGCGCATTATACAATACAAGAGAATGATAAAATTTACCCTGTAAAATCCCGCCAAGGCGGGGATTTTGCTGAAAGTAAAATCATTTCACAGGGTAAATTGCCAAAGTTTAAAATTATATCCGAAACTGATGATTATTTAGTAATTAACAAACCGGCGGGCGTGATTGTGCATGGCGGCGAAGGGATTAATAAGCCCACATTAACCGACGCGCTGGAAAAAAAATACCCGGCTATAAAAAAAATCGGCGAAGATCCCCTGCGCCCGGGCATCGTCCATCGGCTGGACAAAGAAGCTTCCGGCCTGATGGTAATCGCCAAAAATAACAAAACGTTTGATCATTTGAAAGAGCAGTTTAAAAAAAGGGCCATCCTTAAAAAATACCTGGCTTTGGTTCATGGTCGGACTGAAAAAGAAAATGATGAAATTGACTTTCCAATTTCGCGCAGCGCCAAAGGATATAAAATGGCGGCCCGCCCAAATAACCAGGGCGGCCGGCGCGCGATTACTGATTTTGCCGTCAAACAAAATTTTATAAACTACACCCTGCTGGAGGTCGCCATTAAAACCGGCCGCACGCATCAGATTCGCGTGCATCTGTCGGCTTACGGCCAGCCGGTTGTCGGCGATGATTTGTACGGCAATAAAAAAACCCGCGCGCAAAACGCGAAGCTAAAATTAAAAAGAATTTTTTTGCATGCTTATATTCTGGGATTTTACGATTTGCGGGGAAAATGGCAGGAGTTTAAAATTGAATTGCCCGTTGAGTTAAAAAAAATATTAAAAAATGTTAAATAATTTTTCTTTGTCATCTTGAGGAGCTTTAGCGGCGAAAGATTCAAAGTATTTGTTTCATGCTTTGATATTGATATTATAGATTTCTCCTCCCTTCGGTCGTCGAAATGACAAAAAATAAATATGCCAAACCAAAAAAATAATATTTTTATTATCTCCGGCCCTTCCGGCGTAGGCGAGGACAGCGTAATCGAGAGGCTTAAAAAAATCCTGCCGATTGAAAGAGTGGTAACGGCTACCACGCGCCCGATGCGCCCGGGTGAAAAACAGGGCAGCCCTTATTATTTTATAACTAAGGCTGAATTTGAAAAAAAAATAAAACTAAACGGATTTTTTGAATATGCTCAAGAGTATAATGATAATTATTACGGCGTAACGCATGAAGAAATTAACCGTGTCCGCAGGCAAAAAGACAAAATAGGGATTTGGAAAATAGAATATAAGGGAGTCATCAGCGCTAAAAAAATTATGCCCGAAATCGTGGCGATCTTTTTAAACGCGTCTTTGGCGGACCTGGAAAAAAGAATCAGGCGGCGAAGCAGTGTAACTGATGAATATATCAAAGAACGGATGGCTTATACTGAAGAATGGCTTGAGCACAGGGATGTCTACGACTATGAAATTGAAAATAGGGAGGGAGAACTTGAAAAAACCGTCAAAAAAGTCGCCCAAATAATTAAGGAAAGGACAAATATCGCTTATAACGCGAAATTTTAATGCAGGATTGACAATAAATGATTAATATTATAATATAGTACAGTAATAAATAATTAATTACGGAAACGAAGGCCGTTTCTATTTTTTTACCCCTCACCAAAAATACCTCCAATCAGAATCGGATGGTAAAATAATACGTCGCGGCCGGTGATATAATGCCACCGGCATGCAACACCTTTGGTGCGGGGTTTATCAATATGGCTGAAGAAAACAAACAGGCTGAACCTGAAAAAAAGGATGAAGCCGAAACAGAAAATAAACCAACTGAAGAGCGGAGCATACCCGACAATATTGAGCCGGGAATGACAGTCAGAATTTACCAAAAAATCAAAGAACAAAATTCCAAGGGCGAATGGAAAGAGCGCGTCCAATACTTTGAAGGAATGGTAATAGCAAAAAAACACGGAAAAGAAGCCGGGGGGTCCATCACGATCCACAAAATTTCTAACGGAGTCGGCGTGGAAAAAATATTCCCGTTGCATCTGCCCACAATCACTAAAATTGAAATAAAAAGGAAAGCGCGGGTCCGCCGGTCGAAGCTTTATTTCTTAAAGCACGGCTATACAAAAAAACTAAAAAAAGCGCCACTCAATTCTTAATACCGCCTAAGGTTGTCGGCATGTTCAGTTTATCAGGGTTTACCCTGTTAAATAATCCCGCGGTACTGCGGGATTGCCGCGAAGCGGCATTTAACAGAGTAAAGGAGGTGTGGGATATTAGGATATCAGAAAGCTGATGTGCTGATAACCCGAACCATTCCTGATAACCTGAGCAAGCCGATAACCTCTTTTATTTTTATGGCTGTTCCCGTACAATATAAAAAGAGCGCGGGTGTCGTAACTGGTAGCCGAGCAGGCTTGAGGTGCCTGTGCCCGAAAGGGCGTGGAGGTTCAACTCCTCTCCCGCGCACCAAACTAATTTTAGATTGCAGATTTCAGATTTTTGATTTAAATCTTAAATCTAAAATCTTAAATTTAAAATTTAAAAAGGACGCATAGTTCAGCTGGTTAGAATGCCTCGTTTACACCGAGGAGGTCCTAGGTTCGAATCCTAGTGCGTCCACAAAATTACACAGCATATGGCTGTGTTTTTTTGTCTTTTTGCCCATAAAATGCTAAACTTCAAGTAGCTATGTACGGATTAACTTCAAATTGCGAACGCTTAATACGAATGCTTCCTACGCACTTATCACTACCTG
>PFAR01000019.1:4529-11949 GCA_002773655.1 Candidatus Falkowbacteria bacterium CG10_big_fil_rev_8_21_14_0_10_43_10 | reverse complement strand
TCATACCGACGCGGTCCGCGGGGAAATTTTGTACGAAGCGACCGGCAAACCTTTTGTAATGTATGTGGCGGTCAGCGACGCCAACGGCACACGCTTGACGCGCGGCGCGGCTTTTAACCATTATGAACTGACGGACCAGCTTGAACAGCGGCTCACAGATGAGGATTGGCAGGCGAAAGTTTATGACGGTCAAGGCACACTGCCGGCTGGCGACCAATGGAGCCGTGACTTAATGCAATGAAAAAATTATTGGCAATAAAAGACAAAAAAATATTTAAAAAATTGGGAAGCAGACGGATGATGGTTTGCTTCCTAATTGTTTTGGCGGCTGTCGGGATAGTGATTGTAGATGCCAGCCGGCAGCGCATTGTTCCGGCTGTGGCGGGGTACCATGACGCCAAGCCGGCCGAGCGGGAGTTTTACGAAATAGCCTATCAATTTCAGAAAAATCAATTGGACCTGAACGGACGGGACGTCAAAGCCGGCGTAATTCCACACCATCTGCTGGCGGCTGATTTAATCGCCGAGTTTTTTTCCAATTTAGCAGGCCAGGAATATGATACGATAATTCTGCTCGGGCCTAATCATTTTAACGCCGGCCGGGCAGATGTCATTACTTCGGCTGATGATTGGCGTACGCCGTACGGCGTGTTAGAGCATGATGGTGATTTGTTGAATCAAATATTGTCTCGGCCGGATACGGCAGTGGAAGAAGATATATTTAGCCAGGAGCATGCCATCACGAGCGGAGTGACTTTTATAAAAAAAACTTTTCCCGCTGCCAAATTTTTGCCTTTGATTTTGCGCCGGACAGTCATGCCGGCCCAGGCCAAAGAGTTAGGCGAATATTTATTCAATTTAACAGCCGGCAAAAAAATTTTGGTATTAGCCAATACGGATTTTTCCCATTATCAGGATAGCGCTGCGGCGCAGCAACATGACATGACCAGCCGAGCGGTGCTGCATAATTTTGACTTTGAGAATATTTATAATTTGGATGTTGACTCGCCGGCCTCGCTGACCGCTGTAATGAGTTACAGCAGTTTGTATCAAGCGCGATTCAGACTGCTTAATAATTCCAATTCCGCAATTTTAAGCAACCGGCCGGGTATTACCAGCACAACCAGCTATATTACCGGCTATTGGGGAGATTTTGACGAAGACAATAAAATGAGCTTGTTGTTTTTTGGCGATATTATGCTTGACCGGCATGTAAAAGATAAAATAAATCAGAGCGGTTTTGACTATTTGCTGGATAAATTTAATTTACCGGCGGCGTGGCAGACACCGGACGTGATGATGGCAAACCTGGAAGGCGCGGTTACGGCCGGCGGCCAGCATTATTCGCCGGAAATAAGCATTGATTTTGCTTTTGACCCAAAAGACGTGGCGCAGTTGAAAAATTACGGATTTAATTTTTTTAGCATTGCGAATAACCATACTACGGATCAAGGGCAAACCGGATTTTTGGAAACGCAAAAAAATTTAACGGATTTAGAATTTGATTACGCCGGTTGCGCGGATAGAAAAGTTGACGAGCGCAGTGTGAAGATAAAAGAAATTAATGGCGTAAAAATTGGCTTTTTAGCGTACTCTATGGTGTACGGCGTCTTGGATGAAGAAAAAATGTTGGTGCAAATCAAAGACGCAAAAACGCAGGCGGATTTGGTGATAGTAAATATGCACTGGGGCGTGGAGTATGAACAACAGGCGCGGAGCAATCAGGTCGCTTTGGCGCATAAAATAATTGACGCGGGCGCGGATATGTTAATCGGCGGGCATCCGCATGTTACGCAAGAAATGGAAATATATAATCGCAAACCGATATTTTACAGTTTGGGGAATTTTATTTTTGACCAATATTTTTCGCCGGAAACGCAGGAAGGTTTAGGCGTTGGTTTATCCGTTGATAATGGTAAAATGGAAATAACGCTATTGCCGTTTCAGAGTAAAGTAAGTCAGGTGGAACTTATAGCAGGAAATGACAAGCAAAAGTTTTTAAATTGGTTGGCGGGGAATTCAAAGGTTAGTGAGGAATATAGAGAACAAATAAAAGATGGTAAAATTAAATTATAAACTGTCATTCCGAGCGAAGTCCGCAGACGTAGCCGAGGAATATAATTTTAATTTAAGCTATATCCCTCGGTTCCGCTACGCTACACTCGGGATGACAACGTGATGATAATAAGTGAAAAACAATTTAAACTATGAAAATAGCAATCATCTCCGACACCCACGACAACGTGCCGAATCTGGAAAAAGCATTAGCGTGGATGAAGGAAAATAACATTGAACAATTAATTTTTTGCGGCGACTTATGCGCGCCGTCAATACTTAAGGAAGTTATCGCTCCAAACTTTCCAGGCGCCGTACACATGGTTTTTGGCAATGTGGAAGACAGGGAATTAACGCCCAAAGTCGCGGGGCAATTTAAAAATATAAAGCATTACGGCGACCAGGGAGAGATGGAGATTGATGGCAAAAAAGCAGCGTTTGCGCACTATCCTGAACTGGCGAAAAAATTAGCCGAGACCGGCAAATATGATTTTGTTTTTTACGGCCACAATCATCGGGCTTGGACGGAAAAAATCGGTCAGACGGAATTGTTAAATCCCGGCACATTAGCCGGTATGTTTGCCAAAGCGACTTTCGCGGTTTGGGATACAAAGACAGGAGAATTGGAGTTGAAGATTTTGGAGAAGTTATCCCTCACTCCCTTACCCCTCTCCCAAAGGGCGAGGGGTAAAACAAAAAGACAACTTATATTGTTGTCTTTTTGAAAAAAAGTATTAATTTTTTCCTCTCCCTTAGGGAGAGGATTGAAGTGAGGGTTTAGACTCTTTCCACGTATTCGCCCGTTTCCGTATTAATGCGGACTGTGTCTCCCTCGTTAACAAACATCGGGGCGGGGATTTCCACGCCGGTTTCCAGTGTTACAATTTTATTGACGTTGCCGGCGGAATTGCCTTTTACTCCCGGTGGGGCGGAGGTGACTTTTAGTTCCAATTTTACTGGCAGTTTAACAGAAACAGGCTTATTATCAAAATACATTACCTTAACATCGGTTCCGTCTTTAATCCATTTAGTAATATCGCCCAGCTGTTCCACGGAAATAGTAAACTGGTCATAGGTCTCATTATCCATAAAGTAAGCTTCATTTTCATCTTGATAAAGATATTGCGCCAGTTTTTCCTGGGTGGTCGCTTCTTCCGCTTTCTCATTTCCCTGGAAAGTTTTTTCAATCACGTTGCCGGTAATAAGGTTTTTCAGTTTTGTTTTTAAAACCGCGCCGCCCCGGCCCATTTTATGGTGGTCGGCTCTAATAACTATGTAAGGCTCCCCATTAATTTTAATAAGAGCGCCAAGTTTTATTTCATTTAACGATAACATAAAAATAAGTTATTATCTGGGCGTAAAAGGAATTAAAGCTAAAATTCTGGCCCGCTTAATCGCCGTTGCCAGTTTGCGCTGATGCTTTGAGCAGACACCGGTGCGTTTTTTAGGAAGTATTTTAACGTAGGAACTTAAAAAGCGCCGCAAAAGCTGCGGGTCTTTATAATCCACATCTTTAAGATTATTAGCGCAAAAATGGCACTGTTTTTCTTTCTTTAGCGGTTTTGGCTTCATATGTGTTCAAGTTAAGTTGTACGGATTAAAAAAGTTAACGAATCAATAATCCGAATATTTTGTACTTATCTAAGTCTTCGTGCAATTATTCCCGCCTACCGGCAGGCAGGCGAATGCCTTAAAATTTTTTTTGATTGTATTTAATACTGAATTTGGAGTATTCGGATAATTGCACGAACAATTAAGTTCGTACAACGGATTTGAATTAAAGGATTGTAAGTGGTTTAAATATGTACAGTCACCTTTCTATATTAGAAAGGGATACTGTCCACCCTAACCTCTTCTTCATTATCAGCTTCGTTTGATCGGGAAAAATTTTCTCCCGATGAAGACATGACATTCGAGGGCACTTCCGAGTCAATCGTGGGAATTTCTTCAATATTAGAAACCGGCCTGGCTGGCGCGGCTGGCGCTGGCGCGTGGAAAGCGGCTCCGGCGGAGCCGAGCATAATCATATTTTCAGCGATAATTTCTGTCCGGTATCTCTTTACGCCGTCTTGGCCGACCCAATCCCTAGTCTGCAGGCGGCCTTCAATGTAAACTTGGCGCCCTTTCTTTAAATAGGCGCCGCAGATATCCGCCAATTTGCGCCAGGCTACGATATTATGAAATTCAACCTTTTCCTGTTTTTGGCCGCTGGAGTCCGTCCAAACCATATTTGTTGCCACGGCAAAACTAGCTACTGTCTGTCCCGCCGGCGTGGTCCGCACTTCGGGATCGCGGGTTAAATTGCCGATGATCATCGCTTTGTTTAAATTCATATGTTTTCTTTATTTCCCGGCCGGCATGGACGGGAATTAATAAATATAAAGATTATAGCAGATTTTGCGTGTCATCCAAAATTTTATCCAATTTTTCATCCAACTCTTCCATGCTCACCCTTTTGTCTTTTTTAGCGCTGTCTGTTTTATTGATTTCCTTCTCTGGTTTTTTATTTTTTTCTTCTTCGGTCTGCTCGGCTATTTTTTTGGCGATTCGTTTTTCATTCTCTATTTCCTTCGGAGTTTTTATCCTTTTCTTGACGGTTAAATACCGGATAATTTCTTCACTCAGGCGCAAAAATTTATTTAATTTTTCGACCCCGGCTCCCGGCAAATCGAATTCAACTAGAATATAGTAAGCGTAAAAAAATTGTCCGATCGGGTAAGCTAATTTTTTTTTGCCCCAATTTTCTTCCTGGATGATTTTTCCGCCGTTATCCTTAATTAACTTTAACACAGAAGAAGTAATGGGCTCAAGCTCATTCTCGCTGAATTTATTAGAGATTAAATAAACCAGCTCATAGCGCTCTAAGCTTTCGTTTTGCTCCGGCTGTTTTGATTGTTTTTTTTCCTCAGGCATAATATAATTTATTAATTTATTTTTTTATCAAAAAATCCCACAGGCATCCAGCGCTCTTGTGAGAGTTTAAAGATGCCTTAATTGCATGTCCCGATCGTTTGGGACTGTAATTTTTTCTGAATTAACAGAAATTGGAAAGGCTTGTCCCGAGCATTCGGGATTTATTAATTGTATGGATACTTTAACATAAGCATAAAAAATTTGCAAGAGTAAGCGAATTAAGGTAGTCTGAAATTATGAAATACTTCTTTATATTGGGTAACAATCCGACATTATCATTCGCGGAAATCGTCGCGGTTTTAAACCTAAAACCGGAGCAGATTTTAATGTTGACCGGGGAGGCGGCAATTGCGGAAATGGAAGAGGAAATTAAAGAAGTTAAAGAGAAATTAATGCGAAGATTGGGAGGAACAATTAAGATTGGCATTATTGTTTTTCAATCTTTAATGGTTAATTTTCAATCAATTTTCAATGAAAAAATTTTTAATAACGTAAACAGCGGCGGTAAATACAGCTTCGGCATTTCCTACTATGGCAAAGGCGGATTAAAAAACGAGAAACAACTGGCCATGGAGATAAAAAAAGCCCTAAAAGAAAAAGGCGTAAGTTCGCGGTGGGTTACCTCAAGAGAAAAGCAACTGTCATCCGTGGTAGTGGAACAAAACAAATTAGTCACGGACAAGGGAACGGAAATTGTGATTATCGGCGCTGGCAAAACATATTATATTGGGCGCACTTTAGCGGTCCAGCCATTTAAAGAATTATCCGCGCGCGATTACGGCCGGCCCGGGCGCGACGATTATTCCGGCATGCTGCCGCCGAAGCTGGCGCAGATGATGATAAACCTCGCGACCTCTCCCCACTCGCTCCGCTCGTCTCCCCTCTCCTTGGCAAGGAAAGGGGCCGGGGGTGAGGTTCTCCTTGATCCTTTTTGCGGTTCGGGTACTATTATTACGGAAGCGGCCCTGATGGGATTTCAGGATTTAATTGGCTGTGATAAAAGCGAGAAAGCAATTAGTGACACGCGTAAAAATTTTCAATTCACAATCTCCAATTTTTTCCGGCCGCGTCCGGCGCAATGGGGCAGGAATTCAATTTTCAATTCTAAAATTTCCAATAATCAATTAAAGTTATTTAAGTGCGATGTCAGAAATTTAAATAATAAAATAAAGCCAGACTCGGTTGACGTAATCGTTACTGAACCCTATTTGGGGCCATCTCGGGCAAGGCGCGACAGGGAATCAATAAAAGAAATTGTCAGCGAGCTGGAAGAATTATATAATCAAGCAATCAGTCAATTTGCCAAAGCATTAAAAAAGAACGGCCGAATAGTGATGGTTTGGCCGGTTTTTAAGGCGCGGGATACGGTTTTATTGAGCGCCAAAAATATTTTACAGAACAGCGATTTAAAGATTATTAATCCTTTGGAAAATTTTCGCGATAGCAATAATATAGTTAAATTAACTAACCGCCAAACCATAATTTACGGCCGCGAAGGCCAGAAGGTATGGCGGGAGATAGTGATTTTAAAAAAATAATTTATGGATAAGATAGATGATAACCGCGTAATCAGCCCGGTGGAAAATAACGGCGACAGCGCGCTGGATAACACCTTGCGGCCGCGCACGCTCGCCGAATATATCGGACAGGAAAATATCAAAGAAAACTTGCAGATTTTTATGCAGGCGGCGAAAGGGCGGAAAGAACCGATTGAGCATGTCTTGCTTTACGGCGCGCCGGGTTTGGGTAAAACAACGCTTGCGCATGTTATCGCGAACGAGATGGGCGTTAATTGCCGCGTAACGAGCGGCCCGGCCGTGGAAAAATCCGGCGACTTGGCCGCGATTCTAACCAACATGGGTGAGGGCGATATTTTATTTATTGATGAGATTCATCGTCTGAATAAAACCATTGAAGAGATTTTATATCCGGCGATGGAGGATTACGCGCTGGATATTATTATCGGCAAAGGCCCGAGCGCGCGGACTTTGCGCATTGATTTGCCGCGTTTTACCATCATTGGCGCGACCACCAAAATGAGCATGCTGTCCGCGCCGTTGCGCGACCGTTTCGGCTCCACTTATCATCTGGATTTTTACCGGCCCGAAGACATAAAAACAATAATTAAGCGCAGCGCGGGAATTTTAAATATTCAACTGGAAGAAAGCGCTTGCGGGAATATTGCCACGCGCGCCCGCCGCACCCCGCGCGTAGCGAATCGCCTGTTAAAACGCGTGCGCGATTATGCGGAGGTTAAAGCGGATGGCCGCGTGACGGCAGACATCAGCTTACAGGCTTTGCAAATGCTCGCCGTTGACGAATTGGGTTTAGATTATGTTGACCGCAAAATTCTGCAAGCGATCACGGAAAAATTTAACGGCGGGCCGGTGGGCGTTAACAGCATTGCGGCCGCGACCGGTGAGGAAATGGCAACCATTGAGGATGTTTATGA
>PFAR01000019.1:749-4509 GCA_002773655.1 Candidatus Falkowbacteria bacterium CG10_big_fil_rev_8_21_14_0_10_43_10 | reverse complement strand
ACTGCAAATTGGCTTTATTGAGCGCACGCCGCGGGGAAGGGTGGTAACGGATCTGGCGCGCAAACATCTAGGGATAAGCGCAAATAGCCACCCGCCAGCAACTTCGCAGTTAGGATGATTTTGGATTGCCCGTTATAAATGTCGCTAAAGATGTTTTACAAGCGGACATGGCGACAATCATTGAAACTTTACTTAGTGAGTTTAGTATTCATTAAGATGAATTTCAGAACGCACTGGACAAAGATTGGCGAATACCGGGCAGAAAAAATAAAAGCCAAAAAATCAAATAACCCCGACCTGTTCCGGTGAATTTGCTAAAATTTTAATATTTAGCTATACTAAAGTCAGCAAAATAATTAGTGAAATCGTTAATTTTTAATTCAATAATTTTTAATTAATTATGTCTGTACCAAAAAAACGCCGGACAAGAGGGTCGGTAAAAAGGCGGCAATCGCACCATGCTTTAAAAAAACAAAAATTAGCGAAATGCAAACAATGCGGCAAGGCTGTTTTATCGCACGCCGCTTGTTCTTATTGCGGTTATTATAAAGGCAAAGAAGTAATAAAAGTTAAGTCCGTGTCCGATAAAAAGAAAAAATAATTTCAGATTAAAATCAAAAATCATAAATCTAAAATTTATCATATGTCCAACAGGCATCTCGCTCGTACCATCGCCATGCAGACTTTGTATCTCTGGGATTTTAACGGTCAGGCGGAAAAAGATTTAAGCGCTCTGGTTAAAAAAAATTTAAAGGAATTCGCTTCGGGATTTGACGATGAAGGTTTTTCCCTGAAGACTGCGCAGGGCGTGGTTGATAATCTAAAAAAAATTGATCAGCAGATTGAAAAATACGCTCCGGACTGGCCGCTTGACCAGATTACGGCGATTGACCGCAATATTCTGCGGCTGGGAATATATGAAATGTTGTTTAATAAGGACATACCCGAGCGGGTAGCCATTAATGAAGCGATAGAAATAGCCAAGGCATACGGCGGCGAGTCGAGCGGAAAATTCGTCAACGGAGTTTTGGGGGCGATTTATAAAGACATGGATTCAGAAAAATCGTAATTATTTAATTTAATAATTTAAATTACTACATTGTTACATTGCTAAATTGCCGGCCGGCGATTTAACAATCTGGCAATTGAGCAATAAAAAAATAATGAAGGATTTTGCAAAACTTGAAAAAACTTTAGGAGTAAAATTTAAAACAAAAGATTCATTAAAGCAGGCCCTGGTGCATCGTTCATATCTGAATGAGCATGGCGATTTTCCCTTGGACCACAATGAGCGCCTGGAATTTTTAGGGGATGCGGTGCTGGAAATAGTGGTAACCGAATTTTTATATTTTAAATTTCCGGAAAAGCCGGAGGGCGATTTAACAAACTTGAGAGCCAGCCTGGTTAACGCCAAGATGCTTTCCCGGGTGGCCGCGGACCTGGATATTGACGACAACCTTTATCTCAGCCGCGGCGAATCGAAAGATAAAGAAAGCAAAGCGCGCCAATATATTTTAGCGGACGCGGTGGAGGCTATCATTGGAGCTATTTATTTAGACCAAGGAATCAGGCAGACAAAAAAGTTTATCAAAGAGAAAATACTTTGCCACTTGGATGAAGTTATTGAACAGCAGCTGTATTTGGATCCTAAAAGCAAATTTCAGGAAAAATCCCAGGAGATATACGGCCTTACTCCCCATTATTTAGTTATGTCAGAAGTCGGCCCTGACCATGCTAAGACTTTTAAAATCGCCGCTTATATCGGGGATGAATTAATTTCTCAAGGGGAGGGAACCAGCAAGCAAGAAGCCCAAGTAGAAGCGGCGATTGCCGCTCTTAAAGAAAAAAAATGGTAATTTTATTATATTTGTAATCTAAGGTTAAGAATATGGATATCAACAAATTGTTTCAGGCAGCCGTAGAAAGAAAGGCTTCTGATTTGCATTTAATTTCCGGGCTAAAGCCCTTTTTAAGAATTGACGGAGAGTTGGAAGCTGTCAGCGATGAGAATGAAGTCAGCGCCCAGGACATGGAAAGCGGCATAATGTCCCTTTTAACAGCGGCGCAGAAAGAGCGCCTGAAAGCAAATCGTGAACTGGATATCTCTTATGAAGTAAAAAAAGGAAGCCGTTTTCGCGTTAACATCCATTATGAAAAAGAAAATTTAGGATTGGTCGCCCGCATAATTTTAAGCGAGATACCCAAACTGGAAGATATTACTATGCCGGAAGTTACTTATAATCTGCTTCGCCTCCAGCAAGGTTTAATTTTAGTTACCGGGCCGACCGGCTGCGGAAAATCAACTTCGCTGGCTTCAATGATAAATTATGTAAATGAGGAGCAGAAAAGGAATATTATTACTTTGGAAGATCCGATTGAATTTATTTTTACCCCCAAACAAAGCATTATCAAGCAAAGGCAGCTGAGCACGGACATGCTGTCGTTTAAATCAGGCTTAAAGCATGTGGTGCGCCAGGATCCGGACGTGATTATGGTCGGGGAGATGCGCGATTTGGAAACTATCGGCGCTACGGTGACGCTGGCCGAAACCGGCCACCTGGTGCTGGCAACCCTGCATACTTACAGCGCCGCCCAGACCATTGACCGAATTATTGACATTTTTCCGCCCCATCAGCAGGCGCAGATAAAAATGCAGCTAGCGACTGTTTTAGCGGCCGTTATTTCACAGCGTTTGGTTCCGAGAGTTAATGGCGGGCGGGTTGCCGCCAGGGAGGTATTAATAAACACTCCGGCAGTGGCTAATTTAATCAGGGAAAATAAAATTTCTCAAATTCCCACCGTGATTGAGACAAACCAAAAAATAGGGATGATTACAATGGATAAAGCTTTAAAAAATCTATATAAAGACGGCGAAATATCCCAAGAAACAATGGATACTTACTCAACCGATATGCTGTTTTAAGTAGAATTGACCCAGCATCACTTTTTGAATTCAAAAAGTGGTGCTGGGTTGACACTATTTATTATTAGTGTATAATAAAAATATTGTTAATAACTTCTTAATCTATGATGGAAATCAAACTATTGCTTAACAAATCAGGCGGTTAAAAGACACGTGATTTTTGTGTATTTTTAACCGCCACCCGGCGGTTTTTTGATACTTTAATTAAGAGGCGCTTGTACTTTAACAATTGAATAAAATAAAAGTAGTAAAAATATAAATTAAAGATAATGCAATTTCAAACCTTGCATAAAAACTGCAAGGTGAAGAGTTTATTTAAGGGTGTATGGCGGATGCCTTGACATTAAGAGACGATGAAGGACGTAGCAGCCTGCGATAAGCCTCGCTGAGGTGGCAAGCAACCTTTGACGCGAGGATTTCCGAATGGGGAAACCTATCCCGATGAAGTCGGGATGCGCTTCGGTTTTTAATCGGAGCGGGAGTACCCGGGGAACTGAAACATCTTAGTACCCGGAGGAAAAGAGAAAAATAATCTACAGATCCTACACAGATTATTTACGGATTATCACAGATATTATCTGTGTGTATCTGTTTGTAATCCGTGTTAATCTGTATCATTCCGTTAGTAGTGGCGAGCGAAAGCGGAGAAGCCTAAACTTTAGAAACTGAACTTCTTTTTTAACTTCGGTTAGAGAGGGAGGAAAGGATCCATATCCACATATTTCTGGAGTGTTGCAAGATATTTACGTTTGCTGTATGGATTCAGCAAGACAGAGGCATAAAATATAACTTCCCTAGAAGAACGGCCTGGAAAGGCCGGCCAAAGACGGTGACAGC
>PFAR01000019.1:0-665 GCA_002773655.1 Candidatus Falkowbacteria bacterium CG10_big_fil_rev_8_21_14_0_10_43_10 | reverse complement strand
GAGGGAGGTGAAATAGTACCTGAAACCATATACTTACAAGGAATCAGAGTCCGCTCAATGCGCTTGCGCTTATGAGCGGATGATGGTGTGCCTATTGAAGAATGAGCCAACGAGTTGCTTCTGTGTGGTTTAACTAAATTCCGTTCGGAATGGAGTTAAAGTGAAAGCGAGGGTTAACCGCCCGTATCTTACTTTTTAGATAGGAGGATACCTTTTTCTTCTATCTAAATTGTGAGAAGATCGCACAGAGCAGACCCGAAGCCGGGTGATCTAGCCATGACCAGGTTGAATGTCGTCGAAAGACGGCAGGAGGACCGAACCCACTAGCCGTGCAACACTAGGGGATGAGTCGTGGTTAGCGGAGAAATTCCAATCGAACTCGGCGATAGCTGGTTCTCCTCGAAATAGCTTTTGGGCTAGCCTCGGATGCTGACGAGCGGAGGTAGAGCACTGAATAAGGGCGGGTCTTCGGATACCGTCTTTAATCAAACTCCGAATTCCGTTCGGTGTAATCCGGGAGTTAGACTATGGGGGCTAAGCTCCATTAGTCAAAAGGGAAACAGCCCAGATCACCAATTAAGGTCCCTAAATCTATGCTAAGTGTGAAAGGTGGTGTCGCGACTGCGACAACTAGGAGGTTGGCTTAGAAGCAGCCATCCTTTAAA
>PFAR01000003.1:7440-13735 GCA_002773655.1 Candidatus Falkowbacteria bacterium CG10_big_fil_rev_8_21_14_0_10_43_10 | reverse complement strand
ATTTTTGCCGAAACAAATTTCCGCAACCAGCGGCGGCGTTTTGGCATCAAAACCGACGATCGCCGGCGGCATATGTACGCCATCGGTAAAACCGGCATGGGGAAATCAGTGCTGCAGGAGAACATGATTATTAACGATATTTGGGCGGGCCGGGGGGTAGCGGTGGTTGACCCGCACGGCGATTTAGTGGAAAAAGTGGTGCGCTATATCCCCGCTAACCGCATTAATGACGTCATTTATTTTAACCCGGCGGACATTGAATATCCGATTGCTTTTAACGTGGTGGAGCAGGTTGACCCCCGCTACCGGCACCTCGTTGCTTCGGGGTTAATCGGCATTTTCCAGAAACTGTGGGCCGATTCTTGGGGGCCGCGTTTGGAATATATTTTACGCAACGCCATTTTAGCCATTTTAGATTATCCCGGTTCAACGCTGATGGGCGTAACGCGCATGCTGTCCGACAAAGTGTACCGCAGAAAAGTGATTGAAAAAGTTCAGGATCCGGTGGTGAAGGCGTTTTGGATTAACGAATTCGCCGGCTACGCGGATAAATTCGCTTCCGAAGCGGTTTCGCCAATCCAAAATAAAGTCGGCCAGTTTCTTTCCAGCTCCCTCATTAGAAACATCGTCGGCCAAGTTAAGTCCAGCATTGATTTGCGCGAAATTATGGACCAAGGAAAAATTTTGCTCCTGAATTTATCCAAAGGGCACATCGGCGAAGATAACTCGGCGCTTTTAGGCGCGATGATGATTACTAAAATGCAGCTCGCGGCCATGAGCCGGGTAGACACTCCGGAAGAAGAGCGGCGCGACTTTTACCTTTACGTTGACGAATTCCAAAATTTCGCCACCGACAGCTTCTGCAACATTTTGTCCGAAGCGCGCAAATATCGCTTGAATTTAGTGATGGCGCACCAATACATAGAGCAGTTAGGCGAGAAAGTTTGGCCGGCGGTGCAAGGCAACGTAGGCACGCTGATTGTTTTTCGCGTCGGGGCGGCGGATGCGGAAGAGCTGGTAAAGGAATTTGATCCCTATTATTTAGAGCCGGATTTGGTTAATCTGCCTAAATATAATTTTTACATTAAGTTAATGATTGACGGCATTGCCTCCCAGCCGTTTTCGGCGACTGGGTTGCCGCCAAAATCAAAAGAAGAAGAGACCAACAACGAAGATAAAGTGATTAAAGTTTCGCGGGAGCGCTACGCTTCCAACCGGGAAGCGGTAGAGGATAAAATTATGCGCTGGCACGGGATGCAGGAAGAGCCGGAAACTGCCAATAAGCAATTCCCGCCGCGCCGCGCCAATGAAGAGCGGCGCTCTGCCGGTGGCGGTCGAGAATCAAGATTCAGCAGCCAGCCCAACGCACCTAGAGATTACGAGCGTCGCGCGCCTCATCATCCAATGCCGACCGGGGAGCGGATGCGGCCGGAAGTTTTGCCAGCGGCTAAAGACGAACAGCAAAATATTGTTGCCGAGGAGACGACTGGCGTTAGCTTGGCGGAGGCTTTAAAGCAGGGCGCGGTAGATTGGCACGGGCGTAAGATAGAAGATAAACTCCGGGAGCAACAACCTGAGTTGACGGCTAACGCCAGATATGATAATAACAAAAAGCACGAACAACCAGACCGAAAAATTTATTATAATTCCAATCAGGCTAAAAAGTTGGAAGAGGGTAAAGTGGTTAGAATGTGATAATTTAACGGCGGTTTCATTATGGCTGTTGACTATTTAAAAGTAGCCCAAGCGTCAGATCTCCAAGGCAGAGATCGTTTTTTATATAGGGCGCTAGAAACATTACCCGCGGCTTTGAGCGGGGGCACATTGGTTGCCTTAACTCTCCTGTCCTGGCTTAAGCCGGCCGGAGTCGCTTATTTTATTATTGTTTTTGACGTTTACTGGCTGTTGCTGGTGCTTTTTTTAATTCTCCATCTTATTTCTGCCTATCGGACCTTAACGAAGAATAAAACAATTAACTGGCAAGCTAAATGTCAGGCGATTTCGGGCTGGCAAGAAGTACGCCATTTAGTAATTTTGCCCGTCTATAACGAGAGTAAAGACATTATTACCGCTTCTTTGCGCGCTTTGATTGACGACGGCTATCCGGTGGACAAACTAATGGTAGTGTTGGCAGTAGAGGAGCGGGCGGGAGAGGAACAGCTGCACAGCTGCCGCCGAATTGAATCAGAATTCAAAGACAAGTTTGGCTATTGGCTTTTAACGGCGCATCCGGACGGAATTGCCGGAGAACTAAAGGGCAAAGGCGCAAACCAAGCGTGGGCGGCGCGGGCGGCGCAGAGGGAAATTATTGATAAAGCGAGCATTGATTACGCTAAAATTCTAGTTAGCGTCTTTGACATTGATACCGTCGTGGGAGGGGGTTATTTTTGGCGCCTGACGCACGCGTTTTTAACGGTTCCCGATCCCCATCACTCGAGCTACCAGCCGATTCCCGTCTATCATAACAACCTGTGGGAGGCGCCTTGGTTCGCGCGCGTATCGGCGTACAGCAATACCTTTTGGCAGATGATGCAGCAGGTGCGGGAAGAAAAGCTGGCGACTTATTCCTCCCACTCCATGACTTGGCAAGCGCTGGTGGACATAGATTTTTGGGCAACCAACATGGTTTCCGAAGACTCGCGTATTTTTTGGCACTGTTTTTGCCATTACCGCGGCCGCTACCGCGTTGAGCCTTTGTATTTTCCGGTATCGATGGACGCTTGCATGGATAAAAATAAATGGAAAACGATCGGCAATTTGTATAAACAACAGCGGCGCTGGGGCTGGGGCGCAGAGAATTTGCCTTATTTAATTTTTAACGTCAGCAAGCGTTGGCAGACGATAGATAAAAAAAACGCTTTGGGCAGGATTTTAGTGCAATTATACGGCTTTCACGCCTGGGCGACTAATGCTATCATTATTGGTGTCATCGGCTGGCTGCCGTTGTTCGTTGGCGGAGAAAACTTTAACGCCACCGTGCTGTCCGGAAATTTGCCGTTTATCACGCGCACCTTAATGACTTTAGCGATGGCGGGGTTAGTTTTGTCCGCCGTGATCTCAATGTTTTTGTTGCCCCGCCGCCCGGCTCGCTACGGCATCGGCAAAACGGCGGTGATGGTAATGCAGTGGATTTTTTTACCGATAATCATCATTATCTTTGGCGCTTTGCCGGCGCTGGAGGCGCAAGTACGGCTAGCGCTCGGCGGGAAGTGGCGGCTGGGCTTTTGGGTGACGCCTAAGGAGCGCTGACATTAAAACATTAAAGCACCAGAACATTAAAACATCAATTTCTAATTATCATTCCATGCCAGAAAAAATATTTCGCAATTGGCGCATTATTGTTTTGACGTCGCTCGCGGTAATTTTTTTTATTTTATATTCTTGGTATCCGTTTCAGGTTGCCGGTAGCACTAATTTTAAATTTGCCTCGCCGGATGAAACGGCTAATTATTTTTGGGCTCGGCAATACGCGGCCGGACAGGAGTTAAGCTATTTTGAACCGCTGAATATTATTGCTAATGACGCGGTTGCGCCGCGTTCGGCGCGCTCGGACAGCGGGGCAGTGAAGCCGGTAAGTTTTTTGGGGATAATTTTGATTTATGGCGCGCTGGCAAAAATTTTTGGTTCGGGAATTATAATTTACCTGACGGCTTTATTGGCGGCCATAGGCGCGTTGTTTTTTTACGGAATAATCAAGCGCGTTTTTAATGAAAATATCGCCTGGCTGTCAGCGCTAATGTTATTCGTATTAGCGCCCTATTGGTATTACGCCTCGCGCTCCATGTTTCATAACGTTTTGTTTATTGACTTGTTGTTAGGGGGAATTTATTTATTAATAACCAATGGCGTTACGCCGGCAGATTTGACTAAACGCGCTTATCGGCAGTGGCTACTCGTTTTTAGCAGCGGAATTTTTTTTGGGCTGGCAATCATTACTCGCGCGTCAGAATTAATTTGGCTCGGGCCGGCGGCGTTAATCAGCTGGCTGTTTTATTTTAAACAAACAGACTGGCGCAAATTAATTTTATTTTTGGTCGGAATATTTTTGGCGTTAATGCCGCTGTTTTATTATAATCAAATTTTGTACGGCGGGGCGTTAAATTTCGGTTATAACGCGAAAGCCAATAATTATCTTACGCCCCCCTCCGTAGCAGAGAAGAGCGAAGAAAAAATTATTAGTGTTAATAAAATTAAAAATTTCGTTCTCCCTTTCGGCCTTAATTTTAAAAATGCCGCCAAACATTTTCTTTATTACTACCCGCTGATGTTTTGGTATTTATTCTGGCCGGCTCTTTTGGGGGCGATGATGTTTTTATACCGATATCAAACACGAGACAAAAAACAGCGGCTGTATTTTATTAATTTTGTCGCGGTTAGCGTTATAGTAATTTTCTTTTACGGTTCCTGGAAAATTCAGGATAACCCTAATCCGGCCGGCATTACCATCGGCAATTCTTACGCTCGCTACTGGCTGGCGATGTATGTTATGAGCCTGCCGTTAGCGGCGATGTTTTTTACCGCGCTAGGAAATTTATTTAAGCCGGCGCGGCTGCGGACGGCGATCATAGCGATTTTAATCGGCGCCAGCGCGGCTTTCAACATCCAAACGGCCGTTTTTAACCCGGAAGAAGGCCTAATGGCTATGGCTAAAAGCATCATTCAAGACGAGCGGCGGGTAAACGAGATAAAGGCAATGATAGAGCCGCGCGCCGTAATTATCAGCGAGCGCTTTGATAAATTTTTTTGGCCGGAATATAAAGTGATAGCAGGAAACTTATCCAGCCGCGCGCCGCTGACGGCTTACGCTAATTTAGTAGAGCAGGGGGCGCCGCTTTATTACTACGGCTTTATTTTCCCGCCGCAAGATCTGGATTATCTTAACAGCCGCAAATTAGCCGCCGCCGGATTGCAAGTGGAGCCGGTTAAGTTGGATGAAGAAAGCAGATTAGGATTATATCAAGTTAAAAGTAAAAAATAAAAAAGCCAGATAATTTGTTTACCTGGCTCACCTCGTTTTTCAAAATCTGTGGTTTAGACAAACTCTCCGCAATTAAGACATTGCCAACCGCCGCCTTGCCGTAACATTGTCGCCCCACACCCGGGGCAACTTGGCACTTCCTCCTCGGCGGAAAGTTTAGCTAGGAGCGCCGTACCCAATCTTATTGAAATAGACTTACCGCAATTCAAGCATTTAAAACAACTTCCTTTCCGCAACATTATCGCTTTGCAATCAGGGCAACTTGGTGATGGTTCCTCCACATCGGTAGTATCAACTTCTGTTTCCTCGTTTTCATTTTGAAAAGTATTCATAATAAGACTCCTTCTATAAGTTGAAAGATCACTAAGACATTATTTATTATACATAGGAATTTACAAGTATGTCAAGCGATAAAAAAATTTTAATTCTGCATGACCGGTTTAAATTTAGGGGCGGAGCGGAGCGCTTAGTTCTAACTATGGCGCAAGGTTTAGGGGCGGATATCGCGACTGAATATTGGAACGAGGCAGAGTCGTTTTCTAAAACAGAAGCTCCGGCGAAAGTTATTATTTTAGGCAAACAAATTAAGCATCTTGGTTTAAGCTATTTGTCAGCGCAATGGCGGTTCTTTTGGAAAACTAAATTTATCAACAATTACGACATTATAATTTTTTCCGGCAATAACTGCCTGTCGGCGGCTTGGCGGGCGCGTTCACCCCTCCTTGTCCCTCCCCTTGGTAAAGGGAGGGGGTTGGTTATGTACTGCCATGCGCCGGTGCGCTACGCCTATGATTTGAAAGATTATTATTATGAACATTTGTTGGCTTGGCAGAAGCCGCTGTTTTTATTTTTTGTGATAGGGGCGCGTTTTATTTACAGCTGGGGCATACGCAAAATGGATTTAGTTTTAGCGAATTCTTTAAACGTGCAGGCGCGCCTGCAACATTATTGCGGCGTAAAAAGCGAAGTGGTTTATCCGCCGATTGATTTAGAAAAGTTTCAACTGGCAATGTACGCTGGCGCAGAAATGGCAAGAGAGGGCGGCTATTATTTGTCTTTTGGCCGCTTGGATCCGCTCAAACGAGTAGATGATATTGCGCGCGCTTTTCATTTAATGCCAAACAAAAAGTTGGTTGTCGCCTCCGGCGGACCGGAGTGGGAGAAAATAAAACAGCTTGCGGCCGGTCACGACAATATTGAGGTTTTAGGATTTGTCAGCGATGAAGAGTTGGCTAAGCTGCTTAATGGCTGCATCGCGAATATTTATATTCCGCGGCAGGAAGATTTTGGCATGACGCCGCTGGAAGCCGCGGCCGC
>PFAR01000003.1:0-7418 GCA_002773655.1 Candidatus Falkowbacteria bacterium CG10_big_fil_rev_8_21_14_0_10_43_10 | reverse complement strand
TAGTTAAAGCGGTGCAGTGGCTGGATGCGGACAGGGCAGGGGAGATGAGCGCGGAGTGTAAACAACAGGCGGAAAAATTTAGTAAGGAAAAGTTTGTGAAGGAAATTAAAGGTGTGGTAAAATAAATATATGTGGTATACGGCTAAAAAATTTATGTTTAAATTTATATTAAAAATTGTATTAATAGTCATAATAATGGTAGCTATTATATCTTTATTTTTTAATCTTGCTGTTGAACCAACTCAAGCGCAAAATTTAGCAAATAAACTAAAAGGCAAAATATTACTGCAAGTGCAGCAAAAAGGCGAAGCATGGTATGTCAATCCGGCTGACGAAGAAAGATATTATATGGGTACGCCGAATGATGCCTATAAATTAATGCGCAGTTTAGGCATCGGGGTAACTAATGATAATTTATGGAGAATTCCAGTAGCGGAGGCTAATTTATTAAATGGCATAGATACCGACGGCGACGGCTTATCCGATATGATTGAGGATTCATTAGGCACTTATAAAAATAATTTTGATACCGACGGCGACGGTTTTAGCGACCAGACTGAAATTTTAAACGGCTATCATCCTAATAAAGCCGGAAAATTGCCGATTAATCTGAATTTTTCCGCTAAGCAATCGGGAAAAATATTATTACAGGTACAGGCGCATGGCGAGGCGTGGTATGTTAATCCTAATGACGGGAAACGTCACTTCTTAGGCAGAGCTGAAGATGCTTACAATACAATGCGCAAAGCAGGGCTGGGTGTTACTGATAATGATTTAGCCAAAATAAAAGTAGCCGCTAATTCATTAAATCCATTACAGTCCACACTCCAGCAAACGCCCGCCTTATCACCGAAAATTGGGCAACTGCAGGTCAGCGTGACGGACTCGGCCACCGGCGCCGCCCTGCTGGGCGCGCAGGTGTGGGCCATCCCCGCACCCGAGAACGCGCAGGGCCAGGGACAAAGCGCCTACACGGATGAGCGGGGCGTGGCCACGCTCACGCTAAAAGCCGGCGCGTACACGTTCAAGGCAGCCAAGGAGGGATACGAATCCAATTACGCGCAGGCCAGTGTAACCGCAGGCCGGACCACGGACACCCGCATGTCCCTCACGCCATCCGCGGCACCCCCCAGCAAGCCGGATGCGCCGCCCGCGCGCACGGAAGAAGACTGCACCAACGCCCAGGAGAGGAAAATCCAATTGGGCCCCACACTTGGCATCCCGGACTACAATTTGTTCGTGTACGTGAAGGGACCAGCCCCCATCGAGGAAAACATCACCCTGCGCGTTCTGGACGCAAGTGACCAGCTCGTCAAGGAGGTGCCCTTGTTCAACGACGGAGCGCACAACGACCGCGAGGCCGGGGATTACGTGAGCGCCAACTGGTTTGGCGTGGAGCGGGTGGGGGAGTACCAGGTGGAGTACTGCGGAGAGCGCGAGCCATTTGAGATTAGGGACCTCGGATTGGTCGAACTGGTGCCCGGGCACAACGACCGCGGCGCGGAGCGCATCAACATCATCCTCGTGGGTTCGGGCTATGACTCGTTTGACGAGTTCAAGGAACTCGCCGGGCACACCCTAGCGATGGACGGGGAGTTCACCGAGGTGGACTACACGGTAACGGCGCCGGACAAGTTCACGGGAGAGCTCATTACCAATAACCTGACCCACAAGGCCATTGGGTTTTTCGCCACCGAGCCCCTGCGCTCCAACAGGAACAAGTTCAACGTGTGGCTCTTGGACCAGGAATTAGAGGGCTCGTTCACCGAGCTGACGAAAAAAGTCGTGCCCTCGGAAGGGGAGTACTTCGGGTTCTTCGGCCTGCGCCACGTGGCCCCCATGCTCCTTAGCAACATCCCTTTTGAAGAAGCGGACCAGACGGTCATCCGGCGCGCCGTGCAACCGGGCAAGGAGGGGGATCCAGTCACCAGTCCCAGCCCCACCCGCTCCCACGCATGGAAGCCGCTTTTCACGCTCGACGGCCAGCGCGTGCGCGCGGTGAGGAACTTCGGGTACGCCCTGGACTACTACCCAGTCACGCGGATTGAGGGGCATCCCTACCCAGCCGAGCCCGAACTCTTCACCCACGAAGCGGGGCACGCCTTGTTCGACCTCGAGGACGAGTATGACGAATCCGGGCGCTCGACGGCCTATGCTTACCCCCAGTGCGCGCACGACCGTGCGCAAGCCGAGCAATGGTGGGGGGACCTAGCAGGGCAGGTGGACCCCTTCTACTACGAGGCATCCCGCTTTTTGGATAGGGACCTCAACGAGGATAAAATCCGCGTGGGGTTTTTCGAGGGCGGGTGCGGCGGCACCCCGGACGGGCCGGTCATCCGCCCCACGCTCCAATCCATGATGCGCAACCAAGATGAGATGCCCGTATTCGGCTCAGTGAACCGGCGGCGGGTGGAAGAGATACTAGGGCTATTTAATAAATAGGAGAGCGTGCTATTTTTCTAGATAATTTTTTCTCCATAAGTCTAATATATATCTTGATGCCCCATCTACTATGAAGGAATTCTATGGTATAATAACTTCAGATGTTGATAAAAAATATCCCCATGCCACGCGCAAAGAAATTAACCTCTGCCAAGCCAAAAAAATTAAAATTAACTCCCGCGCAACTGGAGCAAACGGCCGCAATTGATGAAATTGAGGCGATTTTGAATTTTAAGCATGCCCCGCAAGAACCAGCAGTAAAAAAACAGCCAAGGGCGAACGGTAAGCAAAAGGCGCAACTTAGAAGTATCTTAAACAAAACTGCGGCCAAGATTCAGCCAGCCGCGAGCGGCAGGCAAGAGACGGGCAATTCAGCCGGCAGCGCTTGGAAAAAAAAGATTAATTTTTTGTCTGTGCGGCAAGAGGCCGCGCACTCGCCCTACACGGTTAATTTAAAGCGGATGTTAGAAGAGCGCGAGCAAGATAAAAGTCTGCCGATGCAAAATTGGAAAAAATTTCCCCGCTTGATCAAGGAGTTGCCGGCGCATAAAAAAGAGGCAATGGCCGCGATTAAAAACTATCCGCGCACGACGGTAACGCCTTGGGGAATTTTTTTGCAGGGGCTGGGAGTAATAAAAAGCACGGGCCTTGCCAGCGCGGATTATGTCGGCGGATTTTATAACAAACACCGCGCCGTTTTGGATGAACTGCTAATTTTTAACCTGCTGGCTTTGGCGGAATTAACGCTCGCGCGAGTTTTTAAACTAACGGGCATATTTTTAATTTGGCTGGCGCAAAAAATTAGGCGCTCTAAATTTGCCAATAAGTTTATCTCTTTTTGTAAAAATTTATTATCCTCCGCGGGGAGGGCAGCCAGTTTTTTATTTAAGAAAATAGGAGGCGCGCCGCCGGCAGCCGCCGCTTTTTTTCGCTCCAGCCGCCAATCTTTAGCGGCGGCGGAAACGGCCGTTAAAAATAAAACGACTGACATTACTGATGACGTTGCCGCGCGGCAGGCAAAAATTATTGACCGGGCAGCGGATTTTTGGGAGCGCTTAAAATTAAATTTGCGTTCGTTAAAATTTTTGCCGCCGCTGGCTTGGCAGCGGCAATTAATCGGTTTTACTTTGATGGCCATAGCGCTTGTTTTGCCTTTAAAATTACTGGGTTACTTTAACGTTTTACAGGATGCGCGCGGGCGGATTTTGGGCGAAAGCGAGCAAGCCGTCAATAATTTGCAGGCGGCGTTGCAAGGCACGAGCGAACTTAATTTTAATCTGGCCGCTAACCATTTTTCTTCGGCGGCCGACAGTTTTTCCCAAGCGCAGACTACTTTGTCGCGTTACGCCGGCTTAATCAAAGTGGCTGACATTTTGCCCGGCAAGCAAGCAAAGTTAATCGCCGCCGGGCAAGCGTTAATTTCCTCGGGCGAGACCGCCGCTAAAGGGGGAGAATATTTAGCGCTGGCAGTTGATAGTTTACAGTTGGGGGAAACGGCCGGCATTGCGCCGCTAAGCGAACGTTTAATTTCCTTTTCCCAATACAGCAGGCGCGCTTTGGCCGAGCTGAAAAAATTTGAGCGGGAAATTAATGACATTGACCTGAAAACAATCGCGGCTATTGATATGGCCGGCAAAGAACAGATAGCGGCCTCGCTGCAGCAGCTGCAGGAAAGCAAAGGCGCCGTTATTAACGGATTAGAAACAATAACTTCTTTGAGTGAAATATTGCCGCTATTTTTAGGAGAAGAGATTGATGCCCGCTATTTGTTGATTTTTCAAAATAACGCCGAAATGCGCGCGAGCGGCGGTTTTATCGGCAGCTTTGCTCTGGTTGATTTCCGGCAAGGGGAAATTAAAAAAATTGAAGTGCCCGGCGGCGGCAGTTACGACCTGCAAGGCGGTTTGCATAAGCGCTTTTCCTCTCCCGAGCCGCTGCATTTAATCAATTCGCTCTGGGAATTTCAGGACGCCAACTGGTGGCCGGACTGGCCGCTGTCCGCGAAAAAAATCGCTTGGTTTTTTGCCAACGGCTGGGGCTCAACCGTTGACGGCGTTATCGCGTTAGACCCGAATTTTTTTGAAGAATTGTTAGCGGCCATCGGGCCGGTTGATTTGCAGGCGGAATACGGGGTAACCATTGACCATAATAATTTTTACGATATCGTGCAGGCGCAGGCGGAGCGCAAAGACACTAACAAGCCAAAGGTCATCATCCGCGATTTGGTTGATAAAATCGTAACTGAATTGCCGGCACGCCTGAACGCGGACAACCTGTTAGCCATCAGCAAAGTAATAGAACAAGTGCTCGCGGAAAAACATATTTTATTGCAGTTTAACGATGAAGAGTTGCAGAAATTCGCGCTGGCGCAGGGCTGGGCCGGCAACATTAAAGATACGGCGAGCGATTATTTGGCGGTCATTAATACTAATATCGCGGGCGGCAAAAGCGACCGTAAAATAAAACAGCGAGTTGAACATCAAGCGAGCGTGACGCCGGATGGCGCAATCATTGACACGCTGACGATTATTAGAGAGCATACCGGGCGGAAGGGCGAACCGTTTTCCGGCGTGCGCAACGTGGATTACCTGCGCGTTTACGTGCCGCTCGGAAGCCAACTGCTGGACGCAAGCGGGTTTTCCGTCCCGGACGAAATTTATTTTGATCCGCCGGCCGAGGGCGCCGACATTGACCCGGACATTGAATTAGCGGAAAGTACGGCTAAAGTTGACCCTCAAACCGGAGTAAAAATTTATCGTGAGTTTAAAAAAACGGTTTTTGCCCATTGGACGCAAGTAGACCCGGGCAAAAGCATAACCATCAAATTTAAATATAAGCTTCCTTTTAAATTAAATAATATAAAAAAATCAGCCGGCCTGTTAGCGTCTATCTTGGCAACCGAACCGAATGTCAGCCCTTATTCGCTGTTAGCGCAAAAACAGCCGGGCAGCGTCACGACCGATTTTACCAGCGGTTTGCGCCTGCCAGACAATATGGAAATAGTCTGGGCTAGGCCGGCAGAGGCGGACGTCGGTAAGAACGGCTGGCAGGTGCGAAGCGACTTGCGGCAGGACGGTTTTTGGACGGCGTTGGTTGATAACCAATAAAATTTAGTGGTTAAATAAAAATCAATAAAAAAATAAAATCAAAAACTATGAGCAATCAAAACCAATCCTTAGACGACATTATCGCCAAAAATAGAGAAGGAATTTTTTGGCCCGAGGGCGAAGCCATCAGCTTAAACGAAGAGGCGGCAGCGCCCGACGAAGCCAAAGAGTTAGCCGGCATCAATCAAGACGCGATGGCGGACGCTTTGCAGCAAATAGCAAAGGGCAAAGAAAATAATTCTTTTGGGCGGGAAACTGATCAATCAGCCGTTAACGATGAGGAGCCGCTTTCCCGATTAGCCAGTGAATTAAAAGAAGAGCGGGCCGAGCAGGACAGGGAAGAAAGAGCGATTTTTCACACGGAAATCGTCGGCGTAGTTTCGCCTTTAGCTGACTTTAAGAGAGAGGAGGAAGAGGCGGAAGAGAAAAAGGAAGAAACGGTTACTCTGCCCAAACAAAAAGTTATTTTTATCCAAAAATTAATCAATAACATCAAAGAAAACACGCGCCGCCTGGAAGAGCTGTTAGCCGGCAATTGGGAGGAAGAAAACGGGGCGATTGGCATTGAGCAGTTTGCGGCGCCGCCGGACGAGGAAACAACGAACGAGCAATCAGGCGAAAAAGTGATTGAAGGCGTATTTAACGGCCAGCACATGATCGGGCCGGACGGCAAGCAGTACAACGTGCCGCCCAACTACGCTTCCAAATCAAAGCTCGTGGAAGGCGACATTTTAAAATTAGTCATCGGCCAAAACGGAAGATTCATCTATAAGCAAATCGGCCCCATTGAGCGGGAACGGATAATCGGCCTTTTAGCGCTCGGTAAAAACGGCGATTATTTCGTGGAGCAGGGCGGCAGGCGCTGGCGCATATTAACCGCGAGCGTTACTTATTTTAAGGGGCAGGCGGGAGACGAAGCGATAATTTTAGTCCCTAAATACGGCGAGAGCAACTGGGCGGCGGTGGAAAATATCATAGCGAATAACACGTAACATAAAACACGTAACATTTTTTTGTATAAAAAAAATCAGGCGGGGTGGTCGCCTGTTTTTTTAAACAGCAATTTTATTTAAATTTAAAGATCTTCCTTGCTCTTTTGTTTTAAACCCGGCAGCCAAAAGAGCAGAATGGGGGTTACCGGTTCGAACTTGTTCATCCGGAGAATTATGCTATGTTCAGGCATTTTGTCAAAAGGCAGCGCCATCCGATAAGCAACATCAAAGGCAAGAGCGCAAAAAGTTGAAGTAATGCGGCTTCCCTTACCTTTTTTAAAATGCCCGTCAAGCTGGACAAAAGCGCTGATTACTGAAGGATTATCGTGTAAGCCCATATCTTCAACGTTACACAAATCTTTTTGCTCAAGCGAGCCAGAGAACCAAGAGGAATCACGGAACCAGGGATCATAATTAGCGAAGACGCAAGGACGGTTTACACCACAAAGGTCGCCGATCCCCCAGTCGCCGATAGAATTTATATCTAAAATATGCGGTCTGATTTCGTCAAAGATAATGTCTTTTGGCCGGTAAGCAAGCCGCATTGCGCCTCCATTAAAGCGGCAAGCGTCCAAAAATAGATAAAAATAATACCAACGGCGCACTTCCCAACCGCGCAAGATCAACTCGGCGAATGTTTGTGGTGATTCAAAGTCTGCAGGGTAATGGTTTACTACCGTATTTCCTGTAATACCTTTTGATACCATGATTTTCTCCTCCGTACCTAGAGAATTCCGGAAACTACGTCCGGCGTTTGTTAATGAACTATACCACCCTTATAGCTATTGGTATTATGAGTATATCAAGCCGGTTTTTTTAGTCAACGGCGCATTTGCTTTTTTTGTTTTCTCCGAGTAAAATAATTATGTCCTGCTTT
>PFAR01000016.1 GCA_002773655.1 Candidatus Falkowbacteria bacterium CG10_big_fil_rev_8_21_14_0_10_43_10 | reverse complement strand
GTGCCCTTCGGTCGGCCAGTTCATCTTATTGCCTTTTGTCGCGCTGGAGGAGGGAGGAACAACCAGATTTTTAAGGGCGGCCAGGCCGGAATAGCTTGAATAAGTTGGCAGGGAATATTTTTTGCTGCCGCCGGGAATAATAAGATTTTGGCCGATTTTTAAATAGCTGCTGTCAGTAATCTTATTAAATTCAGTGATTTCATTTTCTTCAACATCATATTTTTTGGCAATGGTCTGTAAAGTATCTCCCTTAGAGACTTTATAGCTGATTCCGCTGACCGGCAATATCGCCAGCTTATTGCCCGGACGGATGACCGAATAAGCGTTAAGGTTGTTTTCCCACAGGATAGTGCTGACGCTGATGTCATATTCCTGGGCGATAGTACTGACTGTTTCCCCCGGCTGCACCAGGTGGTAAATGATAGTAGTTCGGGGCCGTTTTATTTTAGTGGTTTTGGCGATATTTGGTTTAACCACCGCGCTGCCGCCCTGGACGATAGTGTCGGTTTGCCCAACCTCTACTTCGCCGACAGACTTCATTTCTACCTGCGGCTGGACCCGGACGCTAGCCAGATTCCTTAAATAAGTTTCTTCCTCCGGAGAGATTACGGCTGATTCGTCAAATGTTTCAATAATCAGCTCTTCGTCTTCGGCAAACTCACTCTGAATTAAGTAAAATAGCGCCGGCTTTGGGGTAGTATCATCCGCGGCCAGCGTTTTTTTAGTGCCGATGGTTAAGTTGATTAATAGGATTATGATGGTAATTATAATAATAGTGGCATGGACAGTTTTATTGTTAGTTAAAATATTAGTGAAGTGCCATTTTTTATTGAGATTAAGCCTGGATTTAAGCTTTATATATTGGCCGTATATTGCAGTAACCATTTTACCGAACATTTTGCGTCCGACTGCGTAAAAAAATTGGGATATTTTTCCTATTCCTAAAATTAAAAACCGGCTGATAAAATAAAAGCTCTGCAAGAGCAGAATTAATAGATTGACGCCTAGTTTTTTGAAATTTTTTGACATATTTAATCAAAAAAGACCATCTTTTGGTCTTCTTTAGTATAGCAAAATTTTAACACTTATTCAATCTATCAGGTATTTCCAGCCAGTCGCCAAACCCTGCTCATTATCTGTAGTTGTGCCGTGAAATAAATTATTATACTTTAATTATCACCGGCAAGACCATCGGGCGGCGCTGGGTTTTTTGGAATAAGAATTGGCCCAGGTCGTTACGCAGCTTGTTTTTAATGAAATTTTCATCAGTTTTGGTTTTAGTGCTGCCGGATTCGACAATCTCTCTTACTTTTTTGCGGGTGGACTCCACTAGATCTTTATTTTCTTTCATATGAATAAAACCGCGGGAAATAATATCCGGATTGCCGACTAATTTGCTGTTTTTGTTATAAATAGTAGCGATGACGACGATCATGCCCTCATCCGACATTACTTGCCGGTCCCGCAGGACGACATTAGAGATATCGCCGACGCCCAATCCGTCAACCATTACGTAATCGGTATTCACTTTTTCCTTGTGCAGGTTCGGCCGGCCATTCTTAAACTCAAGAATATTGCCATTTTCCAGGATGAAAATCTGGTTTTCCCTTAGTCCGTTGCGCATCGCCAGTTTTTTTGCTTCTATCAGCATGTAATAATTGGCATAGACCGGAATAAAATAGTCCGGTTTGATTTGGTTTATAACCTTAACTATATCCGCGCTGGTGGCGTGTCCGCCGGTATGCACGTCCATTATTTCATTATGGATGACATTTTCCGTTAAATGGTAAACTTGGTCTTTCAGTTTTTGCACGCTTTCTTCGTTTCCTGGGATAATAGACGAAGAAAAAACCACGGTGTCGTTTTTTTGAATTTTAATATAGCGGTGGTTGTTATTGACAATGCGGGAAAAGACCGCGTTGCTTTCCCCCTGGGCGCCGGTGCAGATTACGATTATTTTATTGTCCGGATACTGGTGGATTTTATCAACGCCTATTAAAGTTTCTTTATGCACTTTAATATAACCAAGCTCTTTGGCAATTTCCACGTTCATTTTCATGCTGTAGCCGTCAACCGCCACTTTTTTTCCCACTTTTTCCGCGTGTTCCAGCAAGTATTTTATCCGTTCAATCTGTGAAGAAAAAGTGCCGATGATAATCCGGCCGAGCGCGCTGTCTATTAAATTCTGCAGGTTTCGCAAAGTAATTTTAATCGGCACTGGCGGTTTGTCGTAAGTAACGCCCAAACTTTCCAGCATTAAAATCCGCGGGCTGGGCAGTTTTAATAATTTATCATAATTAATCGGATTGTTTTCCATCGGGTCAACTTCCATGGTCCAATCGCCCGGATGAATAATGGTGCCGTGCGGAGTTTCGATAATAACCCCCATAGCGTCCATGATAGAGTGGTCAACCTGGAAAAAACTGATTTTAAATTTTCCCAGCTTTATTTTTTGGTCCAGTGATTTGATCAGCAGGGTTTTTAAATTTTTGGCGGTATTGCGCTTATAATCTTCCTGCCGGTTTTTAATTAAAGCCAGGGTCAAATTGCGGCCGATAATCAGCGGATTGCCCAGATTTTCCAGCATCATCGGCGCGGCGCCGATATGGTCAAGGTGGCCGTGCGAAAATAACACTCCCCTAATGTTATGCTTTTTATTTTCCAGCGATTCGGTATTGGGAATAATGTAGTCAATACCCGGCATGTCTTCGTCCGGAAATTGGATGCCCATGTCCAGAATGATAATATCATTGTCATATTCAAACACAGTGCAATTGCGGCCGACTTCCTCCTGGCCGCCCAGAGGATAGATTTTTAAACTGTCGCTGCCGGTTTTTTTATGGCCGTTTTCGTCCGCGGGGTTTGACCTTAATTGCTTGGCCTGATTTCTGCCGCTGTGCCTTTTATTTTTGCGCGGCTGTTCGTTATTTTGGGCGCGCGGCAAATCCGACAGGGAAATTTCCTGCGCTTGCTTGTTCTGACCCGGTTGATTTTTGTGCCCGCCATAAGAGCGGATAAGTCTTTTTGTAAACATATTTATAGTTAAGTGGCAAATAACAAAATACAAAAAATAAAAAAATTATAAATTTAAAATTCAAATAACCAAAATTAGCTTAGAATTTATTATTTGTAATTTAGAATTTATTTGTTGTTTGATATTTGAGTTTTATAATTTGAAAAAAGTGGGGATGGAGAGACTCGGACTCTCACGGTATTGCTACCACTAGCTCCTGAAGCTAGCGCGTCTACCAATTCCGCCACATCCCCATGCGGCTACCAGACTATTTTTTTTCTAGTCTTAATATACCAATTGGTTATATTGTTGAAACGGTCTGACGGGACCGTAATATTGGAAGTATCAAAACCTTTAATTTTATTTGAGTTCAAATATGAGTACCGCTGGCTGTAGAGAAATATTGCCGGTAGATCCTGAGCGATAATTTTTTGGAATTCTTTATATTTTTCCTGCCGGATCTCTTTATTGTTGGTAATGCGCCCGTCTTCCAAAAGAGCGTCAGCGGTTTTATTGTTGTAATTTGCCAGATTTAGGCCGCTCGGGCCGATTTGGGATGAATGCCAAAACGGATATTGGTCCGGGTCGGAGCCTAAAATAATCCCATAAAGCAATATTTGGTAATTTCTCGGCTTGATTATCTCCCCTTGTATTTGCTGGGCTGGAATCACATTTAAATTTACTTTAATGTTTAATTTTTCCCAGGATTCCTTAATTAATTTAGCCGTTTTAACAGTATCCGCCTGTTTGACCGTGGTGATATTTACGGTTAAGAATTCCCCGCCCTTTTTTCTCCAGGTTCCCGCTTCAATCTCCGGTTTCTGCTCTTCCGTGCTTCCTTCGCCGCCCTCTGCTTCACTTCCCTCATTATTTTTTATTTCTTCAACTTTTATTTTTCCCCAGCCGGCGTTATCCAGGAGATCTTCCGCTTTTTTTAAATTAAAACCATATTTATCAATGTCATCGTTAAAGTAGTCTTTGAACATCGGCAATATGGCGCTGTCAATAAAGCGGGCATGGGGCAAAGAAGCGGTGATGGTTTGCTTATCGATTGAGTAGGCCAGCGCTTGCTTAATTCTTTTATCGCTTAGGGCACCAAGCTTGTTTTGGTTAAAAAACAGGGCGGTAAATTGGGGCTGGGACAGATAATAATGATTGTAGGTGTCTTTGGCGGCGACTCTTTCTTCATATTCCTTGGGCAGAAAATCAATTCCTTCCGCCCGGCCGTCAGCCAGCATAGTTAGGCCGTCTTCAAAACTGGGGGCGAATTTAAAAACAATATTTTCAATATACGGCCGGCTGCCAAAATATTTTTTATTTACCTCAAGTTCATATGATTTAATATTGCCAGCTTTGTCTTTGGTCAGGGATTTAAATTTATACGGCCCGGTTCCGATCGGCTTTAGATTTAAATCAGCCAGATTGGCGGCTTTTGGAGGAATCTGCTGCCAAATTTCGGACGGCAGAATTCCAACAGTCAGCAGTTCAAGAAAGGCGGCGTAAGGCTCATTTAAAATAAATTTTATTACTCCGTCGTCTTCGGTTCTTTGTATTTCCACGCCGTCAAAGCTTGATTTTAGGGGACTTTTATATTCAACATCATCTATCGCCTTAAAAGTGAAAAAGACGTCATTAGCCGTAAAAGGGCTGTCGTCGTGCCAATAGATATTTTTTTTCAGGTAAAAAGTATAAACGCGCTGGTCTTCGCTTATTTCAAATTTTTCCGCCAAATCAGGGACCAGCTCGCTATCTTTATTTTTTTTCAGCAACCCGGAGTAGACTAAAGAAACAATATCGCTGTCCACGGTGTTAATTGAATCATAAAGCGGATTGATAAATTTAGGGCTCCCGGTCAGAACCTCGGTGTAGCTACCCCCTCTTGCCGGCGCCAGCTTAATATGATCCCGATAAAAAAAAACACTTAAAAAAGCCAAGCTTATTAATATAACTACTACGCATAATTGAATAATTTTTCTCTCTTGCCGGGAAAGAAAATGGCTGATGTATTTTAATTGGTCCCAGTTCGGCATTTTTGATTTGTTGAGGGAAAATATCAATTTTTTGTCCGCGTTAATTCCCCGCTTTTTTTTTCCGATGACCAGCGTTTTTTTTAAAAATAAAACACATTTATTTTTATAAATGTTGTATTTTTTTTTCATTTTTGAGCCAGGAGATAAATTTTGGGAAGTGGGTTCAGACACGTTTTATAAGAGTATAAAAGTATTTATAAAAGTACATTAGCCAGAGCTAAAATAATGAAGATCGCGGCCAGCATGATAGTCGCGCGGAATAAAGTTTTTTCAACGCCTCTTTTAGTGTTAAAGACATTGGATGAGTCTCCGCCGCCAAAGACGCCGCCTAAGCCAGCGCCGCGCTGTTGCAGAAGAATCACGATTATTAAAGCCACCGCGATTATAGTTTGTAGCACAGTTAAGATATTCATCTTATTATTTTAGTTTGGCAATTATGTCAGCCAGCAATTTTTTATTATTAACTGCCAAGTCGGCTAATATTTTGCGGTCTAATTCAATCTTGCCCTGTCTGAGCTGATAAATTAATTTTGAGTATGATAATCCGTTCTCTTTGGCAAAAGCGCTTATTTTAATCTGCCAGAGGCTTCTAAAATCGCTTTTTTTCTTCCGCCGGTCGGCAAAAGCGTGCGCCCCTCCCTTAGTGGAGGCGGTTTTAGCGAGGCGGATTAAATTTTTTCGGCCCCATTTGTATCCTTTCACGCTTTTAAGCAGTTTGCGTCTTTTTTTTGTATGAGTGGTTCCTCGTTTTACTCTAGGCATAAAGATAATTCAAAATTAAAAATGAATAACAACAGTGTAAAGTGAAAAAAGTTTTCTTAAATTTTTAGCCGTCATTTTTTATTTTTATTTACTATAAGGCATTAGTTTTTTAATAGTTTTACTTAAAGTTTTAGATATAGTAACATCCAGCCTTTTTTGGCGCGTGGTTTTGCCCCGCTCGCGGCTGTTAAAATGGCCCTGCCCTGTTTTTCTCTTTAATATTTTATTGCTTTTTTTCTTTATTTTGAACCTTTTAGCGGTTGCTTTATGCGTTTTTATCTTCGGCATAATTTTATATTTAATCTTTTTTATTAACGAGTATTATATTAAATCCATTTTGCTGTCTTGTCAAACCTTGCTCCTCGATTAAGTTAAATTGTTTATTCTCTTTCAGCTTGGCAATAAAATTTTTTACAATTTCAACCGCTTTCCCCCAGTGCTGCTTTTCCCGTCCCTTTAGGATAATTTCAACTTTTAATTTATGCCCTTTTTCAAAAAATTTAGTGGCTTGGTTTAACCGCATTTCCATATCGTGGGAGCTGATTCTCAATGATAGGCGGACATCTTTGACTTCAATTTTTTTCTGGCTGGCTTTCTGTTTATGGATTTGTTTTTCCTTTTGATATTTCATCCGGCCATAGTCGGTTATTTTCGCCACCGGCAGCTGGGCTTTAGGGGAAACTTCAACTAAATCAAGCTCTTGTTCCCGCGCCATTTGTAGCGCTTTAGCGGTCGGCATTTCTCCCAGCTGCTCCCCTTCATCGCCGATAACCTGAACAACCGGAACGCGAATTTGTTCGTTTATCCGGTAAAAATCCATTTTTGGTTTTGGCTTTGGTCGTCTATAGGTACGGCGCATATTCTATTATAATATATGTAAGTGGAGATGGCGAGAATCGAACTCGCGTCTGACAGGCATTCCATAATAAGTTTACAGGATTATTTCTGTTTTGTCTTAACTTACGCGGTTAAAACAGAACAAAATCCGCATAAGCTAGCGTTCAGAAGTTTTAACTTGCCGGCGAACGCGGACCAACAAGCCTAACCTGCTAAGATGACACCCGAGATCCGGCTAACAGGTGTCGCCGGTTCGGATGGCTGCCGGTTTTAAGCGGCAACAGTGGCAAAAGTCGGCATGCTGAAAGCAGCCTTTACTTTTGCAAGTACGTTTTTTGCACTTGTAATTGCTATTATCGGATTAACGAGCGCAAATAGCATTGCTCGCCCTGCTTATTATAAAATATACATGCCATCGAAGCCTGGCATCCCCCGACTTCGGCGCAGCCGAAGTAAATTCCAAATATCAAATCCCAAATAACAAAGAAATCACAAATCTTAAATTATAAATTCTAAAAATATTTTTATGGTTTGAATTTTATAATTTAGAATTTTTTTGGTATTTGGTACTTGGAATTTATTATTTTAAAAATACCCTACCCCGGGGGATTATTATAAAGAGTACGCTAGTATTGTTTTTGCAATTTTTGTATTCTTCTTTCCGTTTCCCTTTTCTTTATATTTTCCCTCTTATCTATTTTCTTTTTTCCCTTGCCAACGCCGAATTCCAGTTTAATCAAGCTGCCTTTATTATACACTCTAATCGGCACTAATGTCAAGCCTTTTTCTTTAGTCTTGCCTATCAACTGGCGAATTTCAATTTTTTTTATTAATAATTTTCTCGACCTGGCCGGTTCATAATCCGGCATTTTTCCGGCGTGCTTATAAAGCGGAATATGGCAATTAGTCAGATAAGCGTCCGGCAGCCCGTGGCCAGCTTTCCTTTTAAGGGTGACAAAAGCTTCTTTTAAGCTGATATGCCCGGTTTTAACGGATTTAACCTCATAGCCGGCAAAAACAATGCCGGCTTCGTATTTATCCGATATTTGATAGTCAAAATTCGCTCGTTTGTTAATCGCGTAAGTTGGCATATTGTTTATGATACTATACAAATTCATAAATAAAAAGAGGGATTTTAACCCTCTTTTTATTATTGCGGTCGTTTTTGATTGATGTTCGAACCTTTTTTGACGAAAATCCGGACTGCGAACTTTGAATATTTTTTTAGG